>JAOBWM010000165.1 GCA_025463365.1 Acidimicrobiales bacterium
CGCCGTGTCGATCTGGCGGGTCCGCACCGCCGCCGCCGGGGAGAACCCGGCTTCGGCGCAGGCCTGCTGCACGAGGTCGTGCAGGCCGTGGTCGGTGTCGAACAGCACCCACGGCACGCCGGCGAGCAGGCCGAGCGGAAGCGGGGATCGGCGCCCGACCTCCGGCGAGTCGGGCGGTAGCACGACCACGTAGCGCTCCTGGCCGAGCGCGACCCGCTCGCCGCGCCATCCGTCGGGTGGCACGGCGATCCCGACGTCCCCATCGCCCCGCTCGAGGCCGGCCACCAGCTCGTCACGGCGCAGGTGCTCGCGGATGCGCACCTCCACGTCGGGCTCGCGCTCGCGCCACGCGGCCAGTGCCGGAGGGAGGATCGTCGCGGCCAGCGAGGACACGATGGCGATGCTCAGCGTCTCCCCCGCCGTCCCCGCCCGCCGGGCGGCCTCGACCCCGCGGCGCCCGGCATCGAGCGCTTCGCGCCCGCCCGCCGCCAAGGCGCGGCCTGCCTCGGTCGGTCGAACGCCCCGCCCCACCCGCTCGAACAGCGGCGTGCCGATGCGCCGTTCGAGGGCAGCGAGCTGGTGGGAGATCGTGGGTTGGGTGACGTGCAACAGGGCTGCGGCGCGGCTCACGGATCCGAGGTCGGCGACGGCCACGAGGTATTCGAGCTGCCGGAGGCTGAGGTCGGCGGAGAGTTCATTCATAGATGCCCTGCATGCTTCCACACCAAGAATGCACTGGACCGGACGGAATGCGCCGGGGACCATGGGCGGATGGAGACACTCGTGCTGCAGGGCGGTCGGGTCATCGACCCGGCCTCGGAGACCGACACCACGACGGACGTGACGATCCGCGACGGGATCATCAGCGCCGTCGGCCCCACCGATCCGGCCCTCGTCGACCACCCCGACACCGCGGTCATCGACTGCACCGGCCTCCTGGTCATCCCGGGCCTGATCGACCTGCACTGCCACGTCATGACCGGGCTCGGCGACTTCTGCGTCGAGCCCGACGAGGTCGGTGTCGACATGGGCGTGCCCGTGCTGGTCGACGGCGGCACCAGCGGCGTGGCCACCTTCGACATCAGTCGCCGGGCGATCATCGACCACCCCGCGACGAGGTCGCGGGTCCTCGCGTTCCTCGATCCCAACCAGCTGTACCTGGCCACCAAGGACTTCATCTGCCACAAGCTGGAGATCGCCAACGACCTCCGCAACCTCGACTTCGAGTCGCTCGAAGCATCGGTCGACCGCAACAGCGACGTGGTCGTGGGAGCCAAGGCGCGGGCATGTCACGTCGGCGATCCCGAGTTCTCCCCGTTCCTCGACGCCGCCCAGCGAGCGATGGGCGACCTACCGGTGATGGTCCACCTGGGCCGGTTCCCGTTCACGCCGGTGATCACCCCCAAGGCACTCCTCAACCAGCTGCGAGGCGGCGACATCATCACCCACGCCTTCCGCGGCGCCGGCGGCATGTGCGGGCCCGACGGCAAGGCCGTCCCGGAGTTCCGTGATGCCGTGGACCGCGGCGTCGTGCTGGACGTCGGCCACTCCGGTACGGACTTCCGGTTCAAGGAGGCCCGGCGGCTCGTCGACCAGGGCTACCTGCCCGACACGGCGTCGACCGACCTCAACGTGTTCAACATCAGCGGGCCCGTGTACTCCTTGGCCGAGACGCTCACGAAGATGCTGGCGCTCGACATCGACCTCCGCCACGTGATCGCCATGGCCACCACCAACACGGCCCGGGCCATCGGCCGCTCCCACGAGCTGGGTGCCCTCGCCGCAGGCCGCGCCGCCGAGGTGTCCGTGATGCGACTCCGGACCGACGGTCCGTTCCCCGTGTCCGACGGCGTCGAGGTCGTGCAGTCCCCGACCGCCCTCCAGCCCGTCGGGTGCGTGCGAGCAGGGACGTGGATCCCCACGTCCCCCCTCTCCACCTTCGCCGGCACCGGCAAGACCTGGGGCGAGGTCCCCGACGACATCGACTGGTGATCAGCCCCGGGCGTTCAGGTAGTTGTAGACGGTGAAGCGGGAGACGCCGAGGGCGTCGGCGATGTCTTCGACGGCCTTGCGGTAGCGGAAGGCGCCGAGCTCGTTGAGGCGCGCGACGGCGGTCTGCTTGTCCTCCCGGGTGAGCTCGACGAGTGCCGCTCCCATCTCCGACTCGACCGCGGCGATCAGCGCGTCGAGGCCGTCCTGAGGCTGGGCGGGACGGAAGCCACCCACGAGCTCACCGTCCCAGGTCAGCGGGATGTCGCCGGGCCGCACCTTGCTCCGCTCGACGATCGTGGCTCCCATGGCCTCGGCCACCGGCTCGATCGCGGCGAGGAGCGGGTGGCGGGCCGGCACGGAGGTCAGGGTACGCGCCCGCCGAACCGGCTCCGTGAAGGGGCTGTGAACACGCACCCATCGGGATTGACGATCTGTTGAAGTCAGGGGAGGGTCGTGGCCATGCGCACCCTGATCCGCAACGGCATCGTCCTGCCCATGACCGGCGGCCAGACGGCCTTCGACCCCGGTTCGGTCCTCATCGACGGCGACGCCATCGTGGCCATCGGCGAGGTGGACGCCCTCGATGCGGACCCGGGCTCGGCGGGCGCCGAGGTGGTGGACGCCAGCGGCCACGCGGTGCTCCCGGGGCTCCACAACTGCCACCTGCACTCGGGGCTGCTGCGAGGCACGGCCGAGAGCATGTCGCTGTGGGACTGGCTGAAGTCCTACGTCGATCCGGCCCACAAGGCGCTCACGTCCGAGATCGCGCACGCCGCGTCGCTGCACTGCTACGCCGAGAGCCTGCTGGCCGGGACGGTCTCGGTGATGGACATGTGGCGGTTCATGGAGGGGTCTGCCGAAGCGGCCACGACGCTCGGCATCCGCGCCACGCTCGTGCCCTACGTGGCCGATCTCGACGGCTACGACTACTTCGAGTCGATCGAGAGCAACCGCCGCCTGCTCGAGTCGCACCGCACGGCGGCCGACGGACGAGTCCGGTCGTGGGTGGGCCTCGAGCACCTCTTCTACTGTTCGCCCGAGGCGTTCCGGGCTGCGGCCGACCTGGCCGAGGAGTTCGACACCGGGATCCACACCCACTCGTCAGAGTCCATCTGGGAGGTGCAGGAGTCCCTCAGCCGGTTCGGGCGGCGGCCCATCGAGGAGTTCTTCAACCGGGGCATCCTCGGGGCCAACACGCTGGTGGCCCACTGCGTCTGGCTCGACGATCGGGAGATCGAACTGCTGGCCCAGACGGGCACGTCGGTGGCGCATTGCCCGTGCTCGAACATGAAGCTGTCGTCGGGCCCGGCCCGGGTCGGTGACCTGCGCGCCAAGGGCGTGCTCGTGGGCCTGGGCAGCGACGGCGAGAAGGAGAACAACAACCTCGACCTGGTGGAGGAGATGAAGTTCGCCTCGCTCCTGCAGAAGGTGACGACCCTCGACCCCACGAGCGGCGACCCGTGGGATGTGCTCACGATGGCCACCATCGAGGGGGCCCGGGCCACCGGACTGGGCGACGTCTCGGGCTCGCTCGAGCCCGGCAAGCGAGCCGACATCATCACCATCGACCTCGGCGGGCTGCACACCACCCCCGTGCTGCACGGGCGCGACTTCAACGTGGCGGCGCACGTCGTGTTCTCGGCGTCGGGCCGCGACGTCCGCGACGTGTTCGTCGACGGCCACCGGGTCGTCGCCGGCGGGGTGCCGACCACCTTCGACGTGGCAACCGTGCGCGCTCGCGCCCAGGCCGCCGCCGAGGAGCTGTTCGAGCGCCGGGCCGCGCTGGCCGATGCCTGACCGTGGCAGGCTGCCGCAATGACCGACGTCAACCCCACCGATGCCACCGACGCCGAGGACCGCGAGGAGCTCACGTGGGACCTCTTCGGCACCGCGACGCGTGAGCTGGCCGAGCAGATCGCAGCTGACGACTGGATCCCCGACATCGTGGTGGCGGTGGCCCGCGGCGGCCTCACCGTGGGGGGTGCGCTGGCCTACGCCCTCGGGGTGAAGAACTGCGGCGCCATCAACGTCGAGTTCTACACGGGGGTCGACGCCCGCCTCGACGTGCCGGTCGTGCTCCCGCCGAGCCTCAACCTGGTCGATATCACCGACCTCAACGTCTTGATCGCCGACGACGTCGCCGACACCGGCCACACGCTTCGACTGGTGCGAGAGGTGCTCGCCCAGCACGTTCGCGAGACCCGCACAGCCGTGCTCTACCACAAGCCCCACAGCGTGATCGTGCCGACCTACGCGTGGAAGCAGACCGATGCCTGGATCAACTTCTGCTGGTCCAAGCTCCCCCCGGTCGCCGGCCTCCCACCCCGCTGACGAGAAACATGGGTGCGTTGGACGGCAGGGTCAGGAGGGGGCGGGTGACGGCCGCAGGGAGTTGCGGGCCGTCTCGACTCGGTCGCGCAGGGCGGCCTTGTCGTCCTGTTCGAGCCAGCAGGCCTCGACGCCGTCGAGGGCGACGTCGACCATGAGGTCCCAGCTCCAGTCGAAGGCGCCGGCCACCGAGCGGTACTCGTAGCCGAGGTCGAGGTCGGTGAGGGCCGGGTCGTCGGTGTTGAGCGTGGCGACGAGGCCGGCGGCGCGCATGGCCGGGTAGCAGTGCTCGCCGAGATCGGCGTAGGCGTTGGCGATGCGGATGTTGGAGTTGGGGCAGACGGTGAGGGCGATGCGCTCGTCGACGAACCGCTTCACGACGTCGGGATCATCGAGGATGGACAGGCCGTGGTCGATGCGCTCGGCGCCCAGCAGGTCGACGCACGCCGTGATGGCGTCGGGCCCCGAGTTCTCGCCCTGGTGCGCGGTCCGCCGGAAGCCGCCCGCGCCGGCCGTGCGGAACGCCTCGACGTACCAGTCGGGTTCTTGGCCGATCTCGGTGGAGTCGTACCCGACACCGAGCACCCGGTCGATGCCCGTGGCGCCGGCGCGGCGGAGGGCCACGAGCTGGGCGGCGGTGTCCTCGGCGACCGCGTGGCCGAAGTCGCGGTCGAAGTCGCAGATGAGCTGCACCCGGACGCCCGCCTCGGCCTCGGCGGCGGCGAAGCCCTCATCGAGGCCGGCCACGATCTCGGCCAGGTCCTGACCGGCGGCGAGGTGCCGGGCCGGGGTGAAGAACGACTCGCGGTAGGCGAGGCCATGGGCGGCGCCGTCGAGGGCCGACTCGTAGGCGAGGCGGGCCCAGTCGCCGCGGTCGCCGAGCGTCGACTGCACGAGCCAGAAGACTCGCAGGAATCCGTCGAGCGAGTCGTAGGCGTACAGCTCGGTCGGGTCGTCGACGGGCAGCGCCAGACCGTTCTTGGCCGCCAGATCGGCCACCGTGTGGGGCCGCATGGAGCCCTCGACATGGCAATGGAGCTCGACCTTGGGCAGTGCCTCGAGCGCCTGGCCCAGCGGGCTCGCGAGTTCGATCGGCGCACTCATCGTGCTTGGATCCTGGTCGACGCGGCGTGGTGGCGCGTGAGGATGTCCTCGATGCCCGGCGGGACGAGCACGCCGTCGCGCACGATCGCCTTGCCGGCGACCACGGTGTGCTTGGCCGACACGGGCCCGCACCGCAGCCACGCCTCGATGGGATCGGTGATGGCCCCGGCGAACTGCACCCCCTCGAGCGGCCAGCACACGAGGTCGCCGACCGAACCGACGGCGAGCACCCCGAGCTCGCCCTCTCGACCGAGGCAGGCCGCCGAGCCGCGGGTGGCGATCTCGAGCGCGTCGCGGGCCCCGGTGGACTGCGGACCGCCCCGCATGCGGGCGAGGAGCATGGCGTTGCGTGCCTCCATCCAGAGCGAGGCTGAGTCGGTCGACGCCGAGCCATCGCACCCGAGCCCGACCGGGACCCCGGCCGCCCGGAAGTCGGACACGGGCGAGACCCCGCCCCCACCGATCATCATGTTCGAGCTGGGGCAGTGGGCGACGCCGGTCCCCCACCGACCCATGCGCTCGATCTCGGCCTGGTTCGGATAGATGCAGTGCGCCACCCACGATCGGTCGGTGCCCCAGCCGCAGTTCTCGAAGTGCTCGATCGTGCGGATCCCGAACGTCTCCATCGAGTACGTGTCCTCGTCGGGGTCCTCCGCGAGGTGGGTGTGGAGGCGCACGTCGAGGCGTTCGGCCATCTCGGCGGTCGCCACCATGAGCTCCGGCGTCACCGAGAACGGCGAACACGGCGCCAGCGCGATGCGGACCATGGCCCCCCACGACGGGTCGTGGTGGAGACCGACGAGGCGCTCGCTGTCGAGGAGGATCTCCTCGTCGGTCTGCACGACGGAGTCGGGCGGGAGGCCTCCGTCCTTCTGCGAGCGACTCATCGAGCCGCGGGTGGGGTGGAACCGCATGCCGAGCTCCACCGCGGCCCTGATCTCCGCGGAGATCAGGTCGCCGGCACCGCGGGGGTGCACGTAGAGGTGGTCGGTTGACGTGGTGCAGCCGCCGAGGGCCAGCTCGGCCAGCCCCACCCATGCCGACAGGTAGGCGGCCTCCTCGTCGAGCCGACTCCACAGGGGATACAGCGTCGTGAGCCACTGGAACAACGTCGACTGGGTGGCCGGTCGGTGGGCCCGGGTCAGGTTCTGGAAGATGTGGTGGTGCGTGTTGATCAAGCCGGGTGTGACGAGGCACCCCTCGGCCCGCAGGATCTCGTCGGCCTGAGGCTCCGAACCGGCTGCCCCGATGCCGCTCACCAACCCGTCGGTGATGGCCACCCAGCCCCCCGGGATCTCCCGCCGGTCGTCGTCCACGGTGGCCAGGAGGAGGGCTCCGGTCACCAAGAAATCGGCCCGCGCTTGGGCGTAGGGTGCGGCGTCAGTGGGGGTCATGGAATCGAACTGTGGGGGTGTGTCTCGACGTCGTCAACCGGTCGCCTGCCCGTTTACAAGCTGTTGACACGATGGCAACAGCATTCTTCAACAAAGCGTTGAAGCGAAACCTACAGTCACGAACCATGACGCAGCAGCCGCAGGCCGGCCTCCTGATGCTGGTGACCTCGGTCGCGTCAACGTCGATCTCCACCATCCCGTACACCGGGTCTGCGGAGCGCGATGCAGGAGCCGCCGAACGACGGCTCGCCCTGGTCACCAACACGTCTACAAGGAGCCCAAGATGACCCAGTCCTACGACCGCCGCGCCTTCCTCAGCCGGGGCGGTCTCACCGTCGCCGGCGTAGGACTGGCGGCCACCGCCGGGGGAACGTTCCTGTCGGCATGTGGCAGCAGCGACAACAACAGCGCCGGCACCAGCGACACCACGGGTGCGGGCGGCTCCACCGATCTCGGAACGCTCGACTACCAGTTGTCGTGGATCAAGAACGTCGAGTTCGCCGGCGCGTACATCGCCGACACCAACGGCTACTACACCAAGGCCGGCTTCTCGAAGGTCAACCTCATGGCCGGTGGCCCGCAGGTGGCCCAGGACGCGGTGGTGCAGTCGGGCAAGGCCTTCATCGGCATCTCGTCGCCCGACATCACCGCCGCCGCCATCAACAAGGGCGCCGACCTGATCATCATCGGGGCGCAGTACCAGAAGAACCCGTTCGCGGTCATGAGCCTCGCCAGCAAGCCGATCGCCACGCCGGAGGACATGTACGGCAAGAAGATCGGCGTCCAGGCCACCAATGAGGCCGTCTGGAACGGCTTCATCAAGGCATCGGGCCTCGACGCCTCCAAGATCACCAAGGTCCCGGTCCAGTTCGACCCGCAGGGCCTCGTCAACGGCGAGGTCGACGGCTGGTTCTCGTTCGTCACCAACGAACCGAACCTGCTGAAGACCCAGGGCGTCGACACCGTGACCTTCCTGCTCAACGACCACGGCTACCCGTACGTGTCCGAGACGATGATGGTCAAGGCCAGCGACATCAAGAAGAACCCCGAGAAGATCAAGGGGGCGCTCATCGGGGACATCAAGGGCTGGAACGAGGCCGTCGCGAAGCCCGAGGTGGGCGCCAACCTCGCCGCCACCAAATACGGCAAGGACCAGAAGCTCGACGAGGCCGAGCAGGTCCTCGAGTCGAAGGCTCAGAACAAGCTGGTGTCCACCAAGGACACCGACGCCAACGGCCTCTTCACGATCACCGACGCGCTCATCGCGGACACCATCAAGTCGCTTGCCGCCGGTGGGGTCAAGATCAGCGCCGACAAGCTGTTCGACATGTCGCTCCTCGAGGCCGTCTACAAGGACGACCCGAGCCTCAAGGGCTGAGGCCGGCCATGGCCGCACCCACCACCGAAACGGCTGCTCGGGCCGGGAAGGAATCGAACGTGTCGGCCACCTCCGATGCGGATCCGTCGGTCGCCCCCAACGGGGCGGCCGGCGGCCCTCCGGGCATCGCGCTCCACCAGCTCACCAAGCAGTTCAAGATCAAGCGTTCCGTCGTCGAGGCGCTCGACAACGTCGACTTCGAGGCCAAGAGCGGGGCGTTCGTCGCCCTCCTCGGCCCGTCGGGCTGCGGCAAGTCGACGATCCTGCGCATCCTCGCCGACCTCGAGCAGCCCACCTCGGGCACGGCGTTCGTGCACGGCGAGGCGCCGTCCACCACCCGGCGCAAGAACCAGCTCGGCATCGCGTTCCAGGACGCCGCGCTGTTGCCGTGGCGGTCGGTCCGCTCCAACATCCGGCTGCCGCTCGAGGTGAGCGGCGTGAAGGCCTCCGACGAGACCATCGCCGACCTCATCAAGCTCGTCGGGCTGGAGGGGTTCGAGGATGCCCGGCCCGCCCAGCTCTCCGGTGGCATGCGCCAGCGGGTCGCCATCGCCCGTGCCCTGGTCGTCGAGCCGCGGATCCTGCTCCTCGACGAGCCGTTCGGCGCGCTCGACGAGATGACCCGTCAACGGCTCAACCTCGAGCTGCAGCGCATCTGGACCGAACGGGCCACCACGACGCTCCTCGTGACCCACTCGATCGCCGAGGCCGTGTTCCTCGCCGACGACGTCGCGGTGATGAGCGCTCGGCCCGGGCGGATCATCGCCACGGTCCACATCGACCTTCCCCGGCCCCGGACTCCCGAGATGATGCGCACGCCACGGTTCCACGAGCTCGAGGACGAGCTCGCCGAGCTGCTGTTCGGCGGCGGGGCCGACACGGGCACCACCCTCGAACCCGGCGCCGGTTGAGCGTCGTGCGCCGAATCACCAAGGCCGGATGGCTGCCACCGCTGCTCGCCGCCGTCGTGGTCCTCGGCGGCTGGCAGCTCGTGGGCCTCACCATCTTCCGGGACACCCACACCATCCCGACCGTCACCTCGATCCTGTCGGAGATGAAGAACGTCGGCAGCGAGTTCTGGTGGAACAACATCTCCACCACGCTTCGCGAGGCCGCCACCGGCTGGGCGTGGGGCAACGCCTTCGCCATCGTCACCGCCCTGGCGTTCGTGCAGGTGCCGTTCCTCGAGAAGGCCCTCATGCAGCTCGCGGTGGCCAGCTACTGCCTGCCGATCCTGGTCCTGGGCGTCGTGTTGAACATCCAGTTCACCGGCGACGCCCCGAAGGTGATCCTCGCCGCCATCTCGGTGTACTTCACCACCTTGATCGGCTGCCTCCTCGGCCTCAAGAGCGCCGACCGCACGAGCCTCGACCTCGTGCGGGCCTATGGGGGCGGCAGTTGGACGCAGCTTCGAAAGGTGCGCATCCGCGCCTGTCTGCCGAGCCTCTTCTCGGGCCTGCGGATCGCCGCCCCTGCCGCGGTCCTCGGGGCCATCCTCGGTGAGTGGATGGGCTCCGAGAGCGGGCTGGGCACGGCCATGATCGCCGCGCAGAGCGGCCTGCAGATCGAGCGCACCTGGGCCATCGCCGTCGCCGCCACGGCCGTGTCGGGCGCGGCCTACGCCGCCACCGCGCTGATCGGCAACCTCCTCACCACCTGGGCACCGAAGGTGCAGCGATGACCGATCTCCTGGTCAACAACTCGCCCGGTGCGGTGGCGCAGGAGTCCACGAGCGCAGGGGCGGCCGGTTCGCGCCAGGCGGGGCTGCGCGCCCTGCGAGCCCTCGCCAACGCGCTGCTCGCGATCGTGGTGATCGTGGTGACGTGGCAGCTGATCGTGAAGAACGCGCACCTCGACCCCTTCACCACCAAGGGTCCCGGTGACGTCTGGAAGTACCTCCGGGCGCCCGAGAACGACCTGGCCCGCCACGAGCTCCTGTCGGCCACCAAGATCACCGTGCGCGATGCCGCGCTCGGCCTGTTCTCCGGGACGATCGCCGGTGTGGCGCTGGCCCTCGTGTTCAACCGGTACCGGGTGGTCGAGCAGGCGGTCCTGCCCATCGCCATGGCGTTCCGGGCCGTGCCGCTGGTGGCCCTCACGCCCCTGATCGTGTTGATCTTCCACCGGGGCCTGGCCGCGGTGACCATGATCGCCGGCATCATCACGTTCTTCCCCACGCTGATCAACGTGGGGCTGGCGCTCCGGGCGGTCCCGGACCCCTCGATCGACCTGATGCGGGCCTATGGCGCCACGAAGGGCACGACGCTGCGAAAGGTGCAGCTCCCCTCGGCCCTCCCCGCGCTGTTCGCCTCCGTGCGCATCGCCGCACCGCTGGCTCTGGTGGGTGCGCTCCTCGCCGAGTGGCTCGCGACCGGCAAGGGCCTGGGCTCGGTGATGCTGCTGTCCGCCCCTCAGAGCGACTACGAGAAGCTGTGGAGCTCGGCCGCCATCACCACGTTCATGGGCGTGATCCTCTACGGCATCGTGGCCAGCGTCGAGCAGGTCATCCTGGGTCGGTTCTCCGACGACCCCAACGCCGGCCGCTGAGCGCCGCGAGTCACGGCCTCAGGCGGGGTCAATGGTGAGCGTGACCTTGGCGGTCGTGAACGCCTTGGTCACGCTCGGGTCGAGGCCCACCGGCTTGGCGTCGATGCCGAGCTCGTAGCGGAGGAACGCCACGCTCAGGTGGTCGATGGCGGCGAAGGCCCTCGTGGGTTCGAGATCGCCCTTCTCGCAGCCGTCGCTCGCCAACCGCAGCAGGCTGGCCGGCAGGTCGAGCCCGGCCTCCTTCACCAAGGCGACGAGCCCTCCCTGGTCCTTGCCGATCTCGCAGATGTCGGAGAAGACGAGGTGGCCGGCGCCCTGGATCTGCACCTCGTACTTCGGTGCCCGCATGTCGTCGTAGACCTTGCGGCTCTCGGCCGGCGCGATGATGCCGTCCTTGGTGCCGAGCATCACCATGCCCGGAACCTTCGGGACCGGGGGTACAGCGGCCTTGCCATCCTCGCCACCGAGCCCCACGGAGTACGAGATGAACGCCTTGATCCGTGGATCCGACGACGCCTCCGCGTAGGCGGCCTCGGCACCGGCGGAGTGGCCGGCGACCGCGACCTCGCTCGTGTCGAGCAGCCCGTGCAGGGGCGAGCCGGCCCGCTTGGAATCGGCGATGGCGGCGTCGAGCGACTGGCTGAGGACCTCAGGGTCCTTCAGGGCCGGGACGCCTTGCGACGCCGTGCCGAGCAGTCCGCTCAGGCTGCGCTCGACGTGATCGGGCGCCACCACCACGAACCCCCAGCTTGCGAGGTGCGTGACGAGGTCGGCCGACTGCTCCGGGAACCCGGCGTAGCCATGGCTGAACAGGACCACGGGGAAGGGCCCGTCGGGGGCCGGCTCAGCGCCCTGGTGGGCGTCGATCGCGTACTTCGGCCGGAGGTCGGCGGCGATCTGGGACTGCAGCTTCTGCGACAAGAGGCTCGCGATGTCGAAGATCTCCGTCGGTTGGTCGTTCGCCGACGAGGCCGCCGGATACCACGCCACCACCCGCCGCCCGTCGCCGAGGGCGAACGTGGTCGTGCCCACCGGATGCGGGCCCTTGCCCTCGTAGGCAGCCTTCGCCGTCGCGGGCCGCACGCTGGTCGTCGTGGCTGCGGGGCCGCCACTGCCGGAGCTGCAGGCCACCAGGCCGGCGGCGAGGGCGAGGGCGGTGAAGCTGGCGACGGTGCGGCGTGGGATCACAAGGGGAACGTAGGCCTCCGGCGACCCTGTTCACACAGCGTTGACCGACCGGTGCCGCGCTGGCAACAGCGCGCTGCGTACCGTGCGTACATGCGCGACCTCGCCACGTTGCCGAAGGCCCACCTCCACCTCCACCTGGAGGGCGCCATGCGCCCGGCCACGTTGCGGGAGCTGGCCGATGCGGCCGGCATGGCCGTACCGGTCATCCGGGGATTCGGGAGCTTCAGCGCCTTCTCCGACATGTACGTGGCGGCCTGCGAGGTGTTGCAGAGCGACGCCGACCTGCGCCGTCTGGTCGACGAGGTGGTTGCCGACGCTGCCGCGGCCGGTGCCGTCTGGGTCGAGCCGGCCACCTACGTGCCGCACCACCGCGAACGCCTCGGGTCCGACGAGCACATCCTCGAGCTGATCCTCGACGAGCTCACCGCGGCGGGCTGCCGCCACGGGGTGGGCACCGGCCTGCTCATCGCCGCAGATCGCACGCTCGACCCGTCCGACGCGATCGCGCAGGCCCGCCTGGCGGTGCGCTACGCGGCCGACGGGGTGGTGAGCTTCGGGCTCCACAACGACGAGGCCGGCCACCCGCCCGAACCCTTCGCCGAGGCGTTCGACATCGCCCTGGCCGGTGGCCTCCTCAGTGCGCCCCACGCCGGCGAGCTCGACGGACCGTCCAGCGTCGTCGGCGCCGTCGACCGGCTGGGCGCCCATCGCATCCAGCACGGCGTGCGCGCCGTCGAGGACCCCGACCTGGTGGTGCAGCTCGCCGACCTCGGGATCTGCCTCGATGTCTGCCCCACCTCCAACGTCTTGCTATCGGTGGTCCCATCCATCGAGGACCACCCGCTCCCCGAACTGCTGGCCGCCGGGGTCCGCTGCTCGCTCAACGCCGACGACCCGCTGTTGTTCGGCCCGGGGCTGCTCGAGGAGTACGAGCTGTGCCGCACCACGCTCGGCCTCGACGACGCGCAGCTGGCCGACATCGCGCGCACCTCGGTGGAGGCCAGCGGGGCGCCCGACGCCCTGAAGGTCCACGCCGCCCACGACATCGACAACTGGGTGTCGGCCGACGCGGGCGAGACGGCCGCTGAGGCCGTCGCCTGACGCCGTCGCCTCACGCCAGGCCGCTCAGAAGAGGGAGGCGACCGCGGCACGGAACGGCGCGGGGTCGACACCGAGGGCGATGCGCCACGGCGCGAAGCCGTCGCTGTCGGATTCGGGGATCGGGCGGCGATCGGCGATGGTGGCGCCCCACGCCGCGCTACCGCCGGTGTCCACGGCCAGCGGGTGCACCGGAGCGTCGGTGATGACCGGCTGCTCGGCGGCGGCGAGGACGGCCAACAGATCGTGGCAGGGGAACGTGCCCACCGGCCGCTGGCCGACCGACGCGTAGAACGCGGCGTAGCCCTCGAGCGCACCGGCGAGGAACCGCGCCGGGAGGGCGTCGGAGCGCTGGGCGGCCGCCAGCTCGTCATCGACGGACAGGAGGGCCTGCATGGTCACGTCGAGACCGACGAGCAGCGGCGGCAGCTCGGTGCTCCAGCGCCCGTCGACGACCAGAGCCGCGGCCTCGGGGTCGTGGCCGACGTTGGCCTCCGCGGCCGGGAGCGCGTTGCCGCCGGCGCGCACCGAGCCGCCCATGACCGTGAGCGACCGATAGCCATGGGTGATCTCGGGGTGGTCCGCCACTGCGAGTGCGAGCGTGGTGAGCGGGCCGATGGTGACGAGGTCGAGGCCACCGGGCTCCTCGGCGGCGAGGCGAGCGAGGAGCTCACCCGCCGGCTCGCGCACAGGCACCAGACCGCCGGTGGACCAATGGTGGGCGTGGCCGCCGAGCCCGTCCTCGCCGTGCACGTGGGTGGCGCGATCGGTGAGCGGGGTGGCACCCATGGGATCGGTGGCGCCGAGCGCCACGGGGATGTCGGGCCGACCGGCGGCGTGGAGGATCCGGTGCAGGTTGGCGGCCGCGAGGTCGCGGTCGACGTTGCCCCACGTGGCCACCAGGGCGACGACCTCGACGTCGGGCGAGCGGAGGGCCCACCACAACGCGACGGCGTCGTCGACCCCGCCGTCGGTGTCGATCACCAGTCGTCGGGTCATCTTTTCGTCCCTCCTACGGGTTCAGCGGCGTCGGTGCCCTGCGTGCGCCGCCACACGACCGCCGCGGCGAGCAGCAGGATCACCATGGCGGTCAACAGCGGCGGTGCCAGCGAGTGCGTGAAGTGGTCCCGCGCCGCGGCCGCGGCCGGGCCGCCCAGCTTCCCCGGCGAGATGGCGGCAACCCCTCCCGCTGCCGCGGCGAGGACGCTGCCCATGACGGCGATCCCGAACGCGCCGCCGGCTTCGACGATGGTCTCGTTGACGCCAGCCGCCTGGCCCGCCTGCTCGGGCGGAACCGAACCCATGATCATCTCCACGCCGGGCGGGCAGGCCAGCCCGACGCCGAGCCCCACCACCACGATGGCGGCGATCACCGGCGCCAGGCTCCCGTGGAAGGCGGCGCCGAAACCGACGGCGGAGGCGAGGACGAGCAAGCCGGTGACCGTGGCCTTGCCGAGTCCGATGCGGGCCACCACCCGGGTGGACAACAGCGAGCCCACCAGGACGGCGGCGGCGTTCGGGACGAAGCACGCTCCGGACTGCAGCGGCGAGAGCCGCTCCACGCCTTGCAGCCACTGGCTGAGCACGAACTGGGCGCCGAAGACGCTGAAGAAGACGGCGGGCACGGCGACCATCCCCGCCTGCATCCGGGGGTCGGCCACCGCCGCAGGGGACAGCAGCGGGTGCGAGGTCCGCCGCTCCCACCACGCGAACAAGGTGAGCAGGCCGACGCCGAGGGCGACCGCACCGACCACGGTTGCCGACACCCACCCGCGTCCCGGTCCCTCGATCACCGCGAACAGCAACAGGCCCAACGCTCCGGTCCAGATCAGCGATCCGGGGACGTCGACCGCAGGCGTGGCCGGATCCTTCGAGGTCGGCACCAGCAGCAGCGCGGCGACGAAGACCCCGGCGGTCACGGGCACGTTGACCAGGAACACCGAGCCCCACCAGAACCGATCGAGCAGGATGCCGCCGACCACCGGCCCGGCCGCGCCGGCCAGCGCCGACATCCCCGACCAGATGGCGATGGCGCGGGCCCGCTCGTGCTGGGCGAACACGTTGCCCAGCACGGCCAGCGTGGCCGGCATGGTCCCGGCGCCGCCCACGCCCATCAGCCCGCGGGCGACGATCAGCTGGCCCGACGATGCCGCGAAGGCAGCACCGGCCGAGGCGGCGCCGAACAGGACCACACCCACCAGGAGGAGGCCCTTGCGGCCGAACCGGTCGCCGAGGCCGGCCAGGGGCAGGAGCAGGGCGGCCAGCACCAGGCTGTAGGCGGTCGTGATCCACTGCAGCGCGGTCTCGTCCGCGTGGAGGTCGTGGCCGACCCGAGGGACGGCGACGGCCAGGATCGTGTTGTCCAGCACGACGATGCACAGCGCCGCGCAGAGCACGGCGAGGATCCGCCAGCGGTCGGGGTGCCCGTCGCTCGGGTCAGCCGGCGTGGGCCTCGCCGAGGCGCTCGTGGTGGGCGACTCGCCCATCGGTGCTCCCTGTTGGGGCGGGCGCCGCGGCTGGCGGTGCGGTCAGGGTGGCCTGGGCCACGAAGTCGGCCAGGATACGACGGAGCTCGACGGTCATGCGATCCGCCTTGACGTGGACCTCGGTGGTCAGCTCGAGCGGGATGGAGCGGTGGAGGTACCCCTCCTGGACCACGAGATCCTCCGCCGTGACGGCGTGCTCGAAGGCCACCGCCTCGGCCAACCGGTCGAGGTCACCGTCGAGGTCGTCGCGCTGCACCGAGGCATAGATGGTGGCGTGGTCCGCGTCGACGGGTTGGACGAAGAAGGTGATGACGTTCGTGCCGCCGGCCTCCTCGTAGTCGATGCGCAACCAGGCGGCGAAGGGCGCCGTGTAGCGGTAGGTGACGTGGCGGGTCTGCAGCAACGGACGCTCGCCGGTCTCGACGCCGGGATCCTCGCGGTTGGGGAACCGTTGGGCCGATCGAACCGTGAGGGCGAGGCCGTCGCGCTCCATCTCGAAGGGCCCGACGTCGGTGGACTCCTCGTCGCCGATGGTGGCGGCGTGCACGAACGGGAAGTGGGCGACGTCGAGGAAGTTGTCCATCAGCAGGCCGGCCGAGGCGCAGGCCTGCAGGACCGGGAGGTCGCCGCTGAGGAACCGACCGAGCTCGTCGGCGGCGATCGGCACGTCGGGCAGCGGCACCCTCGGCGGCTCGGGCGCGATCCAGACCAGGCCGAGGTGGGTCGCGACTCCGGCCGGCACGAAGGCGCGGGCCCGAGGTGGGAGCGTGGCGCCGTCGGGCAACGACGGGATGCTCGAACAGCCGCCCGTCGACTCGAAGCACCAGCCGTGGTACCCGCAGCGCAGGATGTCGCGGTCGCCCTGGCTCTCGACGTGCCCGGCCGACAGCGGGGCGAGGCGATGCGGGCACCGATCGGCGAAGGCGGCGACCTCGCCATCGAGGCGCACGACCACCCAGTGCTCGCCGAGGAGCCTGACCGCCACCGGCTCGTCACCCAGATCGGAGGTCCGCAGGACCGGGTGCCACGCCGAGCGCAGCGACGGATCGAGGTTGGTGAGGACGTGGGTCATCGGGCCTCCATGGGCGCCTCGACGACGACCCGATCGGCGGCGACGGCCGCCGCGACCTCGGCCGGTCCCGACGCCCGCGCGGTCACGAGCTCGCGCAACCAGCGGCGGTACTCGATCGACACCCGATCGGTCCGCACCGAGAGCTCGAAGCCGGGCTCGAGCGAGAGGGACGGCGGGTCCTGGTTGGTCACCAGCGGTTCGTCCTCGCGGAGCACCAGGTCCTGGAACGCCAGGTGGTCGGCGTCGTCCTCGTCGTGGCGGTCGTCGCGCGAGACGTACCAGAACGTGCGGCACGACCCGTCGTCGATCGGCGACGCCGTCATCCAGAGGTTGCGGTGCGCGCCGTCGGCCAGGTCGAAGTCGATGCTCACCGTGAGCGGCACCGGCATCCGGTAGCGGGAGTAGCCAAACAACGCCGTCTGATCTGTTGCCATGTCCGGCGGTTCGTAGTCGAAGCGGAGCTCGCCCGCTTCGCGCCGGATGCGGGGCAACGGTGGAACGGGCTCGTCACGCCGGCCGAGCGAGCCGTCGTGGACCCAGGCGAAGTGGGCGAGGTCGACGAAGTTCTCGACCCGTCGAGGCGCACCGACCGGCCACGTGTACGGCGTGCCGGCCACGACCTTCATGGACGTGTCGTCCCAGGCCGGGCAGGCCGGCAGGGACGTGTCGGCCGAGCCGTCGAGCCGGACCCACACCAGGCCGTAGGCGAGCTGCGCCTCGTACGCCGGGATGCACGCGCGAGGCGGGATGGGCCCGTCCGGCATGGAGGGGATCTCGACGCACCGACCGGCCGCGTCCCAGCGCCAGCCGTGGTAGCCGCACCGGAACGCACCGTCGTCGACCCACCCGACGCTGAGGCGGGTCGAGCGATGGATGCAGCGGTCAGCGACGACACCGATGCCCGGCTCCCCCAGGTCGGCGACGGCCAGGCGCTGCCCGAGCAGCTGGATGCCGAGCGGCTGTGGTGCGGCAGCGCGCAGCTCCTCCACCGTGCACACCGGGTGCCAGAACAGCTCCAGCACCTCCGACAGTGCCGCCGTGCTCATCCTGCATCCCAGCCGGAGAACGCATCGATCATGGCCCCGACGTCGTCGGCCAAGGGGTACAGCACCGGGCAGGTGCACCCGTTGGCCACGTACTCCGCGACCTTGGTCCGACACTCGTCGGGCGTGCCCGACGCGGTGATCATCTGGACGATCTCGTCGGGGACCCGCTTGGCCGCCTCCACCACCTGGTCGTGCGTGGCCGGCCATGTCAGCACCTCGCCCACCTCGTCGAGCACCTCTTGCGGGACGCCCGACGCCTTCATGATGTGGGGCTGCTGCCCGAGGTACTGCGTGACGAGGAGCCGGGCCGCGTCGAGGGCCGCCTGGCGATCCTCGTCCATCGAGCACACCACGAGCTGGGGCCGGTCGATGTCGGCAACGGCCTTGCCGGCCTTGGCCGCCCCGATCGCGAGGTGCTCCATCGCCTCTCGGTTGTACGACGGCGACACGAGGTAGTTGAGCAGGACGCCGTCGCCGATCTCGCCGGCCAGCTCCATCATCTTCATGCCGGTGGCCCCGATGACGATCGGCACGTCCTTGGGCACGCGCTCCTGGTGCACGTAGTCGAGCTCGACGCCGTCGAGGTGCACGAACTCCCCGTCGAAGGTGACGGTCTCCATGTTGAGCAGGGCTCGGACGACGGTGACGATCTCGCGCATGGCCAGCAGGGGGCGGCGACGGTCCACCCCGACCTTGCTGGCGAGCGGCTCCCACCACGCACCGAGGCCGAGGATGGCCCGACCCGGCGCCAGGTCGTCGAGCGTCGAGAAGGTGGAGGCGAGCAGCGCCGGATTGCGGGTCCACAGCGCCGAGACGCCCGACCCCAACTTGATGCGCTCGGTCACCGCACCGAACGCGGCGAGCGGGACCGTGGCCTCGCGGACGAGGCGGCTCTCGGCCTGCCACACCGCTTCGAAGCCGGCGGCTTCGGCGTGCTGGGCGTATCGCATGCCGTCGCGGATCGGGTGGGCGTCCTGCAGGTACAGCGCGACTCGGGTCATCGTGGGTTCCGGTTCGTCGGTGCGGTCATGGGAGGTCGGCCAGGCGTGCGTGCAGGCGGCTTGCGGCTTCGGCCGCGTGGGCGCGGACCTCGGCGGCGTCGACGCGGGTGGGGCCGTTCGCGTCGAGCACGACCGCGCCGTCGACCACGATCTCGGTGGGGCGGACGCCCGGCGTGTAGGCGAGGTGCCACGGGTCCATCGGCGAGTAGGTCCACGTGACCTGGTCGTCGCGAGCCTCGGGCACGAGGTCGTAGCCGGCCTCCAGCCAGGACCAGGCGACGTCGGGCGACGCGGTGAGGTCGTCGGCGCGGTGGGCGACGAACGCGACGCGAGCCTCCTCGACCATGTCAGCCCCGATCCCGTCGGTACCGAGCACGACCCGCTGCCCGGCCTCGGCCCAGCGCGCCGGGCGGCCGTAACCGACTGCGTTGTTCAGGTTGGACCGGGCGTTGTGCAGCACCGTCCCCGGCAGCTGTCGGTCGAGGTGCACGGCGTGTGCGAGCAGCCAGTCGTCCTGGGCCCGGCCGGCCAGGCGCTCACCGGCCGGCACGTCGATCTCGCCCTCGGCCACGTGGATGTGGACGCCGACACCGAGGTCGGTCGCCAGGCCGCAGACCGCGTCGAGCGTGGCGTCGGAGAGGGTGAACGCGGCGTGGGCCCCGACGAGTCCCCGGCCCCCGGAGCGGATGAACCGCTCGTTCTCGGCCAGGCCGGCCGCCGCCCCGTCGGGGCCGTTGCGATCGGTGACCTCGTAGGCGCACACGACCCGGACGCCGACCTCCGCGCATGCGTCCGCGATGACATCGAGGCTGCCCTCGATCGCGCTCGGCGACGAGTGGTGGTCGATGATCGCGGTGGTGCCGGCCTCGAGCGCTTCGAGGGCGCCCAGGCGGGCCGAGTGGCGGATCGTGTCGAGGTCGAGAGCGCGGTCGAGGCGCCACCACACCAGCTCGAGGACCTCGAGGAAGGACTTCGGCGTCCGCGGCGGCGCGGGCATGCCCCGTGCGAGCGCGGAGTACAGGTGGTGGTGCCCGCAGACCATCCCGCCGGTGACGGCGCCGGTACCGCTGGCGCCGCTCACGGTGCTGCTGGCTGCCGGCGCATCGGGAGGCGGGTGCGCCACTCGCCGTCGAGGTCGTGGAGGGCGGCCGCGACCGCACCGGCCGTCGGGACGAGGCCGATCTCGCCGACCCCCTTGATCCCGTAGGGGCTGTTGGGCTGGGGGTCCTCGATCAAGATGACGTCGACGGGCGGCATGTCCTTGGCCCGGATGATGCCGAGGGCTCGCAACGTGGTGGCGGTCGGCCGGGCGTCGTCGTCGGTCGGGAAGTCCTCGGTCAACGCGTACCCCAGCCCCATGTGGACCGAGCCCTCGATCTGGCCTTCGACGAGGAGCGGGTTCACGGCCTTGCCGACGTCGTGCGCGGCGACGACCTTCTCGATGACTCCGGTCTCCCGGTCGAGGATCACGACCTGAGCGGCGTAGCCGAAGGTCGAGTGGATGACCGGGTGCTCGAGGCCGTCCTCGATCTTGTTCGTCCAGTCGATGACGTATTCACCCTCGTGGTCGACCCCCACCGTGCACCCGGCGGCGAGGGCGTTGCGGCAGGCGTCCTGCACGGCGCCGGCGCCCATGAGGGTGCCGCGGCTGCCGGTGGTCTGGCCCTTGCCGAGCTCGCGGGTGGTGTCGACCACCACGCGCACGCGCTCGGGCTCGATGCCGAGCTCGGTGCAGGCGACCTGCAGGACCACGGTGTGGATGCCCTGCCCCATCTCGGTCCAGCAGTGGCGGACCTCGACGGTGCCGTCCTCCTCGAAGCGCACGACCGCCTTCGAGACCTCGAGGAACCCGTTGCCGAGCCCCGAGTTCTTGAGGCCGAGGCCGAGGCCGACCGCCTTGCCGTCGGCGGCCGCCTGCTCGACCACGGGCCGCACGGCATCCAGGCACGAGCGGGCGCCGCGGCACCCCTCGTCCATGATCTGGCCGGGACCCCAGACCGCCCCGGGGGTGATGACGTTGCGATCGCGGATCTCCCAGCCCGTGATGCCGACCTGCTCGGCGAGCCGGTCGAGGATGCCCTCCATCGCGAACTGGGCCTGGTTGGCGCCGAACCCTCGGAACGCACCGCAGACCGGGTTGTTGGTGCGGACGGCCACCGCCTCGACGTCGATGTTGGGCACCTCGTACGGGCCCGATGCGTGGCCGGCGGCCCGTTCGAGGACCTTCATCCCCACCGAGGCGTACGGGCCGGAGTCGCCGACCATGCGGTACTTGAGCGCGGTGAGCTTGCCGTCCGCATCGCACGCGGCCTCGGCCTCGATGTGGATCGGGTGTCGCTTGGCGTGCATCAGCAGCGACTCCTCGCGGCTGAGCGTGCACTTCACCGGCACGCCCAGGAGATGGGCGGCGAGGGCGGTGTGGCCCTGGTTGCTCATGTCCTCCTTGCCGCCGAACGCGCCGCCGTTCGAGACGAGCTCCACCGTGACCTCGTCGATGCCGATGTCGAGCAGGGCGGCGATCTGATCCCGGTCGTCCCAGACGCCCTGGCCACCGGAGTAGACGAGCAGCGGGCCGTGGTCGCCGCCGGGGACCGCCACGGTGGATTCGGGTTCGAGGAACGCGTGCTCGACTCGCTGGGTGTGGAACGTCTCATGGACCACGTGCGGACCGGCGGCGAGGGCGGCGTCGACGTCGCCCCGGGCGTAGACCGACCGGGAGAGCACGTTTCCGTCCAGCTCCCACACCGCGTCCTCGGCGCCGTCGGCCATGGCGGAGAACGGATCGGCGAACGGCGTGAGCGGCCGGTACTCGACCGCGACGAGCTCGGCCGCAGCTCGGGCCGTGGGTCGATCGACGGCGACCACCACGGCGAGGACGTCACCGAGGTACGACGTGCGCCCACCCTCGGGGATCATGACCGGCCAGTCCTTGTGGATGATCCCGACCCGCAACGTCCCGGGGATGTCGGCCGCGGTGAACACCGCCTCGACGCCGGGCACCGCCAGCGCGGCCGAGGTGTCGATGGCGACGACGTCGGCGCGGGCGTGGGCGCTCAGGTGCAGCGCGGCGTCGCGCATCCCGGGGATGCGGATGTCGTCGATGAAGTGCTTGTCGCCCAGGGCGAGGCTCTCGCCCTGGTACCGGGTGCCCCGCTCCCCCAACCCCGTCGGCAGGGCGACGGGCACCTCGATGCCCTTGGCCAGGTTCTCGACCGCGTCGAGGATCTTGGTGTAGCCGGTGCAGCGGCAGAGGTGCCCACCGAGGTGGCGCGCCGCCGTGTCGCGGTCGAGCGACGAGCCCTTCTTGTCCAGCAGGGCCTTGACGCGCACCAAGATCCCGGGCGTGCAGAAGCCGCACTGGAGGGCCCCGGTGGCCGCGAAGGCGGCCGCCATCGTGTCGCGTTCCGCCGCGTCGAAGCCCTCGAGGGTGGTGACCTCCTTGCCCTCGGCGCGCTCGAGGCCGACCTGGCACGAGACCACGGCCTTGCCGTCGAGCAGGACCGTGCAGCACCCGCACTGCCCCGACGGCGAGCAGCCGTCCTTGGGCGAGAGCACCCCCAGCTCGTCGCGCAGGGCCGCGAGCAGGTGGGGGTGGGTGTCGCCGACCGCAACGGCCTCCCCGTTCACGGAGAAGGCGTGGGTGGCGACCGCTGACGACATGGACCTCAAGTTCACGCGGTTTCAACAGTTTGTCAACGCGAAGGGCATTGCCATCGTGTGAACATGGGCCCATGCCCGACGTCACGATCCTGCGGAACCCCGGCCGCTCCGCACCACCGGCCTCCGGACCCGCGGGACCGTCGCCACGTGCCTTCCACCGACGGCTCCCCGGCTACGAACCGACCCCGCTCATCAGCGCCGGCGACCTGGCCGCCGAGCTGGGCCTCGGGCAGCTCTGGATCAAGGACGAGGCCTGGCGGCTCGGTCTCCCGGCCTTCAAGATGCTCGGTGCCTCCTGGGCGTCGTATCGGCTGCTGGTCCAGCGGTTGGGCCACGAGCCGGCGTGGTCCTCGGTGGAGGAGCTCGCCGCCGCCCTCGGTCCCATCAAGCCCCTCACCCTCGTGGCGGCCACCGACGGCAACCACGGCCGAGCCGTCGCCCGCACCGCCAAGCTGCTCGGCCTCGGCGCCGAGATCCTCGTGCCCGAGGGCACGGCAGCGGCGCGCGTCGACGCCATCGCCTCCGAAGGGGCCGCGGTGTCGGTGGTCGACGGCACCTACGACGACGCCATCGCCGCGTCCGCCGCCCTCGCGTCCGCCGACCACCTCGTCGTGTCCGACACCTCCTGGCCCGGGTACGCCGAGGTCCCGCGCTGGGTGATCGACGGGTACACGACGATCTTCGAGGAGGTCGACGAACAGCTCGCCGCCCTCGGGGCCCGGCCGCCGGACGTGGTGGTGGCGCAGATGGGCGTCGGTGCCCTCGCCGCCGCCGTGGGCGGGCACTTCCGCGCCGTCTCGGGTACCGGGCCGCTCATCGTCGTGGTCGAACCCGACACGGCGGACTGCGGGCTGCGATCCGCCGAGGCCGGCCGGCTGGTCGAGGTGCCCGGTCCGCACCGCTCGATCATGGCCGGGCTCAACTGTGGCCGGGCGTCGGAGTTGGCGTGGCCGGTGGTGTCCGCCGCGACGGACGTGTTCGTCGCCGTCGGCGACGACGCGGCCGAGGGAGCCATGCGCGACCTCGCCCGGCTCGGGGTGGTGGCGGGCGAGACGGGCGGGTCGGGCCTGGCGGGGCTTCGGGCCCTGGTGGAGTCGGGCTTCGACGCGATCGGAGCGTCCACATCGGTGCTGGTGATCAACACCGAGGGTCCCACCGATCCAGAGGCCTACGAGCGGATCGTCGGTACGGCCGTCGTCGGGCGATGAGCGACGTCTTCGACCACGCCGCCGCGTGGCTCGCCGAAGGCCACCAGGTGGCACTCGGGCGCATCGTGGCCGTCGACGGATCCGCACCTCGGGGCGCTGGCGCGGCCATGGCGGTGACCGAGGGTCACGAGGTCGCGGGATCCATCTCGGGCGGGTGCGTGGAATCGGCCCTCGTGGAGTCGGCCGATGGGGTGCTCGCCTCCGGCCTCGTCAGCACGGCCCGCTACACCCCCGACGATGACCGATGGTCCGTGGGCCTCACCTGTGGCGGCACGCTCGATGTGGTCGTCGAGCCCATCGGCGACTGGCCCGAGGGCGTCCTCGATGCCCTGCGGGCCGACCTGGCGGGCGGGAGGTCCGTCGCCCTCGCCACCGCCACCACGTCCGGCCACGCGGCTGGCGCGCTGCTCGCCCGCCCCGATGGTTCCACCGTCGGCACCCTCGGCTCCCAGGCGCTCGACGAGGACGTCAGCGGCCAGCTGGCGGTCCTGCTCGCCGACGGCCACGAGACCGCCACCAGGGTGGGGCCCGGCGACGTGTTCGTCCAGACGTGGGTCCCGCCGGACCGGCTCGTCGTGTTCGGTGCCGTCGACTTCACCGCGGCGCTGGTCCAGGTGGCCAAGGTGCTCGGGTTCCACGTGACCGTCTGCGATGCCCGGGCGGTGTTCGCCACCGGCGAGCGGTTCCCCGAGGCCGACGAGGTCGTCGTCGACCGGCCCGAGCGCCTGCTCGCCGAGATCGGGGGTCGCCTCGGGCCGCGGGACGCGGTGTGCGTCCTCACCCACGACGTGAAGTTCGACGTGCCCGCGATCGTCGGTGCGTTGGCGACCGATGTCGGCTACCTGGGGGCGATGGGCTCGCGCAAGACCCACGCCGACCGCTTGGCGCGTCTGCGCGAGGCCGGCGTCGACGACGAGGGCCTGGCTCGCCTGCACTCGCCGATCGGGCTCGACCTTGGCGGCCGCACCCCGGGCGAGACCGCCGTGTCGATCGTGGCCGAGATCGTCGCGAGCCGCTCAGGAACGCCCGGACCCACCCCGAGCCTGCGGGACACGTCGCTCCCCATCCATCGCTAGGCAGTCGGGGCAGGTACCCCGGTACGTCACATCGACCGCGTCGACCACGAACCCGAAGCGCGACCCGCGGGCCAGCGGCGACGGATCGCCGGCGATGGCAGGGATGTCGAGGATGAGCCCGCAGGACGTGCACACGAGGTGGTGGTGCAGCCCGGTGACGTTGGGGTCGTAGCGCTTGGCCCGGCCGTCGATCGTGACCTCGCGCACCTCGCCCAGCGACACCAGCTCGCCGAGCGTGTTGTAGACGGTGGCTCGGCTGATCTCCGGCAGCAGCTCGGCGGCCCTTGCGTGGACCTCGTCCGCGGTCAGGTGGACGTGCTCGCCCACCAGCACCTCGGCCACGACGCGCCGCTGCGAGGTGAGCCGCCAGTCGCGCTGGCGCAGCCGGGTCAAGAGGTCGTCCACGAGACGAACCCTACCGGCCGGGTCGGCCAGTTCGGAATATTTCCGGGCCGAGGGTTGCTCTCGACTTGGACGAAGTCCAAACTAGGTCCACCCACCGCGAAGGAACGAGCCGATGACCGATCGCCCCACCCTGACCACCGAGACCGGGACGCCGGTCGTGGACAACCAGCACTCGGAGACGGCCGGGGCCGGCGGTCCGGTCCTGCTGCAGGACCACAACCTCCTCGAGAAGCTGGCCCACTTCAACCGTGAGCAGATCCCCGAGCGCATCGTGCACGCCGTGGGGATCGGCGCCTACGGGGAGTTGGAGATCACCCACGACCTGAGCCGGTACACGCGGGCGAAGCTCTTCCAGCCCGGAGCCAAGACCGAGGTGCTCGCCCGGTTCAGCACCGTGGCCGGTTCCAAGGGTGCGCCCGACACCGCCCGCGATCCCCGTGGCTTCGCGCTGAAGTTCTACACGGAGGACGGCAACTACGACCTGGTGGGCAACAACACGCCGATCTTCTTCATCCGCGATGCCATCAAGTTCCCGGACTTCATCCACTCGCAGAAGTACGACCCGCGGACCAACCAGCAAGAACCGGACAACGTCTGGGACTTCTTCGGCATGCACCCGGCCACGACCCACATGTTCACGTGGCTGTTCGGGGACCGCGGCCGGCCCAACTCCGTGCGCCACATGGACGGCTTCGGCTCCCACACGTTCCAGTGGGTCAACGCCGAGGGCGAGGCGGTCTGGGTGAAGTACCACTTCAAGACCAACCAGGGGATCGGCTTCTTCACGAACGAAGAGGCCGAGGAGGCGGGCGGCAAGAACCCCGAATACCACCTGCAGGACCTGCGCGATGCCATCGAGCGGGGCGACTTCCCGAGCTGGAGCCTCGAGGTCCAGCTCATGCCGTTGGCCGACGCCGCGGCCTACCGCTTCAACCCGTTCGACGTCACCAAGATCTGGTCCCAGAAGGACTATCCGCGCATCCCACTCGGGACGATGACGCTGAACCGGTGGCCGGAGAACTACTTCGCCGAGATCGAGCAGTCGGCGTTCAGCCCGTCGCACTTCGTCGATGGCATCGGCCCCTCGCCGGACAAGATGCTCCAGGGCCGGCTCTTCGCCTATGGCGATGCGCACAGATACCGGCTCACCGGCAACGCCAACAACCTGCCGGTGAACGCGGCCAAGAACGCCACCGTCGCCAACTACCGGCGTGACGGCGTCATGCAGTTCACCGACAACGGCGGCAGCAGCAAGAACTACGAGCCCAATTCCTTCAACGGCCCGGTGGAGACCGGCAGGGAGCTCTACGCCGGGCTCGCGTCCGACGGGGCCAGCGGCCACTTCGAGTACCCGCACCACGCCGCGGACGACGACTTCACCCAGGCCGGCGACCTGTACCGGCTCATCGACGAGGACGCCAAGGAGCGCCTCGTCGGCAACATCGCCGGCAGCCTGAGCCAGGTCTCGCGCGAGGACATCATCGACCGAGCCGTGGCCAGCTTCCGCAGCGCTGATGCCGACTACGGCGCACGCGTCGAGGCCAGGGTCAAGGAGCTCCGGGCCGGCCCGGGCGACGGCGAGGACAACGCGCCCGACAAGACGCCCGGGTTCTAGCCGACCGGGTGGCTACCAGCTCGGCGGAGGCGAGGGCGGACCCCATGGGTTCTCGGCCGCACCCGGGGCCTCGTGGTCCGGCACGCCGGTCCCTGGTGGCGGGGCCCAGAAGCCGCCGTCACCGCCCGACGGGTGCTGGCCGGTCTCCGGCTGCGGTTCGGGCTCGGGCGGCGGGACCGCCGCGGGAAAGGCGATGACGTCGCCGCCCCGGTGGGGTGCGTGGTTCCACACGGGCGCCTCGTACGTCGCGGGAGCCTCCGGCTCGTCCTCGGCCACCGCGGTGCCGTGGAGGAACCGCTCGGCGGCGTAGAACTCGGGCAGCGGGCTCCGGATGGCGAGGGCCTGGGCCAACAGTCCCTGCACCTGCTCGAGCTGGTCGAGGACCGCCTGGAGGTCCGCCCGGCGCAGCTCGAGGTCGCTCTGGGAGTCGGCCAGGATCGAGGCGATGTGCTGGCGGACCTGTGGTTCGGCCGATGCCCGCAATGCCTCGGCGTCGGCCTCGGCCGCGGCGACGAGGTCCGCCGCCTCGGCCCGGGCCTCACCCAGCAGTCGTGCGGCCTCGGCCCGATCGGCCAGGGCGGCCGTGGTGTGCGCTTGCGCCTCGAGCTCCGCCTCGGCAGCGATCGCAGTGGCCTCCTGCTCCGCCTGCTGGACGATGCGGGCCACGTGCTCGCCGAGCCCGTCCCAGCGATCGACACCTGCCGCCTGGGCCTGGGCCTCGCGAACCATGGCCGCGGCCTCGGCCTGAGCGGCGGCGATGATCTCGTCGGCCCGCTGGACGGCGCCGGCCTCGGGTTGGGCGACGGGCCCCGGACCAGCGAAGACCTGCCGGTGCGCCTCCGCGATGATCGCCTCGGCCTGGGCCTGGGCGGCCGCGACGACCTGCTCGGGCTGGGCCTGGTTGATCATGATCTCGATCTCGAGGAGGTACCGGCGCACCTCGTCGGGGTCGAAACCCTTCCGGACCATGCGAAACGTGCGGTTGGCGATCTCGGTCATCGGGGCTCCCGTACGGGCCGGTGGTGGCGCGACAATTCCGACAAAGCCTACGAGTGATTGGCTGGGCGGGTACGACCCGTCAGCCCGTGGTCCACTCCAGGACGCGGAACGCGCCCAGCCCCGCCGGGTCGGTGAGGGCCTCGGCCTCGTGGACCCGGCTGCGCGCCGCGACGGCCGCCACGCCCCCGGCCGGACCCTCCTCCGCCCACCGGGCCCGTCCCTCGGCCACCAGCTCCTCGATCCCGAGGTCGGCCAGGAACGCGGCTTGGCTCCGGTCGCGAGCGGGAGGACGCACCAGCGAGAGCTGGTCGACGGCGACCTCGCAGGTGATGTCGGCCGATCCCGGCTGCTCGAGGGGGTGGCCCGCCCGCTCGTGGCGGGAGTAGGTCCGCACCCACTCGTCCCAGGGGCGACGCGCCAGCTCCGGGGTGGTCGATGCGTAGTCGAGCGCCACCACCCGGCCACCGGCCGACAGGTCGAGCGCGGCGGCCAGCCAGCCGGCCGCTTCGGCCTGCACGGGCAGGCGGGTCCCGATCGGCACCGAACGGCCGGCCCGGCCCCAGCACCAGCCCTGGCGGGCCGGCTCCAACGGCGCGTACGCCTCCACGAGGCGCGCCCGACCATCGGACCCCGAGCCCACGTCGACCACGACCTCGCTCCAGGTGCCGTCGGGGTCGGCAGGCGAGGGTGGGCGCAACTCGACGAGCCCGAAC
This sequence comes from Acidimicrobiales bacterium, assembly GCA_025463365.1. GTDB lineage: Bacteria > Actinomycetota > Acidimicrobiia > Acidimicrobiales > Iamiaceae > Aquihabitans. The sequence goes on from JAOBWM010000165.1 coordinate 28,311, forward strand.
GGCAGGTTGTCGAGCAGCTCGTTGGCCAGCACGATCACCGGCCCCGGCCCGAGCTCGCCCGGCTCGGGCAGGTGGTGGCGGCTCCGAGCGCGGTCGGGATGGGTCGCCCACTGGCTGTCGCCCGGTTCGACCAGCACGAGCTGCAGGGCGTCGAGGCACGCCGGGCGAGCGGCGAACACGGTGCGGGCCAGCGTGCCTGGGCCGGCACCGGCCTCGACCACGAGGAACGGATCGGGCCGCCAGAGCTCGTCCCACCAGCGGTCGAGCGCCCGACCGACGAGCACCCCGAACAGGGGCCCGACCTCAGGACTGGTGAGGAAGTCCCGGCGACGTCCGGCGCCGCCGCCGGAGGTGTAGAAGCCGAGGCCCGGCGCGTAGAGCGCGTGGGCCACGTAGTCGTCGAAGCCGATGGGCCCGGCCCGCTCGAGGTGCTCGATCAGCACCCGCTCCAGCTCGGTCAGTGCCCGGCACCCATGGCGAACACGGCGCTGTTGGCGAGGTGGCCCACGATCTCGGGCAGCACGCCGACGACCACGGCGCCGATCGTGGCGATGGCGACCACCGCGGCGAGCGGCAATGGCACCCGGATCGGCGTGACGTCACCGTCGGGCACGTCGTCCATGAACATCGTCCGGACGATCGAGAGGTAGTACGCGAGGGAGATCACCGAGTTGACGGCCATCACGACGCCCATCGTGTAGCCCAGCCAGGTGTGGCCGCCGACCACCGCGCTGAAGAGCTGGAACTTGGCGAACCAGCCCATCGCCGGCGGGATGCCGCCGAGGCCGAACACGAACAGCGCCATGCAGGTGGCGAGGGCAGGGGCATAGGTCCACAACCCGCCCCAGGCCTTGATGTCGCCGGTGCCGAGCCGCCGGCTCACGGAGATGATCACGGCGAACACACCAAGGTTGATCAGCGTGTACACGAGGGTGTAGCCGACGATGGCACTCAGCACCCGCCCGTTGTTGCCGGGCACGCCGCCGGGGCCGAGGCCCGACCCGAAGACGGCCAGCGGGGCGAGGATGAACCCGGCCTGCGCGACCGACGAGTAGGCGAACAGCCGGACGATGTTGGTCTGGCGGAGGGCGATCACGTTGCCGACCGTCATCGTGAGCACGGCCAGTACGAACATGAACGGGCGGATCACATCGGCCCGGTCGAGGAACCCGATGAACACGAGCTGGAGGATGGCGACGAAGCCCGCCGTCTTGGAAGCCACCGACAAGAAGGCGGTGACGGGCGTGGGCGCGCCTTCGTACGTGTCCGGTGCCCAGTTGTGGAACGGCACCGCCGACACCTTGAAGCCGAAGCCCACCAACACGAAGATGATCCCGACGACGGCGACCGGCTCCTGCATGAAGGAGTGGTTGACCTTGCTGCCGATCTCGGTGAGCAGGGTGCTCCCCGTGCCGCCGAAGATCAGCGACATGCCGTACAGCATCACGGCCGAGGCGAAGACGCCCATCAGGTAGTACTTCATCCCGGCCTCGTTGCCGGTGAGGGTGCGCTTGCGCCAGCCGGCCAGCAGGTAGGCCGGGATGGACAGCATCTCGAGGGCGATGAAGATCGAGATGAGGTCGCGGCTGCTCGCCATGACCGTCATGCCGAACACCGCCGACAAGATCAACAGGTAGTACTCGCCTTCGGCGTAGTCGCCCTCGGCGATCGTGTTCGTGGACAGCAGGATCGTCAGGTAGCCGGCCACGAGGAAGAGGCCCTTGAGCACGAGGGCGAAGTCGTCGACCACGTAGGCCCCGCCGAACATGGAGCGGGAGTGGTTGTCGGCGGCCAGCGTGAGGACCGGGACGAGGGCGGCGAGCATCCCGATGCCGGCCACCGACGAGGCCGTCCAGCGGCTGTGTTCGGCGGTCGTCACGTCGACGAGCAGGCAGATCACGATCGTGACCGTCAGGACGATCTCGGGCGCGAGCGCGTGCCAGTCGACGGCCGGCCGGGTGAACCCCCCGGCCACGGCGAGCACGGTTGCCAGCATCAGTGCCCCGCGATGGCCCGGAGGCTGTGGTGCACGGCCCCGTCGGTCACGTGGAAGATGAGGTTGGGGTAGAAGCCGAGCACGAGGATGCCGATGATCATCGGCACCCAAGCGATGTAGTCGGTGAGGTGCATGTCGGGGATGTCGACGTTCTCGAACTCCTCGGACGGCGTCCCGAAGGCCACCCGCTGCAGCAGCCAGAGGAGGTAGCCGGCGGCGAGGACGGTGCCGAGGGCAGCGATCACCATGAACGTGCGGAACAGGGCGACGTTGAGGCCCGCGGCCGGGTTGTAGGCCGCGAGGATCGCCGGGAACTCACCCCAGAAGCCGGCCAGCCCGGGCAGGCCGAGCGACGCCATGCAGGTGAAGGCCAGCAGCCAACCCATGCGGGGAGCCTGCAGCAGCAGGCCGCCGAGGCGCTTGATCTCCAGCGTGTGGAACCGGTCCTTCACGGACCCGGCGATGAAGAACAACATGCCGGTGATGAGGCCGTGGGCCACCATGCCGAAGATGGCGGCGTTGATCCCCCACGGTTGGAGCGTGGCGATGCCGAGCATGACGTAGCCCATGTGGGCAACCGACGAGAACGCGATCAAGCGCTTCATGTCGGTCTGGGCCAGGCAGCCGAGCGCGCCGTAGATGATGCAGATCACGGCCAGGATGCCGATCACGGGCGCCCACGACCGGGCGCCCACGGGCAGGATCGGGATGGCGATGCGCACGAAGCCGTAGGTGCCGAGCTTCAGCAGCACGGCGGCCAGGATGACCGAGCCCTGGGTGGGGGCCTGGGTGTGGGCATCGGGCAGCCAGGTGTGGAACGGGAACATCGGCACCTTGATGCCGAAGCCCATGAAGAAGCCGCCGAACACCAAGACCGCGGTGCCCTTGGCCAGGCCCGCGCCGCCCCAATGGCTGAGGGCGATCATGGAGAAGGTGTGCTGCCCGCCGACCGTGGGCGACAGGAAGTACACCGCCAGGATCGACACGATCATGAGCGCCGAGCCGAACGCGGTGTAGAGGAAGAACTTCAACGACGCATAGCGGCGCTGCTCGCCGCCCCACACGCCGATCATGAAGTACATCGGGAGCAGGACGAGCTCGAAGAAGACGAAGAAGAGCAACAGGTCCTGGGCGACGAACGTGCCGACCATGCCGGTCTCGAGCACGAGCATCAAGACCAAGAACGCCTTGGGGTTGTGCGGCTCGGGGAAGTGGTTCCACGAGTACACGACCACCAGCGGCACGACGAAGATCGTCAGCGCGATCAGGGGGAGCGAGATCCCATCGATGGCCACCAGGTAGCGGCTGTTGATGATGTCGATCCAGCCCTTGTCGACGAGGAACTGCATCTTCGCCGACTTGTCGTAGTCGAAGGTGGCCATGAGGCCGATCCCGACGACGAACACGGCGAGGCTGGTGGCCAGTGCGACCAGCTTGTGCAGGGTCTCCTCCGACTTCGGGATCGCCAACATCACCGCCGCTCCCACCAGGGGCAGGAAGACGACGAGGGTGGCACCCCAGCCGTTGAGCAGGTCCTTCACGGTTTCGACTCCTCGGTCCTCAGCTAGCGATCACTACGAAGATGGCGGCCAGCACGGTGGCCCCCAAGAACAGGTATGCGCCGTACGCCTGGACCTTGCCGGTCTGGCTCTTGCGCAAGATCTCTCCGGAACCCTCAGCGGCAGTGCCGGAGGTGTTCACGACGCGATCGACGATGCCTTGGTCGATGCGCTTGTACACCCAGTCGCCCGTCTCGCGGGCCGTGCGCCCGACGAGGTTGACGACGCCGTCGATCACGTTCTGGTTGACCCAGTTGGCGGCCTTGGCGATGGGGCCCTTGGTGCCGCCGGCGATGACGTCGGAGTAGAGGTAGTCCAGGTAGTACTTGTTCTCCAGGATCCGGTAGCCGGACCGGGCGAGGGCGTTGCGCTCGGTGATGCCGTGCGGACCCTTGCCCTTCCAGAACCAGAGGTAGGCGCCACCGGCACCCACGACGATGGCGAGGAACGAGGCGCCGGCGATCCACGGGACGAACTCCGGTGCGCGGAAGCCGAGGTCGGCGTGGGGGAAGTAGGCGCCGGTCGGCTGGACGTAGTGCTCGAACTTCAGGGCGGCCCAATGCGGCGTCTTGAGCCCGAAGATCTTCTCGGGAAGGTTCAGCCAACCGGCCGTGACGGCCAGGAAGGCCAAGATCATGAGGGGCACGACGATGCGCGGGCCGTTCTCGTGGAGCTCGTGCTCGGCCGACTTGCCGCGGGGCTCGCCGTAGAAGACGTACCAGATGGCCCGGGTCATGTAGGCGCACGTGCACACGGCGCCGAGCAGGCCCATGACCAGCGCGAACTTGTAGCCGCCAGGGCCGCCGAGCCCGTTGGCGCCGGCCAGGACCTCGTCCTTCGACCAGAAGCCGGCGGTGACGAGCGGGACGCCCATCAGAGCCGCGGTGCCGATGAGGAACGTGACGAACGTCTTCGGCATCGTCTTGCGCATGCCGCCCATGTCCTCCTTCATGTCGAAGGAGTGGATGTGGTGGGCCAGCGAGCCGGAACCGAGGAACAGGCAGGCCTTGAAGAAGGCGTGGGTGAAGAGGTGGAAGATGGCGCCGGTCCACGCGCCGACGCCGAGGGCCATCACCATGTAGCCGAGCTGGCTGACCGTGGAGTAGGCGAGGACCTTCTTGATGTCGGTCTGCACGAACGCGAGCAGGGCGCCGAACAGCAAGGTGACCGCGCCGATCACCGCCATGGCGTTGATGTTCGAGTGGCCGATCTGCAGGCCGTTGAAGAAGACGCCGTAGAGCCGGGCGATCATGAAGACGCCGGCCACCACCATGGTGGCGGCATGGATCAGGGCGGACACGGGGGTGGGACCGGCCATGGCATCGGGGAGCCAGGTGTGCAAGATGAACTGGCCCGACTTGCTCATCACCGCGGTCATCAGCGACAGCGACGCGACCAGCAGCAACGTGTGGCTCATGGCCCCGGTGTTGGCCAGCGTGTTGATCTTCAAGATGTCGAAGGTGGCCTGGCCATGGCCACCGATCCCGCGAGACCCGAAGTAGAGGGTGATCATCCCGCAGAGCAGGCCGATGTCGCCGACGCGGTTGGTGAGGAAGGCCTTGAGGGCGGCGTCGGAGTTGGCCTTCTCCTCCCACCAATGGCCGATGAGCCCGAACGAACAGAGACCGACCAGTTCCCAGCCCACGATCATCTGCAGCACGTTCTCCGACAGCACGAAGAACAACATCGACGACGTGAAGAGGCTGAGGAAGGCGAAGTAGTGGGTGTAGCGGCGATCTCCGGCCACGTAGTCGGTCGAGAAGACGTGGACGAGCAGGGCGATCAGCGTGACGACGACCAGCATCACGGTGCTGAGGCCGTCGACGAGGGTGCCGACCTTGACGTCGATGCCGGCGTTCTCGAGCCAGGTGATGTGGCGCTGGACCGGAGGAACGACGTGCTCCTCCGCGGCCGGGCCTGCCTCGGCTCCGGCGGCCTGCTCCTCGGGCACGCACGACGCCGGCGCGTCCTTGCCGGCCTCGATCTCGTGGACGGCCTCGGCGCAGGCGACCTCGTGGTGGCCGGCTTCCACCGGCGGGTGGTTGGTGCGGCCGACCCACCCGGCGGCCACCGTCAGGGCCAGCACGAAGCAGATCGCCACCGAGGCGATACCGATCTCCGAACCGCCGCGCGGCAGCTTCTTGCCGAACCCCAAGATCAAGAGGAACGACAGCGCGGGAATGGCCGGGATGATCCAGGCGTGCGTCAACAAGTCAGGTCCTCCGGGACCAGCGAGGAGGCCGCGGCGCGGCAGGATCCGGCCCGCGCCACGACGGGCGCGGAACCGTCAGGATCCGCCGCACCCCCGAGCAGGGCATCGATCGTCGAGCGATCCACGGGCACCACGTCGAGCACCGTCAGCCCTTCATGAGGTCGACCTCATCGAGGTCGACCGTCTTGTAGTTGCGGAAGATGGCCAGCACGATGGCGAGCCCGACGCCCACCTCCGCTGCTGCGACCGCGATGATGAACAGGGCGAACACCTGGCCGGAGATGGCTCCGGTCATGGCGCTGAAGGCCACCAGGTTGATGTTGACCGAGTTCAAGATGATCTCGATCGACATGAGGACGAGCACACCGTTCTTGCGAGCGATGACGCCGTAGACGCCGATGCAGAAGAGCGCGGCGGCAAGGAGGAGGAACTCGTTGAGCAACATGGCGCCTCAGTCCCGACGGGCGATCACGATGGCGCCGATGAGCGCAGCCAGCAAGAGCAGCGAGACGACCTCGAACGGGATGAGGTAGCCGCCGAAGATGGCGTCGGAGACGGCGCCGGTGCTGGTCGGCGCCAGCGCCTCGGGCAGCTTGTCGCGACCGAAGCCGTCGAGCAGCACGTAGCCCAGCAGGCCGAACAGCAGCAGGCTGGTGAACGCGCCCAGGGCCCAGTTGTCGCGTCCGGCGCGCTCCTCGCCCTCCATCGGGGCCTTCGTCAACATGATGCCGAAGAGGAAGAGGACGACGATGGCGCCGATGTAGACGAGCACCTGGGTGATCGCCACGAACTCGGCGCCCAGCAGGATGAACTGGGCCGCCACGCCGGCCAGGACCAGGACCAGGTACACCGCGGCGTGCACGATGTTGGCGGCCGAGACGACTCGGATCGCGGCGAAGATCATCATGGCGGCGATCATCCCGAACGCGAGGTTCTCGGCCACGAGGACCGGAGCATCGGCGTTCTGCGCAGCGGCGAGCAACACGCCCATCAGCGCGGCACCTTCTTGACCTTGGCCGACGACCCAGCTTCGTACGCCTCGAACTCCGGGACGGTCTCCATCCACTCACCGAGACGGGTCTTGTCGTGGAGGAGATCAGCGATGCGGGGCTCGGAGTACTCGAACTCGGGGCTCCAGAAGAGGGCCTCGAACGGGCAGACCTCGACGCAGATGCCGCAGTACATGCACAGCGAGTAATCGATGTCGAAGCGGTCGAGCGCGGAGACGGTGCGCTCCTTGCCACCGGGACGGCGCGGCGGCGCCTTCTCCTTGTGGCCTTCGATGTAGATGCACCAGTCCGGGCAGCTGCGGGCGCACAGCATGCACACCGTGCAGTTGTCCTCCTTGAGGGCGATGACGCCACGGGCCCGAGGGGCCGGCGCCTCCTTCTCATGGGGGTACTGCACGGTCGCCGCGCCCTTGGACGGCGACGGGCGCTGCTTGAAGCGCGCCATGCCCTCGCCGGGCCAGACGGTCTGGGTCATCTCCTTGAAGGTGACCCCCATGCCCTTCACGACACCGGGGAGCTTGGGCTTGGGAAGGGCCATCAGAACGCAACCTTCAAGACGGTGGTGGCGAGGATGTTGAGCAGCGAGATCGGGATCAGCACGGTCCAGGCCAGCCGCTGGAGCTGGTCCTCGCGGAACCGGGGGAAGGTGAACCGCACGAAGAAGATGAGCCCGCCGATGAGCAGCATCTTGGTGAGCATGATGATCGGGCCGATGACGTTGAACCAGTTGCTGTTCAGGTCGGCCCAGGCGGCGGGGACGGTCCAGCCACCGAGGAACAAGGTGGCGGCCACGGCGGCGAAGGCACCAGCCGAGGCGAACTCGACGATGAAGAACATCATGAACCGCAGGCCCGAGTAATCGGTGATGTAGCCGGTGACGAGCTCGGACTCGGCGATCGGCATGTCGAACGGGGTCTGCCCCAACTCGGCCTGCACGGCGACGAGGAAGATGCAGAGCCCGACGATCTGGGTGATGGCGTACGGGTTGCCGATGCCGTCGAAGCCGAAGATCGACCCGCCGGCCTGGGCGGCCACGATGCCCGCGAGGTTCATGGTGCCGGCCTGGATCACCACGCCGATGACGGCGAGGACCATCGGGAGCTCGTAGGCGATGAGCTGGCCCGCGGCGCGGAGGCCACCGATCAGGGCGTACTTGTTGGCCGAGCTCCAGCCGGCGATGAGCACGCCGAGCGCGGAGATCGACGACACGGCCAGGAGGTAGAAGACGCCGCCGTTGAGGTTGGCGAACCACATGTCGGGGCCGAACGGCACGGCCAGGTACACGAGCAGCACCGTGCCGACCACCAGGTACGGGGCGAACTTGAAGAGCTTGCGGTCGGCCCGCTCGGGGACGATGTCCTCCTTCTGGAGGAACTTGCCGACCTCGGCGAGCAGCTGCATCGAGCCGAACGGACCGGCTTCCATGGGGCCGAGCCGGCTCTGCATGAACGACACCATCTTGAACAAGAAGAGGTAGACGAACGTGCCCGCGGGCAAGAGGACCGCGGCCAAGATGCCGACGGACCGCAGGGCCGAGACCTGCCAGTAGGAGAGGTGGAGCGCGAGGACCATCTAGCGATCGATGTCCCCGAGGATGAAGTACAGGGAGGCGAGGATCGTCACGACGTCGGGGACGTAGACACCGCGGGTCACCCAGGGGACCACGGCCACGTTGTTGAACGACGCGGTGCGGATCTTCACGCGGAACGGGCCGAGGTCGCCCTTGGACACGACGTAGTAGCCCATCTCGCCGAGCGGGTTCTCGGTGGCCACCCAGGCCTCGCCCTCGGGAACCTTGATGATGCGAGGGACCTTGGCCATGATCGCCCCCGACGGCAGGCCGTCGAGGAGCTGATCGATGATCTTGGTGGACTCACGGATCTCCTGGAGGCGCACCCAGAAGCGCGAGAACGAGTCGCCGTCGGGGTGGGTCCACACGTGCCAGTCGACCTCGTTCCAGGCCAGGCCGACGGGCTGGTCCCGGCGCAGGTCCCAGTCGACGCCGCTGGCGCGCAGGTTGGCGCCCGAGAGGCCGTAAGCCATGGCCACGTCGGCCGGGATGACGCCCACGCCGCGGGTGCGGGCCTGGAAGATCTCGTTGCCCTCGACGAGGGTCTCCATCTCGTCGCAGAAGTCGCGGATGCGCTCCATCGAGGCCTTGGTGTCGACGATCCAGCCCTTGGGCAGGTCGTCCTTCAGGCCACCGATGCGGTCGAAGTTCGGGTGGAAGCGGCCGCCGGTGGCGCTCTCGATCTGGTTCAGGACGTACTCGCGGTCGCGGAACGCGTAGAACGCCGCGGTCATGGCCCCGATGTGCAGCGCCATGTCGCCGACGAACAGCGAGATGTTGGCGATGCGCGACATCTCGAAGAGGAGGGTGCGGATCCATTGGGCCCGGGGTGGGGCCTCGATGTCCATGAGCTTCTCGGCCGCGAGGATGAAGGGCACCTCGTTGGCGAAGCTGCCCAGCCAGTCGATGCGGTTCACCAACGTGGTGACCTGCGGGTAGGTGCGGACCTCGGTGAGCTTCTCGTAGCCCCGGTGCATGTAGCCCATGACGGGCTCGCAGGAGATGACCTGCTCGCCATCGAGCTTCAGCACGATGCGCAGCGTGCCGTGGGTGGCCGGGTGCTGCGGACCCATGTTGAGGGTCATGCCCTCGTCGGTCTCGAACTCGAGGTTCACCCGGCCGTCAGCGGCCTGGGCGTTGGCGTAGGCGAGCTTCTGCCGCTCGGTGATCGCAGCCATCAGGCGTCGCCCCCTTCCGCGGCGTCGGACGCATCGGTGGCGTCGGGCTCGGCCGGCTCGTCACCGGCTGGCATGGGCTCGACATCGACGATGCCCGGCCACGGCTTCACGTGGCGAGCGAGCAACGGGAAGTCCTTGCGGAGCGGGTACCCCTCGAACTCGCCGGGGAGGTACAGCTTCACGAGGTGCGGGTGGCCGGTGAAGGTGATCCCGAACATCTCCAGGACCTCGCGCTCGTGCCAGTTGACGCCGGCGAACACGGGGAGCCAGGTGTCGATGCGCAGGTCGTCGTCGGGGATGTCGACCTTCAGCGTGAGGCCGAGCTTCTGCGAGAACGAGTGGAGCCGGGCGAACACCTGGAAGCGGGTGTCGCCGCCGGCGTACCCGGTCACGATGTCGGTGGACGGTGTGGGCGGGGGGTCGGTGGGCGAGTCCTCGTTCTTGCCGAAGGGGCTCGGGAGCCAGTCGAGGGCGGAGAGGAACTCGAAGTACCGGAAGCCCAGGTGGTCGCGGGCGACCAGACCGGCTTCGCGCCAGGCGTCGCGGGTGACTCGCACCCACACGTCGTCGCCGGTGCGGATGTGCGAGCCGACCACCGCGTCGCCGAGCTCGGTGGTCAGCGCGGCCACCAGCTCCTCGCGGGCTTCGTCGGTTGCCGGGGCCTCCGCCTCGGGTGCCTCGGTCGTCTCAGGAGACGACAATGGGATCACCCTTCCAGCGAGCAGCCATGTCTTCCTTGCCGATGCGCTCCTGCAACAAGACGATGCCCTCGAGCAGCGCTTCGGGGCGGGGCGGGCAGCCGGGGACGTACACGTCGACCGGGATGATCTGGTCGACGCCCTTGGTGACCGAGTAGCTGTCCCAGTACGGGCCGCCGCAGTTGGCGCACGATCCCATCGAGATCACGTACTTCGGGTCGGGCATCTGGTCGTAGAGGCGGCGGATGGCCGGCACCATCTTGTCGGTGACCGTGCCGGAGATGCAGACGAGGTCGGCCTGGCGCGGGCTGGCCGGCAGCGGGATGACGCCGAGGCGCATGACGTCGTAACGGGGGGAACCCAGGGCGGCGCCCATCTCGATGGCGCAGCAGGCAAGGCCCCACTGGAAGATCCAGATGGAGTACTTGCGGGAGGTGTTCAGGAGGGAGGTCAGCGGCTTGGGGAGCTTGCCGCTCTCGACGAGGCCCATCAGTTGGTCAGATCCACTTCAGGACCTTCTTTCGCCACGCGTAGAGGAGGCCGAGGGTGAGCAGGACGATGAAGACGATCATCTCGACGGCACCGAACCAGCCGTAGGCCTCGAGGCGGGTGGCCCAGGGGAAGATGAACACCGCTTCGACGTCGAACAGGACGAAGAGCAGTGCGAAGACGTAGTACCGGATCGGGCTCTGGGCCCATCCGTCGCCCACCGGGTCGACACCGCTCTCGTAGGTCAGGTACTTGTCCTGCTGCGGGCGGACCGGCCGGACCAGCTTGCCGAGGCTCATGACCCCGACCAGGAGGCCGATCGCGACCCCACCGAAGATGGCCACCGTCAGGTAGTCACGGAGGAAGGCCGACATGGCCGGCGTGACGGCGAGGACGCCACCGGCCAGGGGTTCACGCAGGAGCTCCGACACGGCGTCGAACCTTAGTGACGCGCTTCCCAAGGGGCCAAAGGGGAGCTGGCGCCGTCGGCGCCCTGCTCGCAGGCGGTCCGAACAGGGCGCTCGCGCCGCTCGCCGGGGCCCAGCCGTGCGCCTGTGCGAGGCTGGCTGTCCGGTTCGACAGGGTGACGATGGACGCCGAGCGACGAGACACGAGCACGAGCGCCGCGACGGCCCCGGATCGGCGGGTGCTGCTGCTGTTCGTGCTGGTCGCGCTGGTGCCGGTGGTGGGTGCCGCGGTGCGCCTCCACCACGCCGGGTGGATCCCCGAAGGCGACGACGCCATGATCGCCCGGCGCACGATGGCGGTGTTCAGCCACCACCCCCCGGTCTCCGGCCAGCCGTCGACCTCGGGGAACCTCTTCACCCACGACGGCGGAGGGGGCCACGCGGCCTCGATCGAGGCGAGCCATCCCGGGCCCCTCGAGTACTACCTGCTCGCGATCCCCTATCGCCTGTCGGGCTGGTCGCCCGGCGGGTTGCTCGCCGCGGTGGCGTTGGTGAACGGCGCGGCGGCGGCCACCGCGGTGTGGCTCTCGTGGCGCCGCCTGGGCACGATCGGGGCCGCCACCGCCGCGCTCGGGGTCCTGCTCGTCGCGGCCCACCTCGGAACCTGGAACCTGGCCAGACCGCTCAACGCCAACATCGCCGTGCTCGCGTTGCTGGCCGGCCTCGTCGCCACGTGGGGCGTGCTCGATCGCGATCGCGCCGCGCTGGTCCCCGCGGTGGTGGCGCTGTCGTTCGTGATCCAGGCCCACCTCGGCGCCGCGCCCGTCGCCGCCACCGCGCTGCTCGTCGCTGTCGGCACAGCCGCGTGGAAGGGGCGGCGCGACCAGCGTGCGCACCTGGTCGCGGCCGCAGGCGCGTTGGTCGCGGTGTGGGCCCTGGTCGTGGTCCAGCAGTTCACGGGGCATCCCGGCAACCTCGCGGCGCTCGTCGACGTCACCCGCCTGCCGATCGATCGGGCCGGACCCGCCTTCGGCCTGTCGGCGGTCTTCGACCACGTGACGCAGCCGGCCTGGCCGGGTGTCCCCGCCCTCCCTCGCATCTCGATCCTCGGCCCGATCCCGGTCGGGCTGGCGCTGGCCAAGGGGGCGGTGGTCTTCGCGCTCCTCGCCGTCGCGGCGTGGTGGGCGCGCCGGGCGCGGCAGCCCACGCTGGTGCGGTTGGTCGCCGTGGCCGCTGGGGCCGTGTTGGTTCCCGCCCTCGTCTTGAGCCGGGGCCCCGACGAGGTCCGTCTCGGGCCGTCGTACCAGCTCACGTCCCTGCTGGCGGTCAGCGCCCTCCTGACCATGGCGTTGCTCGCGGTGTTGGCCGAGGCCCTGGGCCCGTTGCGCATCCCACGGGCGGCGGCGATCGTCGGTGCCGCCGGCCTCGGACTGGGCGCCATCGCCGTGGCCGCGTGGGGGGGCCCGACCTACCCAGCTGACGCGGCCCGCACGCGAGCGATCGCGGACGCCATCCGGGCGCAGGTCCCGAAGGGCACGTACAAGCTGTCCGCCGAGGGTACGTGGGCCTACCTCAGCACCCTCGACGCGGTGAGCGTCGAGCTGCTCCGCCACGGCTACGACATCCGCGTGGTGCGGCTCGGCACGACGCCCGACGAAGGGATCCGCCGGGACACGAAGATCGCGGCGCCCACGATCGTGGTGGACAGCACGGATGTGGCCCGGACCGATGGACGGTTGCTGGTCCGACGCGGTCCCCTCCCGTCGGACCCGACGTGGGCGGGACCGCTCCTCGCCGCCGTGAGCCGGCCCGAGGTGCACCTCGAGGTCGTCGCGGCGGGCGACCGGACGCCATCTCGGTGCGTCGACGACGTCATGCGCCTCGCCCGCGGTCCCGACACCGCCGCCCGGCGTCGCCACGTCGTGCGGGCCGTGCTCCGGTGCCCGCAGGGCGACCGTCGCACCATCGGCCGCTCACTGCGCTGGAACGGGCTCGGTGCCTTCTGGGTGGACCTCCTCGGCAGCAACATGCCGGGCCCCTTCCCCCACACGGGACTGGCCGCCTACCTCGTGGCGGCCCCGACTCGTGACCAGCCAGGCCAGTAGGACGAGGACCGCGGGGTCGGTGACGGAGCGGAACCGGTTGTTCTCGCCGAAGTCCAACGCGATGGTGACCGCGGTCAGGTAGGCGACCGTGGCCCAGGTGACGGCGACGAGCGCGTCGGCCGCGGTGGGTGTCCGCCACGAGCGTCGGCGCAGCCAGCGCACCGGAACCAGCGCGAGGGCGAGCAGGTACGCGGCGAGCACGATCCACTCGTGGCGGCCTCCGTCGCCCCAGCGCCCGAGGCGATCGTCCGCCGGAGGCGGCTGGGCCTGCCACCCGCCGAGGACCCACCGCTCGGCGGTCACGAGCCCGCGCATGTGGTCGACGTTGGGCCCGTAGCCGAAGAAGTCGGCGGGCAGCCCGAAGGTGAGCGACGATGCCCGGCCGACGCCGCGCAGGTAGGCGCCGGGCCGGTGCCGGATGACCCACCTCGCATCCTCGAGGCGCAGGCGGCTGATCGCGAGGTAGCCGCGGTTGCGCTGGTTGGGGAACGAGTTGCCGGTGCGGGTGACCTCGTCGAGGATCTGCACCCCCCGGGGGCCCGAGCGCGGTGGATCGCTCGGTGGCCGGTCCATCTCGGCGAACGTGGCGAAGGCGGGGTACGCGGCGACGTCCGAGAGGCCGCCCTCGTCCGATGCCAGCCTCAGCCGCTCGGACCGCGGCAACTGCTCGACGGTGATGCGCGACAGGTTGTTGCCCATCCAGCTGCTCGGCCCGAAGAAGCCGAACTCGGCCTGGTTCTTGGCGTACCAGCCGCCGACCAGCAGGATCGGTAGCAGCGACCAGACCGCCGCGGTGCGCCAGCGGTCGCGACGCAGCAGTGCCGCCAGCGCGAAGAGCCCGACGATCCAGACGAGGTGGAAGGTGGCGCGGGTGAGGCCGAGCGCGGCCACCAGTGCGCTGAGCGCCACGAGGTCGACGGGCCGTCCCCGCTCCACCCAGCGAGCGAACAGCAGCGCGACGGCCAGGACGCCGAACACCTCGAACGGGGTGTAGAGGAGGTACGTCTCGAGCAGGATCGCCGTCGGGCTCACGGTCCACGCCACGACGATGGCGACCGCCCACCGAGCCCCCAGGCCCACCCGCTTCAGCAGGTGCAACAGGAGCAGCGACGTGGCCAGGCCGATGGCCAGGAACAGCGGCCACAGCACCCGGTCCGGGGCACCGGGCGACACCTTGAGCGCCAGCCCCCACACCAGGTTGAGGCCGGGTGGTTGGGCGTGGTCGTACCAGAGGCTCTGCAGCAAGTGGTGCTTCAGCGCCACCGGGTCGAGGAAGTGGAGGTACACCGGCGCGTGGTGCCACAGGAACCGGACGCCCGCCAGGTAGTAGGCGACGCGGCTCACGACGAAGACGGCGACGACGATCGCGGTGGGCGCCCGCCAGTTCCCGTCACCCCCGGCAGCCATGGGCTCGGACGTTACCGGCCGCCGTCGCCGGCTCCGGGCCAGGTCGGGCCCGGCGATAGGGTGCGCCGATGCCCGGCGACGACGGAGCCGACACCACGGCGACCGAGGCTCCCGTCATCCGCCCACCGGCACCTGCGAGCGCTGGTCGCCTCACCACGCTCGACGGGATGCGGGCCGTCTTCCTCGCCGTCGTGATGGCGCATCACATGGTCTGGGCCGCGCCGGGTTACGCGGAGGGCTGGGTGAAGGGCGCGTGGACCGGGCTCGACGGGTTCTTCGTCCTCAGCGGGTTCCTGATCGGCGGGCTGCTGTTCAGCGAGCTCGCCCGCACGGGGCGCATCCGTTACGGCGTGTTCGTGCTGCGCCGGTTCCTTCGCCTGTACCCGGCCATGCTCGTGGCGATCGCGGTGATGGTCGCCGTCTCGATGGGCCTCGACCACGGCGTGTGGTCCCACCTGTGGCCCACCGTCCGCGCCGGCGCCCTCTACGTCATGAACTGGCCGTTCGGCCACAACCAGGCGGTGTCGATCGAGTACACGCACCTGTGGAGCCTGGCGGTCGAGTTCCAGTTCTACCTGTTGCTCCCGCTGCTCTTGTTGGTGCTCACCAAGCTGCGCACCCCGCCGTGGGCATGGGCGGCCGTCATCGGGGTGGTGATGGCGTGCGTCTGGTGGCGCCGGACCCAGGTGTGGACGGGGATCGGCTCGTTCCCGCTCGCCTACGTCTCGACCGACACCCGCGTCGACACCTTGCTGTGGGGCGTGCTGGTCGCCCTGGCGATCCGCCAGGGCTGGCTGGGCGAGCGCCACCGCCGGGGACTCCGGGTGCTGGCACCGACGGCGATCGCCTGGATGGTCTGGGTGGCGTGGCACGTCGATTCTCGTGACGCCTTCACCTACGACTGGGGCATGACCCTCAGCGGCCTGGCCCATGCGATCGTGCTGAGCTGGATCGTCCTCGACGGTCGCACGGTGGTGGCTCGCGTCCTCGGCAGCAAGCCCTTGGCCTGGCTCGGGGCCCGCTCGTACTCGATGTACCTGTACCACTACCCGCTGTTCTTCTTTGCGAGCCGGCACCTCACGTCGCTCACGTCTCGCGAGCGCATCGCCGCGGTGATCGTGATCGTGATCGTGCTCTCCGACCTGAGCTACCGCCTGGTCGAGCGGCCGGCGTTCAAGCTCAAGGACCGCGTCGGTCCCCGGCCCGCGCCGGTGGTCGCGCCCGCCTGAGGCGGGGTCAGGGCTGGGCGGTGGCGGGAGGTGCAGGCGCCGACGCCGCGCCGGGCGCATCGGTGGCGTGCACCGCGGTCTTGGCGGCGTCGGTCAGCGGGCCGGGCAGGAGGCCCAGGCCGATCGTGGCCAGCACCGAGAGGCCGATTGCGACTCGGGCGCCGGCAGGGACCTTGAGGCGGGGGGTGCCCTCGGCCGCGTCGTCGGTGTACATGGCCAGCACGATGCGCAGGTAGACGTACGCCGAGATGACCGACGAGAGCATCGCCACCAGGGCGAGCCAGTACGAGTGGGCGCCCACCGCGGCACCGATCACGTAGAACTTGGCGATGAAGCCCGAGGTGAACGGCACGCCGGCCTGGGCCAGCAGGAACACGAGGAACGCGAACGCGAGCAGCGGTGCGCGCTTGGCCAGGCCCTTGTAGTCGTCGAGCTGATGGGCGTTGTCGCCGGTGCGGCCCACGATGGTCGCGACACCGAAGCTGCCGGCCACGGTGAAGCTGTAGGTGGCGAGGTAGAAGAGCGCAGCCTGGGTGCCGCGGATCGTGCCCGACTGGATGCCGATCAGGATGAACCCGGCGTGGTTGATCGACGAGTAGGCGAGCATCCGCTTGACGTTCGTCTGGCTCACGGCCACCACGGCACCGACCAGCAAGGTGGCCACCGCGACGAGGTACACCAGCGGCTGCCAGTCGACCCGGTAGGCCGAGAAGGCGTAGACGAACACCCGGATGAGCCCGGCGAACCCGGCGGTCTTGACGCCCGATGCCATGTACGCCACCACGGGGCTGGGCGAGCCGTCGTACACGTCGGGGGTCCATGCGTGGAACGGCACCGCCGCGACCTTGAACCCGAGGCCGACGAGCAGGAAGGCCAGCCCGGCCACCAGCATCACGTCGTTGGTGAGGACGTTGGCGGCGAGGAAGGTGCTGATCTCGCTGAGGTTCGTGCTGCCGGTGGCGCCGTAGACGAGGGCGATGCCATAGAGGAAGAACGCCGAGGAGAAGGCGCCGAGGACGAAGTACTTGAGTGCCGCTTCGCCCGAGCGGGCCCGGCGCACGTGGATGCCGGCCAGCACGTAGACGGCGATCGACAAGATCTCGAGGCCGAGGAACAACACGAGCAGGTCGTTGGCGCCGGCCATCATCAGGCCGCCCGAAGCCGACAGGAGCAGGAGGATGTAGGGCTCGGGGCCTTCGAGGCGCTCCCGCTTCAGGTAGCCCGAGGCCAGCAGCGAGCTCAAGATGACGCCGCCCGCGATCACGATGCCCAGGAAGATGCTGAGCCCGTCGACCTTCACCGCGTTGGCCACCGCGGAGATCGGGCCGTCGTCGCGCACGCGGAACCACAGCGGGATCGAGGTCCCGATCGAAGCGAGCGCGGTGACGATCGCGAACGCCGAGTGCCACGGGACCTTGCTGTGGCGGGGCAGCAACGCGCCGATCACCATCAGCAGGACCGCGCCCCCGAGCAGGACGAGCACGGGGAGCAGCGCCGAGTACTCGACGTTGGGGGTGGCGAGCTGCTGCACCTCGGCGAGCATCACTTGCCCCGCTCGGCGTCGTGGGCGACCCTCGGCTCACGGTGGTCGGAGTTGCTCTCGACGTGGTGCACCAGGCGGGTCACGGCCGGTTCGATGCGGTCGAGCACGGGCTTGGGGTAGACGCCCATGAACACGATCAATCCGATCAACGGGGCCATCACCAGGCCCTCGGTGAGCTTCAGCTCCCGGAACGTGGCGTTGTCGGCATCGGGCTCGCCGTGGAAGACCCGCTGGTAGGCCCAGAGGAGGTAGAGGGCGGCGAGGATCACACCCGTGACCGCGACGACGGCCCACCAGCGTTGCGTGAGGAACGAGCCCACGAGGATGAGGAACTCACCCACGAACCCGTTGAGGCCAGGCAGCCCGATCGACGAGAGCATCACCACGGTGAACACGGCCGCGAAGATCGGCGCCGGCTTCTGGAGCCCCTTGAGCTTGGCGATCTCACGGGTGTGGCGGCGGTCGTAGATCATGCCGACGAGGAGGAACAGGGCCCCGGTCGACACGCCGTGGTTCACCATCTGGAGCACCGAGCCCTCGAGCCCCTGCTGGGTGATGGCGAACGTGCCCAACACGATGAACCCGAGGTGGGCGACCGAGGAGTAGGCCACCAGGCGCTTGAGGTCCTTCTGCATCGTGGCGCAGATCGCGCCGTAGACGATGCCGATCACACCGAGGGTCACCATGCCGGGAGCAGCCCACGCCGATGCCTCGGGGAACAGGTACAGCCCGTAGCGGAGGAAGCCGTAGGTGCCGAGCTTGAGCATCACGCCGGCGAGGATCACCGAACCGGCGGTGGGGGCTTGCGTGTGGGCGTCGGGGAGCCACGTGTGCAACGGGAAGATCGGGACCTTGACCGCGAAGGCGATGGCGAACGAGACGAAGATCCACCGCTCGGTGGTCTTGGCCAGCACGCCCTGGTGCTCGGCGAGCACGCGCAGGTCGAAGGTGACCGGGCCGCCCTTGGCGTGGAGGTACGCCAGGCTCACCGCGCCGACGAGCATGAACGCTGATCCGAACATCGTGTACAGGAAGAACTTGGTGGCCGCGTACTTCCGCTCGTCGTAGCCCCACCCGCTGATGAGGAAGTACATCGGGACGAGGACGATCTCGAAGAAGACGAAGAACAAGAAGACGTCGAGGGCGAGGAAGGCACCGAGGCACCCGGCCTCCAGCAACAGGAGCCAGGCGTAGAACGACTTCTCGTCGTGGTGGGGCGGGGCCCCGAGCATGGCGATCGGGAACAAGATCCCGGTGAGCACGACGAGCCACAGCGAGATGCCGTCGATGCCGAGGCTCCACGAGATCTCCGGATCCTTGATCCACCGGACGTGGTCGAGCATCTGGAAGGCGGCGCCGTGGGTCTTGAAGAGCGCCAGCACCCCGATGGTGAGCGCACCGGTGAACACCGCGAACAGCACGGCGGCCTGCTTGGCGACCTCGGGGCGGCGCTTGGAGATCAGCGCCACGACGATGGCACCGATCGCCGGCGTGAGGACCACGGCGGACAGGATCGGGAACGACGGCGAGGCGGCGCCTTCGGCGGCGAGCAGCGCGGACATCAAGAGACCGCCTTGGAGAGGACGAACGCCGCGATCACGACGGCGCCGAGGGCGACGCCGACGGCGTAGTTGCGGACGTACCCGGTCTGCACCAGGCGGACCTTGCCGGAGGTCTCCCGGACCCCGGTGGCCACGTTGCGGACGGCGCCGTCGATGACCGTTCGATCGAACCAGGCGATGGCGTCGAACGCCTTGCGGCCCGGTCCACCCATGAAGGCGGAGATCGAGCTGTCGTAGTACCAGCCCCGAGCCAGCACCGGCTGCTCCACCTTCTCGGCCACGTCTCGACGGTCCCTGAGGTAGATGGACGCGGCGATGGCGATGCCGACGAGAGCTCCCACGGTGGCGAGGATGGCGAGACCGACCGTCATGCCCGAGCCGACCGTCTCGCGGTGCTCGCCGAGGTGGACGACCGGCTCGAGCCAGCTGTCGAGGAACTTCAGCCGGGCGAGGAACGGCAGGTTCAGCGCGCCGCCGACGAGGGCGAGGCCCGACAGGAGCACCAGCGGAAGCGTCATGAGCCAGGGCGACTCGTGCGGGTGGACCTCGCGGTGACCGTGGCCGTGGCCGCCTTCGTCGGCGTCCGCCGCCACCTCAGCCGCGGACTGCTCGGCCTCGCTCGTGGCGTCGGTGCTCCAGCGGGGCTTCCCGAAGAAGACGAGGAACACCTGGCGGCTCATGTAGAACGCGGTCAGCAGGGCGGTGACCAGTCCGACGAACCAAAGCACCGGGCTCTTGTCGTAGGCGAACAGCAGGATCTCGTCCTTGGACCAGAAGCCGGCGAAGGGTGGGACGCCGGCGATGGCGAGCCACCCGATGATGAACGTGACGGCGGTGATCGGCATGAGCTTGCGGAGCGCGCCCATGCGCCGCATGTCCTGCTCGTCGCCCATGCCGTGGATGACCGAGCCGGAGCCGAGGAAGAGGAGGGCCTTGAAGAAGGCGTGGGTGACCATGTGGAAGATGGCGGCCACGTAGGCGCCGGACCCGACGGCCAGGAACATGTAGCCGAGCTGGCTGATCGTGGAGTACGCCAGCACCTTCTTGATGTCGTTCTGGGCCACGGCGATGGTGGCTGCGAACAGTGCGGTGGCGGCGCCGATGATGGCGATGAGCCACGGGATCCAGCTCGCCGACACGGCGATCACGGGGTTCATGCGGGTGAGCAGGTACACGCCGGCGGTGACCATCGTGGCGGCGTGGATCAGCGCCGAGACCGGGGTGGGGCCGGCCATGGCATCGGGCAGCCACACGAACAGCGGCAGCTGGGCGGACTTGCCGCAGGCGCCGAGGAACAACATGGCCGCGATCACCGTGGCCGTGCTGGTGGCCAGGTGTGGCGACCCGGAGACGATCCCCGTGTAGCTGACGGTTCCCAGAGCCTGGAAGGTGAAGAAGATCGCCACCATGAAGCCGAAGTCACCGATGCGGTTGGTGACGAACGCCTTCTTGCCGGCCGACGCGTTGGCGTCGATCTCGTGCCAGAACGAGATCAGGAAGTACGAGCAGGCACCGACCCCTTCCCAGCCGAGGAAGGTGATGAGCAAGTTGTCGCCCAGCACCAACATGAGCATCGAGAAGACGAACAGGTTCAGGTAGACGAAGAACTTCGAGAACCGTGGGTCGCCGTGCATGTAGCCGATCGCGTACAGGTGGATCAGCGCGGCGATGCCGGTCACGAACAGGCACATGGTGATCGAGAGCGGGTCGGCCAGGAACCCGACGTCGACGTGCAGCCCGCCCACGGGGATCCAGTCGAACAGCGACTGGGTGAGCTGGCGGTGCTCCTCGCCCTTGCCGTGCAGCGTGACGAAGACGCCCACGGTGGCCAGGAACGAACCACCGACGGCAGCGGTGGCGAGCCACCCGGCCAACGGCTCACCGAGCCGCTTGCCGAAGAAGAGCAGGAACGCGAAGCCGGCAAGGGGCAACGCCGGGATGAGCCAGATCAGGTGTTCCACGTTCCCGTCCCTCAGCCCTTGAGCAGACTGATGTCGTCGGCGGTCGCGCCTTGGCGGCGGCGGAAGATGGCCACGATGATCCCGAGGCCGACCACGACCTCGGCGGCCGCCACCACCAACACGAAGAAGACGGCGACCTGCCCACCCACGTCGTCGAGCTCGCGGGCGAGGGTGACGAAGGTGAGGTTCACGGCGTTGAGCATCAGCTCCACGCACATGAACATCACGAGGGGGTTGCGGCGGATCAGCAGGCCGACGGCACCGGCGGCGAAGAGGATGGCCCCGAGCGCCAGGTAGGGCGTCGGTCCGAGTTCGGCGAGGATCACGAGGCCGGCTCCTCTGCTGCGACGGCGAGGTCGGGGAGGTCGTCGTGGGGCAGGTCGTGATCGACCAGCGCGTCCTTGCGGTGGCGGGCGAGCGACACGGCGCCGACGACGGCGATGATCAGCAGGACCGACGTGATCTCGAAGGCCCACAGGTACCTGGTGAAGAGCAGGCGTCCGAGCTCCTCGACGTTGGGCACCCCGGGCGTGTCGCGGGCGGCGGTGGCGTGCTGGCCGGTGACCTTGCCCTTGATGGCGACCACGAACAGCAGCACGCCGGCGACGGTGAGGCCCGAGATGGCCGCGAGGACGCGCTGGCCCTTGAGCGGCTCGACGGTGATGTCGTCGGTGGAGTCGACGCCCAGCAGCATGATCACGAACAGGAACAGCACGACGATGGCGCCGGCGTAGACGATCACCTGCACCGCGGCCAGGAACTCGGCATCTTGGGCGACGAACAGCACGGCGACGCCGAAGAGGGTGCCCACCAGGCTGAGCGCCGAGTGCACGGGGCTCTCGGACAGGATCACCCCGGCCGCACCGAGCAGGCAGATCACCGCCCCGACGTAGAAGACCACGGCTTCCATCAGTCGCCGTCCTCGGTGGCAGCGGACTGGCCCACCTCGGGATCCTTCACGCCGAAGCCGAGCTCTCCGCTCCAGCCGACCTTGCCGATGTAGTCGGCGTCGCCACTGGGCGCGGTGGCGCGGACCCAGGCCGACGAGTTGCGGGCGACCTCGGCGAGATCACCCCAGTCCTCCCACGGGAGCTGCTGCGGGAGCCCGTCGTCGTCCACCAGGAGCTCGGCCTTGGTGTAGATGGCGTCGTCCCGGTTGGTGAAGGAGAACTCGAACAGCTTGCTCTCGGTGATCGCCTCGGTCGGGCAGGCCTCGACGCAGAGATCGCAGTGGATGCATCGCAAGTAGTTGATCTCGTACACGAAGCCGAAGCGTTCGCCCGGCGAGACCGGATCGGTGGGGTCGTTGTCGGCACCGCGCACGTAGATGCAGCGGGCCGGGCAGACCCCGGCGCACAGCTCGCAGCCGATGCACTTCTCCATGCCGTCCTCGTAGCGGTTGAGGACGTGGCGGCCGTGCAGGCGCACCGGCTTGTCGCGCTTGCCGCCCTCGCCCTTGGCGTACTCCCGCGTGACGCGCTGCTTCTTGCCGCGCTGGCGGAACGTGACGGCGAAACCTCCGAGGTAGCCCATCAGTCGATCGCTCCTTCGAGGGCCCGGTTGCGGTGGGCGGCCTTCTGGGCCAGCGAGAGCAGGCCGTAGCAGGCCGCCGCGATCACCGCCGAGATGCCGATGGTGGCGAACCACGGCCAGTTGCGGTCGCTCCCGATCCGCATGGCGATCAGCAGCAGCAGCCAGCCGAGCGCCGAGGGGATGAGGATCTTCCAGCCGAGGTCCATGAGCTGGTCGTAGCGGACGCGCGGCACGGCGGCGCGGGTCCAGACGAAGGCGTACAGCACGGCGACGAGCTTCAACAGGAACCAGGCGAACCCCCAGATCCACCCGGGCCCGATGGGCACCGGGCCGTTGGGGCCGCCGAGGAAGAGGGTGACGATGATGGCGCCCATCGTCACGCAGTTGAGGAACTCAGCCAGGTAGAAGATGGCGAACCGGAAGCCGGAGTACTCGGTCTGGAAGCTGCCCACCAGTTCCTGCTCGGCCTCGACCAGGTCGAACGGCGGCCGGTTGAGCTCGGCGGTGGCGGCCAGCGAGAAGATGACGAACGGCACGAGGCCCGTGATCCACAGGTTCCAGTGCCAGGTGTGCTGGGCGGCCACGATGCCGTGGGTGGTCAGGCCGCCGCTGGCGAGCACGACCGTGAGCACGGACAGGCCGAGCGCCGCCTCGTAGGAGACCATCTGCGCGCTGGCGCGCACCGACCCGAGCAGCGGGTACTTCGAGCCCGACGACCAGCCGGCGAGCATCACGCCGTACACGGCGATCGACGACATGGCGAGGATCACCAACACACCGGCGCCCGGGTCGGCGAGCTGGAGGAACGTGTGGTGGCCGAAGATCTTGACCGCGCCCCCGTGCCCCTTGCTGAAGTCGCCGCCGAGTGGGATCAGGCCGAAGGTGATGAACGCCGGGACCATCGTGAGGATCGGCGCGATCCGGAACACGAGCCGGTCGGATCGCTCCGGGATGAGGTCCTCCTTGAGGAGCACCTTGAGCCCGTCGGCCAGGGTCTGCAGGATGCCGAACGGTCCGGCCCGGTTGGGCCCGATGCGGTTCTGGAGGTCGGAGATGATCTTGCGCTCGAACCAGATCATCAACATCGTGGCGATCAGGGTGATGCCGAGGGTGATGAGGGCCTTCACCACGACGATGAGGACGACGACCAGGCCGACGTGGCCGGCGAGGAGCGGGTCGTTGGCGAGGATCACGCGATCGTCTCCACGCGGATCTCGGTGACCATGGCCGTGGCATCGATCAGCACGTTGGGCGACGGGTCGCCCTGGCGCCACGCCAACGTGACGGTGCCCTCGGGCACCGTGGGATCGGGCTGGGCCGCGGTGGTGATCGTCCCCTTGGCCGAGCTCACCTTGACCTGGTCGCCGGCGGCGACGCCGAGGCGATCGAGGTCGGCCGGATTGGCCCGCAGCGCACTCGAGCCGGCGAGCCCGACGAGGGATGGCGCGTGGGCGAGGTGCGTCCCCTGGTCGTAGAGGCGCCGGATCGTGACGAGGCGCAGCGAGTAGGCGTCGACCGGCGGGGCGCTCCAGCCGGTCGGCGCCGCGAACGCGACCGTGGTCGGCTGAGCGGCAGGGCCGGAGTCGACGTCGGGCGCATCGGGCGCATCGGGCGCATCGGGCGCATCGGTACCTTCGGCCACGGCCTGGGACTGCGCCTCGGCGGCAGCGGCCTCGTGGGCTTGCGCCTCCGCGGGGTCGTCGGCCGCGGCGGCGGCCGTGTCGTGGACCGCGACGTCGTCGTGGGCAGCCGCCGCGTCGCCGCTGGCGGTGGCGTCGTCGACGTGATCCGCGGGTTCGGCCGGCTCCGGTGTGGGCCGCCCGGCGAGGAGTCCGTCGAGATCGGCGGTCAGTTCCGACCAGGTCAGCGCGGCGTGGGCCGGCGACAGGCGCTCGATCTCGGCCCAGATCTCCGTGGGCGAGGTGAAGCCCAGGTCGGCGCCGAGGCGGAAGGCGAGCTCGGCGGCGATCATCCAGTCGGGACGCGCCGTTCCGGGCGGGGTGACCTTCTGGCGCACGACCGTGACGCGGCCCTCGACGTTCGTGGTGGTGCCGTCGGTCTCGGCGAACCCGGCGACCGGCAGCACGATGTCGGCCGCAGACGACGAGGCGGTGAGGAACGTGTCGAGGGCGATGACCGTGGTGGCGCCGGCCACGCCGCGAGCCGCGAGGTCCGCGTCGGGGAAGTCGGCGAGCGGATCGGCACCGAGCAGCACGAGGGTGTCGACCTTGCCGTCGGCTGCGGCGGCGAGGATCCCGGCGGCGTCGAGGCCGCGTTCGGCGGGAACCTTGCCCCATGCCTCGGCGAACCAGCCGCCGTCGGCGTCGAGGGCGACGCGACCGGGCAGCAGGCCCGGGGCGAGCCCGACATCGATGGCACCGTGGACGTTGGCGCGGCGCAGGCCCGACAGGAACCGCACCTCCGGGTAGGCCTCGAGCAGCTTGGCGGCCGCCGCCACGGTGGCGTCGGGGGCCTCGGCGACCGAACCCCGCCCGAGCAGCACGGTGAACGGGCCGGCGGCCAGCAGGTCCCGCACGGGGGCGAGGTCGCCCTCTCCGGCGATGATCGACTCCACCAGTTCGTCGACCGCGCCCGGCACCGAGCGCAGGGAGTGGGCGGCGATGGAGGTGAGCTCGGTGTCTCGGGGCGCCAGCTCGATCACCTTGGCGCCGTGGCGCGTGACGGCGTCGCGGATGCGCAGGAACAGGACCGGGAGCTCGTCCTTGGGATCGGAGCCGATCACGAGGAGCGTGCCACCGGCCGCGCAGGCCTCGTCGATGGTGGCCCGGGGCAGGGAGGCGACGACCTCAGCAGGCAGCCCGTCGCCGAGCTGGGCATCGACGTGGTCGGTCCCGATGACGCCCTTGGCGAGCTTGGCCCATGCGTAGGCGGACTCGTTCGTCAGCCGGGCGCCGCCGAGCACGGCGACGCCGCCCGGACCGTTGCGGTCGAGCCCGGCCTTGATGGCCTTGGC
>JAOBWM010000176.1 GCA_025463365.1 Acidimicrobiales bacterium
ATGCCGCAGCTCGGCGAGACGGTGGTGGAGGGCACCATCACCGCCTGGGTCGCGATCGTCGGCGACCGGGTCGCGATCGACGACACGCTGTTCGAGGTGTCCACCGAGAAGGTCGACACCGAGGTGCCGAGCGCGGTGGCGGGCTACCTGCGGGCCGTGTTGGTCGAGGAGGGCGAGGCGGTCCCCATCGGCACGCCGGTGGCGGTGATCACCGCCACCGCTGACGAGCCGTTCGACGCCGGCTCGCCGCCGGCCCGGGCCGGTCCGCCGCCCGACACGGTCGTGTTGCAGGCCGGGCTGGGTGAGCTCGCCCCGCACCCGAGCGAGCTCGCCCCCCGTCCCGACCTGGATGGGCCAGCCGCCTCGCCCACGTCTCCGGTGGTGCGCCGGTTGCTCGCCGAGCATGGCCTCGACCCCTCCGATGTCGTGGGCTCGGGGCGCGACGGTCGCATCACCCGCAACGACGTGGTCGCGGCGGCCGCCCAGCGCTCCCGCCCCTCGGCCGCGGCGCCGTCGGCCATTGCAC
This sequence comes from Acidimicrobiales bacterium, assembly GCA_025463365.1. GTDB lineage: Bacteria > Actinomycetota > Acidimicrobiia > Acidimicrobiales > Iamiaceae > Aquihabitans. The sequence continues at coordinate 527 of JAOBWM010000176.1, forward strand.
CGGCGGCCACCGCGCCGCGGCTCGCCGTCGGTCCCGACGATGACGTGGTGGAGCTGTCGCGGGCGCGCGCCGCCACCGCGGACAACCTCCGCCGTTCGGTCGATGCCGCAGTGCACGCGCTCGTCGTGGTCCAGGTCGACTGGACCGCGGTCGACCGGGCCCGGCGGGCCGCGGGCATGAGCTACCTCCCGTTCGCGGCGGCCGCGGCGGTCGACGCACTGCGCGCCCACCCGCGCCTCAACGCCAGCTTCGACGTCGACCGGCTCGTGGTGCACCGGCGCGTCCACCTCGGCATCGCCGTGGACGCCGGCGAGGCGCTGCTCGTCCCTGTGGTCCACGACGCCCAGGATCTCCGGCTGGGCGCGCTGGCCGACGCCATCGCCGAGGTCGCAGACCTGGCTCGGCGCCGCCGCCTCCCGGGCGACGCGTTCGACGGCGGCACGTTCACGCTCACGAACATCGGCTCGTACGGCACGGTGACGGCGGCCCCGATCATCAACCTGCCGCAGGTCGCCATCCTCTCCACCGATGGCGTTCGCATGACGCCCATCGCGGTGTCGACGGACGATGGGACCGTCGGTGCCGAGCGGACGTGGGGCATCGCCGTGCGCCCGGTGGGCAACCTCTCGTTGAGCTTCGACCACCGGGCGGTCGACGGCGCCGAAGCGGCCGCGTTCTTGGCCCGGGTCCGTGACACGTTGCAGGACCGCGACTGGCATGCCGACGTGGAGCCGTGACCGACTTCCGCGGCTACCCGGTGGCCGAGCTGGTCGACGACCTCCGGCTCGCTTTCGTCTCGCGCGCCATCGACGACCGCGAGATCGCCATGCAGAAGCAGAGCCGCGTGTTCTTCCAGATCTCCGGCGCGGGCCACGAGGCCATCGGGTTGGCCCTCGCCCGCCACCTGCGCCCCGGCTACGACTGGTTCTTCCCCTACTACCGAGACCAGGCGCTCGTGCTCGGACTCGGGGTCACGCCGACCGAGGTGCTGCTCCAAGCGGTCGGCTCGGCCGACGACCCGTCGAGCAGCGGGCGGCAGATGCCGTCGCACTGGGGCCATCGAGCGCGCCACGTCGTGACGCAGTCGAGCCCGACGGGGAGCCAGTGCATCCCGGCCGTCGGTTGTGCCGAGGCAGGCCGCTACCTCGTCCGTCGGCCGCACCTCGCGGCTGACGGACGCGCCACCGAGGCCCATGGCGACGAGCTCACCTACGTGAGCCTCGGCGAGGGCGCATGCAGCGAGGGCGAGTTCTGGGAGAGCCTCAACACGGCGTGCAACCTGCACCTCCCGGTGCTCTACGTGGTGCCCGACAACGGCTTCGCCATCTCGGTGCCGGTGATCGACCAGCACCCGGCGCCCGTGCACGAGTTGGTGCGCGGGTTCCGCGGCCTGGAGGTGCACCACCTCGACGGCACCGACTACTTCGCGGTCCGCGACGCGGCGGCGTCGATCGTGGCCCACGTGCGCGCCGGCGTCGGCCCGGCGTTGGTGCACGCCGACGTCGTGCGGCCCTACTCCCACTCCGCGGCCGACACCCAGAGCAAGTACCGCTCGGTCGAGGAGCTGGCCGAAGAAGCGCGCCACGATCCGCTCGACCGGTTCGCCGCCGACCTGGTGGGCGGCGGCGTGCTCAGCGATGCGGAGGTGAAGGACCTGCGCGCCGAGGCCCGCCAGATCGTGGCCGACGCGGCGACGGCTGCCCTGGCCGGCACCCGCCCCGATCCGACCACGGTCGCCACCCAGGTGACGGCACTCCCGCCCCTCGCCGATCCAGGCCCGCCCGACCCCGATCGCTCGGGTGAGGCCGTCGCGCTGGGCGAGGCGATCAAGCGGGTGCTGCACGAGGTGATGGCGGCCGACGAGCGCATCCGCGTGTTCGGCGAGGACGTGGCCGATGCCCGCGAGCAGGTCCTCGCCGGAGTGGAGGGCAAGGGGGGCGTGTTCGGCACCACCCACGGCCTGCAACGCGCCTTCGGTCAGGCCCGGTGCTTCAACACGCCGCTGTCGGAGGCGAACATCGTCGGCCGCGCCGTCGGGCAGGGGATCCGGGGCCTGCGGCCCTCGCCCGAGATCCAGTTCTTCGACTACATCTGGCCGGCCATGACCCAGATCCGCAGCGAGGCGGCCACGATCCGGTGGCGCTCGAACGGGGCCTTCACGTGCCCGATGGTCCTGCGGGTGCCGATCGGCGGCTACCTCACCGGCGGCAGCATCTGGCACAGCCAGTGTGGCGAGTCGATCTTCGCCCACATCCCCGGGCTGTCGATCGCCATGCCCAGCCGGGCCCGCGATGCCGCCGGCTTGCTGCGCTACGCGTTCTCGTGTGAGGACCCGGTCCTCTTCCTCGAGCACAAGCACCTGCTCCGCCAGCCGAGCACGGTCGACGCCTTCCCGCCCGCCGACTGGGTGCTGCCGTTCGGGATCGGCGATGTGCGCCGACCGGGCGACGACGTCACCGTGGTCACGTGGGGCGCCACCGTCTCCCGGTCGGTCGATGCGGCCGACCAGCTGGCCGAGCGCGAGGGCATCGAGGCGGAGGTGATCGACCTCCGCACGATCCTCCCGTGGGACCACGACATCGTCGCGCGGAGCGCGGCCCGCACCGGTCGCGTGCTCGTCGTCCACGAGGACACCCTCACCGCCGGCTTCGGCGGCGAGGTGGCGGCCTGGGTGGGCGAGCACTGCTTCGCCGACCTGGATGCGCCGGTCCGCCGGATCGGCGCGGCCGACACGCCGGTGGCCTACGAACCGACGCTGGAACGGGCCATCCTCCCGCAGGTCGACGACATCGCCGCCGCCTTGCTCGACCTGGCCACCTGGTAGCAGGCGCCCGCGACCTGGTCAGGCGCTGCCGTGGCCGGCGAGGTGGCTGATGTCTTGGATCAGCAGTGCGGTGAGCAGGCACATGATCCCGAACACGATGGTCGAGAAGTACCAGCGGTACTTGTGGTCGACGGCGAAGAACCGGCGGATGGTGAAGACGTCGCAGACCATGGCGACGAGGCCCACCACCACGCCGACCGCGCCCTGGGCGGCGAAGCCGACCGCGGGGAGCACGAACGGGAACACCACGTAGGTGAGGGTGCACCGGGTGGCCGAGATGAGCATCGACTTCTGGAAGGCCTGGTAGGCCGCGGCCGACGACACGCCGGCCGGGCGTTCCCGGACCCGCAGCACCCGTCGCACGACCTCGTCGGCCCGGGACCGGTGGATCGGCCCGACGGCTGCCGCGCCGTGGGGCACCGGGCAACCGGGAGCCGCCGCCGCGACGGCGTGGGGCACGGGGCACCGCGGTTCGGTCACCGGTGTCGGGTTCCGCTCGGCCACGGGCGCTGGATCCATCACGACAGGCTACGGACGCGCGGCGCGTCGCGGCCAGCCACCCCCCTGCCGGCCGGCCACGGCCGGGCAGGGCCGGACACGTCTGGGCCTTGGTCGAGAGCGCGTCGTACGCTGCGCGCGTGCTGCCCCGGCCTCTCGCCCGTCGCGTCCACCGAGTCGCCAACGCCGCCATCCAACGAGGGTGGGCGCGCCTTCGCGTCGCCGGGGCGATCGCCCCGGGGACCATCGCCGCCGAGGGGTTCGGCTCGTTCGGCGCCGGCAGCGTCATCGCCTTCCCCACCGCGACGCTCTACGGCGAGCGCCAGATCCACATCGGCTCCGGGACCATGGTCAGCACGTGGTGCACCCTCGCCGCGGGCTACTCGCCCGGCCAGGACACCGTGCCGCCCCGGGCGCTCGTGATCGGTGACCGCTGCGTCATCGGCATGCGCTCGGGGATCGTGGCCCACGAGTCGATCGAGATCGGCGACGACGTGTGGTTCGGCCAAGAGGTGTACGTCACCGACGCGAACCACGGGTACTCGGACCCCGAGACCCCGATCGGCAAGCAGCTCGGCGCGCACCAGGCCGTCTCCATCGGCGCGGGGAGCTGGATCGGCCACGGCGCCGTCGTGCTCCCCGGCACCCGCATCGGCCGCAACGTGGTGGTGGCGGCCGGCTCGGTGGTCCGGGGCGACATCCCGGATCACGCAGTCATCGGCGGCATCCCGGCCAAGGTGATCCGGCGGCTGGTGCCCGGCGAAGGATGGGTGCGCGACGACGGCGCCGACCTGCGGGCCACGTCGCCCACCATCGCCCCCGAGGACCTGGCCGCCGCCCTGCTCGCGCTCGGTCGGGCCACGGCCTCCGAGGCCTGACGGCCTGACGGCCGGACGCCGTTCGTCAGGTCCGCACGACGACGAGGTCGGTGATGGGGCGGCCGGCGGCCCGTCCCCGGCGCTCGTAGGTCGTCTCGGGCCGGTCCGGCCTGACCGAGGACCACGGCCCGAACCGTGGCTCGGCGTCGAGCGCGGCCTTGGCCTGGCTGGCGTAGTCGTCCCAGTCGGTGGCGATGTGGAGCCCGCCGCCGGCCGGGAGGAGGTCGGCGAGGCGCGCCACGAAGGCGCGATCGACCAGGCGCCGCTCGAGGTGACGACGCTTGGGCCACGGGTCCGGGAAGAGGATGCGGACCGCGTCCACCGACCCTGGCTCGAGGTGCTGGGCGACGAGCTCGGTGACGTCGGCCTCCGCCACGCGCACGTTGGGGGGGCCGCTGCGGCCGAGCTGGCCCACCAGCCGGGCCAGCCCCGGGCGGTGGAGGTCGACGCCGACCACGTCCCAGTCCGGGTGCTCGGCCGCCCACGCCGTCGTGGCCCGCCCGTCGCCGCAGCCGACGTCGAGGAGCCGGGGAGCCTGCCGCCCGAACGACTCGTCGAGGGCGCGGGCCGTCCACGACCGGTCGGCGCCGATGGACCAGCGCGGCCCGAACGTGGCGAGGGCCTCCACCCGACTGGGCGTCATGCGCCCGCGACGCCGGGTCGTCCGGGCGCCGGGAACGGCCGGCGGGAGACGCGCATCGGGTGGGCCTGGCACCCGCCCATCTTCGCGGGCCGCGCCAACGGTTCGGCCACTCACGTCGGGTAGAGTCGATGCTTCACGCATCGCCAGCCGTACATCGTTGCGGCCACTCCGGGGGGAAATGATGGATCGACGAATCGTCGCCGCAGAGGGGATGACGACGTGGCGTTGAGGCGCACGAAGGATCGGGCCTCCGGTCTGGTCACCCAGTCCTCCGGTCAGGCCGCTCGGCAGTCCGAGGAGCCGGTCGAGGTCGGCTCCGATCCCGTCGTCGCGAACGGCGAGGCGGCCGCCTCGCCCGCGTCGACGTCGGTCGACACGGCCACTCGTGAGTTGCTCGGCGCCATCCTGGTGGGGGAGGCACTGGTCACCGCGGAGCAGCTCGAGGCCGCGCTCGAGGCGCAGCTGGGCACCGATCTCCGCCTCGGCGAGATCCTGATCTCGTCGGGTGAGCTCGACGAGAACCAGCTCACGAAGGGGCTGGCGAAGCAGTTCGGACTCCGGGTCGCGTCACTCGCCCGCGCCGGCGTGGACCCGCAGGCGGTCGCGCTGCTCGATGAAGGCGTCGCCCGATCGCTCCAGGCCGTGCCGCTGTCTCGGACGTCAGCCGATGTGCAGGTGGCCGTGGCCGATCCGGCCCGACCGGGGTTGGCCAGCCAGCTGGAGGAGGCCATGGGCGTTCCCGCGGTGCTGTCCGTGGCGTCGCTCAGCGAGGTCGAGGCCGCCATCGAGCGGGCCTACACGACGTCGTCCGCGGTCACGGACGCGGTCCGGGTCTTCGAGGCCCGCGCCATCGAGCGCGGCACCGGACCGGCGCCCACGGTCGAGGTCGACGCGTCTGCTCCTGTCGTGCAGGTGGTCGCCACGATCCTGGCTCAGGCCGTTCGGGACCGCGCCTCCGACGTCCACATCGAGCCCATGGGTGACCGGGTGCGCGTGCGCAACCGGGTGGACGGCGCCCTGCACGAGGTGCTGTCGCTCCCGCAATCGATGTCCCAGGCCCTGGTCAGCCGGATCAAGATCATGGCGGACATGAACATCGTCGAACGTCGGCGCCCGCAGGACGGCCAGATCGAGACGGTGATCGACGGGAGCGAGCTCGACATCCGAGTGAGCACGACCTCCACGGTGAACGGTGAGAAGACCGTGCTGCGGATCCTCGACAAGGCGCGTGCCCTGTACGACGTGGCCACCCTGGGCATGCCGCCCGACACCGCGGCGATCTACCAGGACATCATCCGCTCGCCCTACGGGATGGTCGTCTGCGCGGGGCCGACCGGGTCGGGCAAGACCACCACGCTCTACGCGTCGCTGATGGCGATCAACTCCGACGAGATCAACGTGATGACCGTCGAGGACCCGGTGGAGTACACGTTCTCGACGATCAACCAGATCGGCATCCACGAGGCGGCCGGCATCACCTTCGCCGCCGGCCTGCGCTCGATCTTGCGCCAGGACCCTGACGCCATCCTCGTGGGCGAGATCCGCGACGTGGAGACGGCCCGGATCGCGATCCAGGCCGCCCTCACCGGACACTTCGTGCTGTCCACGATCCACGCCACCGACGCCACCAGCGCCCTGCACCGCTTCCTCGACATGGGCATCGAGTCGTTCCTGCTGGCATCGTCGATGCTCGCCGTGGTCGGCCAGCGCCTCATCCGCCGCAACTGCACCGAGTGCATCGCCGAGTACGAGCCCAGCACCGAGGATCTCGCCTTCTTCGAGCGGGCCGGCGGCAAGCCGGGCACGACGTTCGTCCACGGGGTCGGCTGCGCGGTGTGCTCGAACACGGGCTTCTCCGGGCGCATCGGCGTCTACGAGGTGCTCAAGCTCAGCAACGAGATGCGCGAGCTGGTCGTGCGCAACGCACCGGTCGACGACATCCGCAAGCTGGCCGTGGAGCAGGGGATGATCCCCTTGCGAGATCAGGCGTTGCGGCTCGTCGCGGAGGGGACCACGACGGTTGCCGAAGTGATGCGCACCATCTACATTCTCTGACCTACTGCTGCCTGTGGCGGCGGTGCGAAACCGGGGGGAACTACATCGTGGCCGTGTTCAAGTACACCGCTGTTACGCCTGACGGCCAACAGGTGAAGGATCGGGTCGAGGGCGTGAGCCTCGCGTCGGTCGAGAACGAGCTCCTGCGCCAGAACCTCAAGATCGTCAAGATCAAGGAGCGCAAGGGCTTCACCCAGCTCGAGGTGTCGCCCGAGCGCGTGCCGCGCCAGGAGGTCATGCACTTCTCCCGGCAGATCGCGGCGTTCGTCCGCACCGGCATCCCGATCATCGACGCCGTCAAGGTGGTCGAGGACGGCACGAGCAACAAGCGCTTCAAGATGATCCTCACCGAGGTGCGCGAGCAGCTCCAGGGCGGCGTGCCGTTCTCGGAGGCGCTCGCCCCGCACTCGGCCGTGTTCCCGCCGTACTACCTCGGCATCCTCCGCTCGGCCGAGCTCACCGGCCAGCTCGACACGGTGCTCGACCAGTTGTCGATCTACATCGAACGCGACATGGAAGCCCGCTCCCGGGTGAAGTCGGCCCTCACCTATCCCGCGGTCGTCATGGTGATGAGCGTCGCCACGATGATCGTGATGGTCGCCTTCGTGCTTCCCAAGTTCGTCACCTTCTTCAAGGACCTGAACTCCGACCTGCCGCTGCCGACCCGGATGCTGCTCGGCTTCAGCGACGGCATCCAGACCTACTGGTGGCTGATCCTGCTCGTGCTCTTCGTGGTGATCGGTGGGTGGATCGCCTCCGGCAAGACCGAAGCGGGCCTCATCGCTCGCCACCGGTTCTTCCTCTCGCTGCCGGTCATCGGCGTGATCGTCCGGTACTCCGCGATCGAGCGGTTCTGCCGCATCATCGCCGCCATGATGCGCGCTGGCGTCCCGCTGCCCGAAGCCATGGCGTCGGCCATCGAGTCCACCAACAACCAGGTGTTCCAGCGCGGCCTGCGCGTGGCGCGCGACGAGATGCTCGAGGGCGAGGGTGTCGCCGGGCCGCTCGAGCGCACCCAGCTGTTCCCGCCGGCGGCCCTGCAGATGATCCGCGTGGGTGAGGAGACCGGCACCCTCGACCAGCAGGTCGACGCGGCGGCCGCGTTCTACTCCCGCGAGCTCGAGTTCAAGCTCAAGCGCCTGACCGACCTGTTCGAACCGGCGGTCATCGTGTTCATGGGCGTGGTCGTCGGCTTCGTCGCCGTCGCATTGATCTCGGCCATGTACGGCGTGCTGAACAACAGCAAGGACATCTGACCCCCGTCGGATGCCGGCGCTCGCGCCGGCTTTCGCGTCCCTGTCCGCTGCCCGAACGGGCCGACCGAGATCCTCGGCGGCTTGCCTCGGCGCGCTCGTGGAAACCCCTCCTGATCGGCACAAACGCGACGGAATGAACCGAATGGCCCACAGCACTGCGGGCCACCGTGTCGTAGTGTTGACCCCGCTGCCGAGGCGTCCGCCGGGCGGTGTGTGGGGGAGTCTCGTTGCGAGTTGTTCCCCGCGCTCTCAAAACACTCCCTGGGGGAACAAGCGTGCTGAAGCACATCAAGTCGCAAGAAGACTGGAACGAGAAGACGGTCGGAGCCAAGGGCTTCACCCTCATCGAGCTCCTCGTCGTCATCGTGATCCTCGGCATCCTCGCCGCGGTCGTCGTCTTCGCCGTGTCGGGCATCGCCGACAAGGGCCAGAAGAGCGCCTGCCAGGCCGAGGCCAGCACGGTCCGGTCCGCCGCCGAGGCCTACGCCGCCAACAACACGGTCGACGGCCTCTACCCCGCGACCGACGCCAACTTGGTCCCCGGCTTCCTGTCGAAGGCTCCGACCCTCGTCACCTACACGGCCACCAACGGCGCGAAGGCGTTCACGCTCGCCTACGGCTCCAAGTGCTCGACCATCTCCGATGTCGGCGCTGCTTGACCTGATCAGGTAGCAACCGAGTTCGTCCGATCCGGGCGGGGGAGCGATCCCCCGCCCGGTTCGCGTTCGGGCCCAGGCGCACGCTGCCTACGCGACGAGGCCCGCACCCATCGGGGTGCGGGCCTCGTGTGGTTCGTGGGGCCGGAGCCCGCAACGTCGGGTCAGCCGGCGACCGCGGGCACCGGCGGCTGGGCCGGGATGCCGCGGACCTCCTTGGGCACGACGGCGCGGCTGATGGCGTCGTCGTAGGTGACCAGGCCGTGGGCCACCAGCACCGAGAGCGACTGCTCGAGGGTCTGCATGCCCTCGCGCACGCTCTGGGAGATGACGTTGCGGACCTGGTACGTCTTGCCGTCGCGGATGAGGCCGCGGGTGGCGCTGTTGGCCTGCAGGATCTCGAAGGCCGCGATCAGCCCGCCCCCGACGCGGGGGACCAGGCGCTGTGCGACCACGCCGGCGAGCGACGAGGCGAGCTGCACCCGGATCTGGGACTTGCGGTCCGAGGGGAAGACGTCGACGATCCGGTCGAGCGCGGTGGACGCGTCGTTCGTGTGCAAGGTGGCGAACACGAGGTGGCCGGTCTCGGCCAGCGTCAGGGTCGTCTGGATGCTCTCGGGGTCACGCATCTCGCCCACCAGCACGACATCGGGGTCCTCACGCAGCGCGGCCCGCAGGCCCTGCTCGAAGGTGTCGGTGTCGATCCCGACCTCGCGCTGGTTGATCATCGAGCGCTTGTGGGTGTGCACGTACTCGATCGGGTCCTCGAGGGTGAGGATGTGGCGGGCGTGGCGCTGGTTGATCCAGTCGATCATCGCGGCCTGGGTCGTCGACTTGCCCGATCCCGTGGGACCGGTGATCAGCACCAGGCCCTGGCTCAGCTCGCAGAACTGGCTGACCGCCGGCGGGAGCAACAGCTCCTCGGCGGTGGGGATGCGCCGCGGGATGGCCCGCAGGGCCAGCGCCACGCTGCCCTGCTGGTGGTAGGCGTTGCCGCGGAAGCGGATGAGGTCCTTCCACCCGAAGGAGAAGTCGACCTCCTTCTCGACCTGGAGCCGTTCCCACAGGTCGTCGGAGAGGATGGCCCGGACCATCTGCTGCAACTCCGCGGCGGGGATCGGGGCGCGTTCCTCGACCGGGGCGAGGTTGCCATCGAGCCTGATCTGCGGCGGTAGGCCCGCCGTCAGGTGGATGTCTGTTCCCCCCCGGTCCCAGAGGATCTGCACCAGGCCTTCGATGGGCGTGATGTCGACGTGAGACGTGGTCATCCCGCCATCCTTCCATGTCCGTTCTTGGCGCGCGGTCGGCGAACGGGGCCCATGAGGACGCTCTGGTGGGATCGTCTACTCTGGCGCCCGGCCGGTGGGGAGCCGTGCCGAGATCGAGGGGACAGCAATGCTCACCAGCCAAGCCCGACGCTTCGGGGAAGCGCTCGTCGATCGCCATGCGATCTCGCCGGAGGCGGTCGAGGCCGCGATCAAGGGCTCGGGTGCGGGCGAGGCGGACTTCGTCGAGCTGATGCGCCAGGCCGGCGTGGGCGAGAAGGACCTCGCCGCCGGCTGGGCCGCGGCGCTCGGCGTCGCGTTCGTCGACTTCGCCACCGACGTGGTGCACCCCGATGCCGCGGCGGTCCTGCCCGAGGACGTGGCCCGCAAGCACCAGGCGTTGGGCATCCGGTTCGATCACAAGGAGATCCTCGTCGCCTTCGCGGTGCCGATGGCCGCCGAGTCCATCCGCGCCGTCACCGAGGCCGTCGCCGCGTACGGGAATCAGGAGCTCATCATCGGTGCGGCCGAGACGGCCGAGCTCGAATCCGCGATCCGCAACGTGTACAGCGATCAGGTCGTCCCGGAGCAGTCCGGGGCCAACGAGGCGCGCGACGAGCTGTACCGGCTGTTCGACCGGGTGCTGCAGATGGGCGGCTCCGACCTCCACCTCGCCGCGAACCAGCCACCCTTCGTGCGGACCGTCGGCGAGCTCTTCCGCATGCCCGACGAGGCCGAGCTCAGCCCTACCCGCGTCCGCGAGCTCGTCTACTCGCTCCTGTCGGTCCGCCAGCAGGAGAAGTTCGAGGCCACCTCCGAGCTCGACACCGCCCACACGATGGGATCGGCCATCCGCTTCCGGGTGAACGTGTTCGTGCAGCGCAACGCGGTCGGTGCGGCGTTCCGCGTGATCCCCTTCGAGGTGGTCCCCTTCGAGCACATCGGCGTGCCGGAGGTGCTGCGCGGCTGGGCCGACCTTCCCCGCGGCCTCGTGCTCGTCACCGGCCCCACCGGGTCAGGCAAGTCCACGACGTTGGCGTCACTGATCGACATCGTGAACAACACGCGCCAGTGCCACATCATCACGATCGAGGATCCGGTGGAGTTCGTGCACCGGACCAAGGTGGCGCTCATCAACCAGCGCGAGATCGGGGCCGACACCGCCGGGTTCGGCGTGGCCCTCACCCAGGCGATGCGCCAGGATCCCGACGTCATCCTCGTGGGCGAGATGCGCGACCTCGAGACGATCTCGACGGCCATCACCGCGGCGGAGACCGGGCACCTCGTGTTCGGCACCCTGCACACCCAAGACGCCGCCCAGACGGTCGACCGCATCATCGACGTCTTCCCCGCCAACCAGCAGGACCAGGTGCGCATCCAGCTCGCCAACTCCCTGATCGGGGTGTCCACCCAGCAGCTGATCCCGACCGCCGACGGTCGCAGCCGGGTGGTGGCCTGCGAGGTCATGATCGCCAACACCGCCATCCGCTCGCTGATCCGCGATGGCAAGGTCCACCAGATCCACAACGCGATGTCGTCGGGCAAGCGGCTCGGCATGCAGAGCATGGACGAGTCCCTGGCCGACCTGGTCAAGCGCGGGGTCGTGACCCGGGAGCAGGCGTTGCGCCGGGCCAAGAACAAAGACGAGCTCACGAGGATGATCGGCGACTCGCCAGCGGCGAGCTGAGGTGGCCGACGGAGCGTCCGAACTCGTCGCGTCCCGGCCCGCTCGGCCCGGCCGGCCGATGCCCTTCGCGGGCGATGTCCCGGCCGCCGACCTCGCGATCTGCGCGTACGCGACGGGCCTGTTGGTGGTGTGGTCTCCGGGCCTGAACGCGGGTCTGCTCACCCCGCGCACCGCACTTGCGTACATGGCGACGGGGCCCGGGTTGGTGGTGCTGGCCGGGCTGGCCCGGCGCGGCGATCGCGGGGCGCGATGGGCGGTTGCGTTCCTGGCCGTCGCGTTCGCGTCGGCCGTGCTGAGCGGGGCCGCGAGGATCTCCCTGCTCGGCTCGTACCAGCAGGACCGGGGGTGGATCTACCTTGCCGCCGCGCTGGGAGCCTGGGCGCTCGGTCGCCGGCTGGGCCCGGCCGGGCGCCGCCTGCTCCCGGTGGCGGTCCTCGCCGGCGTGGTGGTCAACGTGGTGATGGCGTTCCTCGAGGCGATCACCAAACCCCTGACGGGACCATTGGTCTCGGTGTCGGGACGGGTGCAGGGGCTCGCGCCCGAGAGCCTGTTCCTCGGTGGGTACGTGGCGGGGGCCCTGGCCCTCACCGGCCTGCTCGTCGGCGGACGCGGACGGCGGTGGTACGGCTGGTTGGTCGGCATCGTGGCGTTCACCGCCGTCGACAACCTGACCGGGAGCCGCGGGGCCCTCGCCGCCGGCCTCGTACTCGCCCTGATCGCCCCGGTGGTGGCCATCGGCCGCGGCGACCGACGTCGGGTGGCGGTGCGGACCGGCGCGGTGGCGCTGGCGATCGTGCTGGGCTTCTTGCTGTCTGGGCCGCTGGCCAACGACGCCTCGGGAGCGGGCCGGCTCGGGTCGGGCGCCGGCTCAGGTGGCCTCGCCGCTCGGGTGACGATGTGGAAGGCCGGAGCAGCGGCCGTGGTGGACCGACCCGTGCTGGGGTACGGGCCGGGCCGGTTCCGGGTGGCCACCTCGGCGAGGACCACCGCGGCGTTCACGCGGTCAGAAGGCCCCGACCGCTTGTACTTCGATGCCCACAACGTGGCCGTCGAGCAGCTGGTCACCACGGGAGTGCTCGGGTTGGTGGCGGTCGCTGGCTTCGCCTGGTGCGCGGCGCGGGCGGCCCGGGGTCCGATGGCATGGTTCGCGGTGGGGGTGGTGGCCACGTGGTTGCTCGAACCCGTCTCGATCAGCACGGGTCCGCTTGCCCTGCTGGCACTGGGGGCGGCCTCGACGATCATCATCCCCGCGCCTCGACCTCGCGGTGGTCGTGGGCTCCGGCCGGCCGTGGTCGTCGGCGTGCTCCTCGCCGCCGTGGGGCTCGCGGCGGGCTCGTGCCTGGTGGCGGCGGACGCCTTGGTGCACCAGGGGGTCGAGGGCGTGCGGGTCGACCGGATCCGGGCCGCCCAGCGGCTGCTTCCCCCCGATGCGGTGCTGTCGGACCTCGAGGCCCAGGTGTACGGCTCGATCGCGCGCCTCGGCCCGGCCCCCGGGCCGCGGCATGCCGCGATCGCCGCGAGCCGCCGCACCGTCCGGTTGGATCCGACGCGGCCGCTGTGGTGGACCAACCTCGGGTTCGCCGAGGGCGACCTCGGGTTCGGCCCCAAGCGTGAGCTCCTGGCCCGATCCGAGCGGGCGTTCCGGGAGGGGCTGCGCCTCGACCCGTGGTCGGTGGCGGCCATGGACGGCTTGCGGCGCATCGCCCTGGCCCAAGGCGACGCCGCCGAGGCGCGATCCTGGGCTCGCCGCATGTGCGAGGCGGGGTCCTGCCCACCGAAGGGCTGAGGGCCCTGCGATAGCGTTGGCGCTTCGCTCGGCCCCTGGGGCCCGGAGGGCCACCCGTGGAACCTGATCGCACCGCATCACCGAGGCCTGCTGGGCGCTCCCGCCAGGCCGGCTTCGTGCTGTCCGAGCTGGTGCTGGTCGTCACGCTCGTGACCGCGCTGCTGGTCGTCGTGATCGTGTCGGTCAACGGGATCCACCGGGACACGCGCCGGGGCGAGTGCCAGACCGAGCTGCGGAACCTGAAGGTCGCCACCGAGCGGTACCTGGCCGAGAGCGGGAAGTACCCTGCATCGAAGGCGGCGGTCATCGCCAAGAAGTACGTGACCGAGACCGACGTGGCCAACTGGAGCCTCTCGGGGCTCGGCGCCGACGGCCGGCCGATCTACCGGGCCGAGGCCGACTGCGCCTGACCGGCGATCAGGGGCGGGCGACCACCAGCGGATCGAGCTCGGCGACGGCGGCCAGGTTGGGGTCGGCGCGGTGGCGACCGATCATCGTGACGGTGGCTGCGACGAGGGCCGCCACCACGTTGCCGACGAGCCACGAGGTCGAGGCGCCGTCGAGGCCGTGGCCCTTGCCGGTGCCGGGCACCAGGATCAGCGCCGGGACGATGATCGCGGCGGTCAGCGTGGCGGTGATGATCACCGTGGAGACGTGGCGGTGGAGCACCCGGGCCTCGGTGAGGTAGAGCGAGCTCACCGCCCAAGGGATGCCGGCGAGCATCATGGCCGGGAGGATGCGCGCCGCGTCGGCGTACTCCTTGCCGTACATGGCCGTCACGACGCCCTTGCCGAGGAACGTCACCACCGCGCCGGCGGCCATCAACCCCACCGCGAGCGACATGGCCAGGCGCACCTGGCTGTGCAGCTCGGCGCCCTCCTTGCCGCCCTCCGCCAGCAGCGCCTGCCCGATCGCGGAGGGCACGTAGAAGGCGATGGCCACGATGCCCCACGCCACGTAGAAGCTCGCGTTGGTCGTGTCGCTCACGTGGACGAGCACGATCACCGGAAGGGCGAAGTAGGGCGCCTGGTAGGCGAGGGTCGAGAGGTAGTTGATGAGCGAATAGCGGACGGCGGCCCGGCCGGCGGCCGGCTTCGGCCGGAGCTGGTGGCGACCCTTGGTGATGAGGCCGATGCCGATGATGCCCACGAACCCCGACACCGCGACCGGGCCGCCGAGGAACACGAACAGCTGCACGGCGCGGTGGGGTCCGTGGCGGGCGAAGGGGAGCAGCGCCACCTTGGCGATGCCGACGAGCACGATCCGCGCGAGCACGAGGTTCCAGCGGCGCATGGTCATGCACCGCACGTCGACGATGAGCGAGAACGCCGAGCCCATCACGATCAGCGCGAACAGCGCGAAGCCGAGCACCGGGTGCCAGCGCCACAAGACGTCGGCCGCCTTCGGGTGCACGATGCCGAGGTACAACCCCGATGCGACGATCGAGGAGATCGCGGTGGCGATCACGGCCCAGGTGAAGACGACGTGGCTGTCGACGGATCGATCGGCCGCATACCGGGCGAGGGCTACGGGGAGGCCGAGACCGGCCAGGTAGGTGACGAACAGGACCGAGGTGAACAGGGCCGAGGCGTTGCCGAAATCACCCTTGTGGTGCCACTGCGCCACGATCAGCGAGAACGCCATGCCCCCGATGCCCTGCACCGCCGCTCCCACCACGAGCACGCTCGAGCCGGTCAGCAGGTGGCGGTGGGCGCCGTTGGCTGCGCCTCGGAGCCGGCTGGTCAGGGACTGTCGCCCACCAGGGTCCCCGGGGGCCGCACCCTCGGAGGGCAAGGAGGTGGAGGTACCGGTCACGACCGGACCACTGTAGGACCCGGGGCCCGGGCGCATCCCTGCCCGCGTCGGGCCCGTAGCCTGCCGGCGTGTCCCCGTCGATCGAGCAGCGAACCGACCGCGCCCCCCTGCGCCACGAGGCCGGTGCACCGGTCTACCCCGGCGCTCGTCGCCCGGATCGGGTTCGGTCGGTGGACTCGGGAGGGGTGGGGCTCGCGGTGTGGGAGTGGGGAGACCCGGACGCGCCGCCCATGCTGTTCGCCCACGGCGGGTTCGACTACGCCGCCACCTACGACACCGTCGCGCCGATCCTGGCCGACGCCGGCTGGCGCGTGGTCTCGTGGGACCAGCGGGGCCACGGTGACTCGGACGCCGCGCACCTCTACTCGTGGGAGGCCGACGTGCGTGACGCGCTGTCCATCCTGGACGTGCTCGGCCCCGAGCCGATGCCGGTGGTCGGGCACTCGAAGGGCGGTGCGCTCATGTTGCAGCTCGCCGACGCGATGCCGCACCGGGTCAGTCACCTTGCCAACCTCGACGGCCTGCCCTCGGCCCGGTCGTGGCCCGACGTCCCCGACCACCTGCGCACCCGCCTCCTCAACGGCGACCTCGGTGCCTGGCTCGACCACCGCCGGGCGGCGGCCACCAAGGTCCGCCGGCCCGGCACCGTCGACGAGCTGGCCGAGCGGCGCGGGCGGATGAACCCGCGGCTCGACCCCGATTGGCTGCGCTACCTGGTGCAGGTCGCTGCGTCCCGGTCCGACGACGGATGGCGCTGGAAGATCGACCCATCGATGCGGCTCGGCGGGTTCGGGCCGTGGCGCCCGGAGTGGTCGATGGCCCGGCTGCCATCGCTCGGCATGCCGGTGCTGTGCGTGCTCGGACTGGCCGTCGAGGTGATGGGGTGGGGCACGCTGCCCGAGGACGTGGCCCCGAACCTCCCACCGGGCGGCCGCTTCGTGCCGCTCGACGACGTGGGGCACTTCGTCCACCTCGAGAAGCCCACCGTCGTGGCCGACCTGATCTTGGACCTCGTGTCGTGACCACCACGCTGCTCACCCACGTGCGCGTCAGCCTCGCCCTCCACGAGCTCCGCGGCGGCGACGGACGCCCCCTGCTCCTGCTCCACGGTCTCGGCGAGGCCACTCCCACGACGGTCCCGCTCCTGGCCCGGGTCTGGCCAGGTCCGGTGTTCGGGCTCGACTTCACCGGCCACGGCGAGTCGACCGTCCCCGCCGGCGGTGGCTACACGGCCGAGATCTTGATGGCCGACGTCGATACCGCACTGCACCACCTGGGCGAGGCGACGCTGCTCGGGCGGGGCCTGGGCGCCTACGTCGCCCTGCTGGTCGCCGGGGCCCGGCCCTCCCTCGTCACCGGTGCCGTCCTCTGCGATGGCCCGGGCCTGGCCGGCGGCGGTCCGGCGCCGCACACCCCGTCGATCACCGCACCCGCCATCGGGCCGTCCACGCCCGTCTCACCGGACCCGTTCGCCCTCGCCGAGCTCTCCCGCGACGTCCGCCCCGCCGACTACGCGTCGACCTATGCCCGCCAGGCTCTGGAGTTCTCCGGGCTCGAGGCCCCGATCACCGTGGCCGCGGTGGTCCGGCCGCCGTGGTTGGAGGCCATCGTGGCCCAGCCGGGCGTCGTGGTCGGCCGGGCCGGCGATGCCCTGGGCCGTTACGCCGCCGTGGTCCGCCCACTGGTCAGCTGAGCACCGTCGCGCGGGGCCGTCAGGCGTCTCGGGCGACCACGAAGGCGGCGAGGTCGACGAGGGCGTCGCGGGCGTCGGCCGGCAGCGCCAGCGCCGGCAGCGAATCGGTCGCCTGCAGGGCGAGCGCCGCGATCTCCGTCTCGACGAACGTCAGCGCCCCGGTGCGCACGAAGAGGTCCTGCAGGGCGGCGACGTCGTCGGCCCCGAGGGTCGGATCGCCGACCCGTTCGAGCAACGCCCGGCCCGGCTCGTCGGCGCGCTCGGAGGCCAGCGCCAACAAGAGGGTCGGCTTTCCCTCCCGGAGGTCATCGCCCACGGGCTTGCCCGTGCGGACCTGGTCGCCGAAGACGCCGAGGACGTCGTCGCGCAGCTGGAATGCTTCGCCCAGCGGGTCGCCGTAGCGGCTGAGGTCGTCGGCGAGGGCAGGGCAGTCGGCGAGGAGTGCGCCCAGTTGCAGCGGCCGTTGGATCGTGTACCGGCCTGACTTGAGCCGGGCGATGCGGCGAGCTCCGTCGCGGCTGACCTCGCCGACGGCGGTGCCCGACAGGTCGAGGTACTGGCCGACGTTGAGCTCGACGCGCAGCTCGTGCCACAGGGCCGTGAGCTTGGGAGGGCCGGCTGGCAGGACGAGGTCGGCGTACACGAGGGCGAGGTCACCGACCAGGATCGCCACGCCCTCGCCGAATCGGCGGCCTTCACCGGCCCAGCCTTCGGTGGCGTGGCGAGCTTCGAAGCGGCGGTGCACGGTGTGGGCGCCGCGGCGCACGCCGGAGCCGTCCATCACGTCGTCGTGGATGAGGGCGAACGCCTGGAGGAGCTCGAACGCGGCGCCGGCATCGATCACGCGGGCATCGTCGGGCGAACCGCCGCCGGCGACGAAGCCCCAGTGGCAGAACACCGGACGCAGCCGCTTCCCACCCGCCATGACCAGGGCCCGCAGCGCCCCGAGGGGGGCGACCAGGTCGCTGTCGACCAGCGTCCACCGGGCGATCTCCTGGTCGAGCAGGGTCTGGACCCGTTGCTCGACGCGGGCTGCCACCAGGCCGAGTTGCGCGGGGAGCGCCTCGGCTGCCGAGGTCGACGCGGAACCAGCCATGGCCGCCAACGCTAGGACCGGCCCGGGCCGTTCACCCCATCGGACCAGCGAGGGGGTGTGACGGGAGTGGCCTAGGAGAACCAGCCCACGGTGCGGCGCAGTCCTTCGGCGAAGTCGATGCTCGGCTCGTAGCCGAGGTCCTGCTTGGCCTGCGAGAGGTCGGCGTAGCTGTGCTTCACGTCGCCGGGGCGAGGGTCGACGTGCTTGGGCTCGATCGCGGTGCCGAGGGTCTCGTTCAAGATGGCGAGCATCTCGAGCAGCGACTGCTCCTTGCCGCCGGCGATGTTGTACGCCTTGCCCGAGCACGCGTCGGTGGGCGCGGTCGAGGCGAGCACGTTGGCGCGGACCACGTCGCCGACGAACGCGAAGTCCCGGCTCTGGAGGCCGTCGCCGTGGACCTCGGGCGATTGACCCGAGCGCAGCGCGGCCACGAAGCGCGGGATCACCGCGGCATAGGCGGAGTCGGGCCGCTGACGGGGGCCGTAGACGTTGAAGTACCGCAGCGCGACCGTCTCGAGCGGGTACAGCTCGCTGTAGACCCGGAGGTAGTGCTCGCCGGTCATCTTGGTGACCGCGTACGGCGACTTGGGGGTGAGGGCCGAGGCTTCGGGGGTGGGCCGCGGGGCCACGCCGCCGTAGACGCTGCTCGACGAGGCCGAGACGATGCGGCGGACACCGGCGCGCCGGGCGGCATCGAGGACGGTGAGCGTGCCGGCGATGTTCACGTTGTCGGTGATCAGCGGGGTCTCGATGGAACGGGCCACCGAGCCGCGGGCCGCCTGGTGGAAGACGACCTCGCACCCCGCCACCGCCTCGTCGACGAGGGCGGCGTCGGTGATGGAACCCTCGAGGAAGGTGGCGCCCTCGGGGACGTTCGAGCGAAGGCCGGCCGAGAGGTCGTCGAGGACCCGCACCTCGTGGCCGTCGGCAAGGAGCGCGTCGGCCAGGTTCGATCCGATGAACCCCGCCCCACCTGTCACCAGCGTCAACATGGGCGGCACCCTAACCGGGCGGGTCGGAGGCACCGTCAGGCGCCGGGGGCGCCAGATCGGCCACGACCTCCTCCACGCGGAGCTTCGCAGCGCCGATCCGGGCCTTGCAGTGGACGATGAGCTCGCTGGCGCGGGCGACGTCGACCGCCACCCGGTCCACGTCGGGTTCGTCGTGCTCGAGCCGGTCGAGGATCGCTTCGAGCTCGGTGATGGCCTCGCTGTAGCCGAGCTCGTCGACCGGCCGTGGATCGGTCATGGGGTTGCCTCCGGGCGGGGATCGGTGGATGTGACGGTGCTGGCGATGGTCCCGGCGGCGGTGCGGGTCGTGATGGCGGTGCCGGAGGAGACGTCCGCCGGCGAGCGGACCAGGCGCCCGTCGGACGTGGTGGTGATGGACCAGCCTCGCGCCAGGGCCCGCTGCGGGTCGTGGGCGTGGAGCCGGGCCTCGACGCCGTCGAGCGCTCGCTCGGCCCGGGCCAGGTGAGCGGGGGCCCGGCGGGCGACGGTTCCGGCGTGGCGGTCGAGGGTGGCCGCGGCCGTGGCCAGCTGACGGGTCGCCGATCGGGCCGTCCGCGACGCCGCGCTGTCCAGCTGGGTCGAGCGGCGGGTGAGCACGACGCCCGCGGCCCGACCGAGCCGGATGCTGCGGCGGTCGAGCCGGGACCGCGCGACGGTGGCGACGCTCGATCCGGCGCGGTGCACCGACACCGCCCGGCGATCGACGCGATCGAGGAAGGTCCGCAGCGCGCGGACCACGTCGGCGGCCGCCGCGGTCGGCGTCTTGTGGGCGCGATGTGCGACCTCGTCGGCGATCGACCGGTCGACCTCGTGGCCGATCCCGGTGAGCACGGGCACGGGCATGGCCGCGATCGCCCGGGCGATGAGCTCGGAGTCGAACGCGGCCAGGTCGGTGCGCGCCCCGCCGCCGCGGACGAGGAGGATCACGTCGACACCGTCCGCCGCGAGCCGGTGCAGGGCACGGGTGACCGACGGGCCGCACTCGTCGCCCTGGGTGCGGGCGTCGACGTCGCGCACGATGAACGAGTATCCGCTCGCCTCCAGCTCCGAGAGCACGTCGGCGTGGGCTGCGCTGCGGCGGCTGGTGACCAGCCCGATCCGCAACGGCACGAGCGGGAAGGCGAGCGACGCGTTGGCGTCGAGCAACCCCTCGGTGGCGAGGGTGGCGAGGATCCGCTCGCGGTCGGCGTGGAGCCGACCGATCGTGAAGGCGGGATCGATGCCGTGCATGCGCAGCTGGAGGACCCCGCGGGGGCCGTACCAGCGGATCCGTCCCCGGATCCGGACCTCGATGCCGTCGTCCATGCGGACCGCGCCTCCGGCTCGCTTCAGCTGCTCGTTGACGTGCTGCTTCTCCGGCGCGAGGAGGGTGACGGCGAGCTGCGAGCGCGGTGGCTGGCCGGCCTCGGCCGGCTCGGTGAGCTGGAAGTACACGTGGCCGTTCGGGGCCCGCGACAGGTTGCGGATCTGGCCCTCGACCCAGAGGTCGGCGGGGAACGCGCCGGCGACCACCCGGCCGAGGTGCGCGGCGAGCTCGGCCACCGTCCACGTGGGGGAGCCGCCCGGCGCGCCGGGCTCGTCGAAGAGGCTGGGTTCGGTCACGCCCGCCGGACCGTACCCGGCCCCGTCCACGGTCGGCGTCGCGGCGGTAGGGTCCGACGCGGCGGGCGGGGTGGGGCCGCCGCCACATCACAGGGACAGGGGACCGCGTGGACGTACGACGGATCGCACAGGGATCGACCACCGCTTCTCGGGGGCGACGACATCGTGCCCTGGGCCTGCTGGGCGCCGTCGCGCTGGTCGCACCCCTCGTGGCTGCGGCGCCGCCGGCCGCGAGTGCCGCGAGTGCCGTGGATGCCGCGCCGCGCACCGCGCCGGCCCCGGCGGCACTGCCCGCGCTGCCGGCCAACAGCACCTACGCCCGCCAGATCCTCCAGCTCCTCGATGCGGACCACGCCGAGCCGGCGCGAGCCGAGGTCGTCCGCGTCGGCAAGCGGCTCGATGCCGGCACCTCGGAGCGAGCGGTCGTGGCCGTCGAGCTGCTCCGCCCGGCCGCGCTCGACCCGCGCGTGTCGGCCCTGTTCGCGCAGTACCTCGACCGACCCGTCGACCCGTCGGGACTCGGCTTCTGGCGCCGCCAGGTCCAGGGCGGACGGTCGCTCGAATCCATGGCCGCCGGCCTTGCATCGTCGCCCGAGGCGGAGCGCCACGCCGGCACCACCGCGACCTCCTACGTCGAGTGGGCGTTCCCGCACGTGCTCGGTCGCGCCGTCGATCCGGCGGGACGCACCTACTGGGTCAACCGGCTGGGCGCCGGCACCTCCCATTCGAAGATGGTCGGGACCCTGCTGCGCTCGACCAACCGAGCGACGAACCTCGTCGGTGCCGCGTACGAGCGCTACCTCCGGCGGCTCGCCGATGCTGGAGGTCGGGCCAGCCTGGTCAGCGCCTACGGCGCCCGATCGATCGGCGAGTTGGACGTCATCGCCCGGCTCCTGGGCAGCGGCGAGGCCCGGGGCTCGGGCTGCGATCCGTTCGACACGCGCAACTGCCTGCTCCCGTTCCCCAACGACCTCTTCACCGTGCCCGACGCCTCCACGGCCACCGGTCGTCGGATCGCGTTCAAGCCCGAGTGGTCGCCGGCCAACGCCGACGGCAAGCACGTCGATCCCACCGAGTGGAACCGCAACGACGGCTACAGCCCCGGCCAGGCCGCCCTGGTGCGGATCCCGGGCATCGACCTCGCCCAGACGGGCGCTGCTCCCCTCACCGACATCGGCGCCAGCCTCGACGCCGACGCACCGATCGCGGTGATCGACGCCGGCACCGGTGAGCGCCATCCCGTGTTCACCGAGCTCGACGCCACGATCCCCGATGCCGACAAGGCCGCGAACCAGCTGCTCTACATCCGCCCTGCCGTGAACTACACCGCCGGGCACCGCTACATCGTCGCCATCCGCAACCCGAGGAACGCGGCCGGTCGGCCCATCCCGCGGACCGCATCGTTCGCCGCCTACGCCGACGACAACCACGGTGTCGGCTCGCCCAAGGTGGAGGATCGCCGGCCCCACATGGAGCAGCTGTTCTCGGAGCTGGCCGACGAAGGGATCGAGCGCGACGACCTGTACCTGGCATGGGACTTCACGGTTGCCTCCACCGAGAACACCACCGGTCGCATGCTCTCGATCCGCGACCGAGCCCTCGGGTCGCTCGACGGACACGCCCCGGCGTTCACCGTCGCCAAGGTCACCGCCGACCCGGCCACCGGTGTGGCCAAGCGCATCGAGGGCACCTTCGACGTGCCCCTCTACCTCACCGGTGACGGCTCGGCCGGCCACGGTTTCAACAACGGACCCGACGGCCTGCCCGTCCGCAACGGCACGTACAAGGCGGGCTTCGACTGTGAGATCCCGGTGGCCGCGGCGGAGACCCCGGCTCGCGTGGCGGTCTACGGCCACGGCCTGTTCGGCGACCTCAGCGAGGTCCGCAGCAGCCCGCAGCGGGCGATGGTCGCCGGTCACGACATGGCGTACTGCGCCACCAACTGGATCGGGATGAGCGACCAGGACGTGGGCAACGCCGTGAACATCATCCACGACGTGTCGACGTTCAACACGCTGACGGACCGATCCCAACAGGGGATCCTCAACACGATCTTCCTCGGCCGGCTCCTCGTCGCGCCCGATGGCTTCGTGGCCCACGCTGCGTTCCGCACGGCAGGCGACCAGCCGCTGATCGACACCGGCGCCCTCTTCTACGACGGCAACAGCCAGGGCGCGGTCATCGGCGGCGCCTACCTCGCGGCCTCCCCGGACACCTCGGCGGGGGTGCTGGGCGTGGCCGGCATGAACTACTCGACGCTGCTCGAGCGCAGCGTCGACTTCGATCCGTTCCGCACGATCATGGCGACCACCTACACCGACCCCGTCGACCGGGTGCTCGGCCTCGGGTTGATCCAGATGTTGTGGGACCGCGGCGAGACCAACGGCTACGCCTCGCACATCGCGACGGACCCGCTCCCCGGTTCGCCGGCCAAGCGGGTCCTCATCCACATCGCCGTCGGCGACCACCAGGTGGCCAACCTCGCGGCCGAGGTCGAGGCCCGCACGATCGGCATCGCGGTGCACCGACCGGCCTACGCGGACGGCCGCAGCCCCGACGTGGAGCCGGCCTGGGACCTGCCGGCGATCGAGTACCCGTCGACCGGTTCGGGGCTGATCATCTGGGACAGCGGCTCGCCGCTCCCACCACTCGGCAACCTGCCGCCCCGCGCCGGTGCCGACCCCCACCAGCACCCCCGCGACGCGCCGGCAGCCCAGCAGCAGAAGTCGACCTTCCTCGCCACCGGCGGGACGATCACCGACGCCTGCGCCGGGGCCCCCTGCACCGCCCCCGCAAGCTGACCGCCCTCGCGGGGGGCCGCACCGTCGTGGTGCGACCCCCACGGGGCACTGCTCGTGGCGGCTCGGTCAGCCGGCCAGGTTCTTGGACACGAAGTCCCAGTTGACCAGGTTGTCGAGGAAGTTCTTGATGTGGTCGGGACGGGCGTTGCGGTAGTCGATGTAGTAGGCGTGCTCCCACACGTCGAGGGTGAGGAGCGCCTTCACGCCGTGCTTCAGCGGGAGGTCGGCGTTGGCCGTCTTCTGGATCTTGAGGCCGCCGTCGTCGACCAGCCAGGCCCAACCCGAACCGAACTGGGTCTTGGCTGCGGTCGAGAACTCCTCCGCGAACGCGTCGTAGGACCCGAACGCGGAGTTGATCTGCTCGCCGAGGTCGCCGGCGGGGGCGCCACCGCCGGTGGGCGACATGCAGTTCCAGAAGAACGAGTGGTTCCAGACCTGGGCGGAGTTGTTGAAGAGCGGCCCGGCGTCGGCGGCGAGGATGACCTCCTCGAGCGACGAGCTCTCCTGGTCGGTCCCGGCGACGAGATCGTTGAGGGTCTTCACGTAGGTGGCGTGGTGCTTGCCGTGGTGGTAGTCGAGGGTCTCGGCGGACACGCCGGGGAGGGCGTCCTTCGCATACGGGAGTTCGGGCAGCTCGAAGGCCATGACAGGTTCCTTTGGTCGCTTCAGCGGTTCGGGCGGGACCCTACCGCCGCAGCCCGGATGCGAGAACCCGTCGGGGTGACGGATCGGGCCTGATGATCAGGCGCCGAGGAGGTCGCCGCGCACCAGCGTGCGGTACAGGTCGGCGTACAGGCCGCCGGCGGCGAGCAGGTCTTGGTGGCGGCCCTGCTCCACGAGCCGTCCCTCGTCGAGGACGAGGATGCGATCGGCGTCGGTGATGGTGGACAGCCGGTGGGCGATCACCAGGGAGGTCCGGCCGGCCAAGGCATGGGCGAGCGCCTCTTGCACCGCGGCCTCGTTCTCGCTGTCGAGGCTGGACGTGGCTTCGTCGAGGATGACGATGGCCGGGTCCTTCAAGAGCATGCGGGCGATGGCCAGCCGCTGCTTCTCGCCGCCCGACAAGCGGTAGCCGCGCTCGCCGACCACCGTGTCGTACCCGTCGGGCAGCCCGGCGATCACGTCGTGGATGCGGGCGGCGCGGGCCGCCGCTTCGAGCTCGGCCAGGGTGGCGGCGGGCTTGGCGTAGCGGAGGTTGTCGGCGACCGACTCGTGGAAGAGGTGCGGGTCCTGGCTCACGACGCCGATGGCGGCGCGCAGCGAGTCGAGGGTGAGGTCGCGGACGTCGTGGCCGTCGATCCGGACCGCGCCCTGGGTCACGTCGTAGAGGCGCGGCAGGAGTTGGCTGATGGTGGTCTTCCCGGCTCCCGACGGGCCCACGAGGGCGATGAGCTGGCCGGGCTCGATCTCGACGTCGATGTCGCGCAGCACGGGACCGCTCCCCGTGTCGGGCGCCAGGGCCTGGGCGGCGCTCTCGAGCGAGACGACCGAGCTCTCGGCGCCGGTGGGGTAGCTGAACGTGACGTGGTCGAGCTGGATGCGCCCGACCGGATCGACCAGCTCGGTGGCGCCCTCGCGATCGGTGATCGGGTTCGGCGCGTCGAGCACCTCGAACACTCGGTCGAACGAGACGAACGCGGTCATGAGGTCGACGCGGGCGTTCGTGAGGCTGGTGAGCGGCGTGTAGATCTGGGCCACGAACACGCCGAGGGCCACCAGCGTGCCGATGGTGATCCCACCGGAGATCACGAGCCTTCCGCCGATCAGGTAGATGACCGCGGTGCCCACGGCGCCCACCATGGTCAAGGCGACGATGAAGGTGCGGCTGTACATGGCGCTGCGGACGCCGATGTCGCGCACCCGGCCCGCCCGGTCCGAGAAGCTCACGGCCTCGTCGTCGTGGCGGCCGAACAGCTTCACGAGGAGGGCGCCCGACACGCCGAACCGCTCGGTCATGGTGGCGTTCATGGAGGCGTTGAGGTCGAAGCCCTCACGGGTGATCCCCGAGAGGCGGCGCCCCACCCGCTTGGCGGGCAGCAGGAAGATCGGCAGGAGCAGGAGCGAGAGCCCGGTGAGCCGCCACTCCAAGATGGCCATGGCCGCCAGCGTGGTGACGAGCGTGACGACGTTGGACACCACGGTGCCGAGCGTGCCGGTCACGGCGCGCTGGGCGCCGATCACGTCGTTGTTCATGCGGCTCACGAGCGCGCCGGTCTGGGTGCGGGTGAAGAACGTGATCGGTTGGCGCTGGACGTGGTCGAACAGCGCGGCCCGCAGGTCGTAGATCAGACCCTCTCCGACGGTGGCCGACAGCCAGCGCTCCACCATCGACAGCCCCGCGTTGGCGAACGCGACCGCCACCATGATGACGGCCAGCGTCGTGACCTGGCCGAGGTCCTGGTTCGGGACGGCGTGGTCGATGATCGTCTTGATGACGAGCGGCGGGGCCAGGCCGAGCAAGGACTCCACGACCACGATCCCGAGGAACCAGAACACCCTCGCCCGGTAGTGGTGGGCGAACTGCCAGACGCGGCGCACCAGCCCGGGGGTGAGCGTCACGCCGGCCGTGGCCGACGCATCGCTGCTCATCGCGTGGTACATCCGAACGTCCATGAAGGAGGGCAGGCTACGGCCGGCGCCCTCCGAACGACGCTTCTGGGCTCAGGGGTGGCGCTCGGCCTCGGCGGCCGCATCGAGCGCCGCCTCGGCGTCGGCCTCGGCGCAGGCTTCGACCAACACCGGGTCGCCTTGCAGGATGGCCCGATCGACCTTGGCGAAGGCGGTGCCGATCACGGCGAGCTCTTCGGGGGTCACGCGATCGACGAACCAGGTGCGCACACCCGCCACGTGGTGCGGTGCGGTGGCCTCGATCAGCTCGCGCCCCTTGGGCGTGAGCACGGCGAGCAGGCCGCGCCCGTCGTTCGGGCACGATTCGCGCAGCACGAGGCCGCGGGATTCGAGCCGGCCGATGTGGTGCGACAGGCGGCTGCGGGACTCGACCGATCGGAGGGCGAGCTCGGCCATCCGCATGCGGCCGTCGTCGGACTCCGACAAGGACACCAGCACGCCGTAGTCGTCGTGGGTCAGGCCCCGCGCCTTGAGGTCCTGGTCGAGGCGTTCGAGGAGCCGGCGTGAGCCGGCGATGAAGCTGCGCCAGGCGTGCTGCTCGGTCTCGTCGAGCCAGGCGACGGGCTGGTCCGGGGCGGTGGGATCGGTGGCGTCGGGAAGGTCGGTGGCCATGGCGGGAGTGTACCCGGATCCGCAGTTGATTGACATTTCAACTTTGTGTGGTGTAGAGTGGTTGTCAGTTCAACTAGCCCGCTCACCAGCACCGAGGTAACCCCCATGAGCACCCCCGAGATCCCCACCGGCACGTGGAGCATCGACGCATCGCACTCCGAGGTCGGATTCACCGTCCGCCACCTGATGGTGTCCAAGGTCCGCGGCAACTTCGAGACCTTCCAAGGCACCATCAACATCGCGGAGAACCCGCTCGAGTCGAGCGTCCAGGTCGAGGTCGACCTCAACTCCATCAACACCCGTGACGTCCAGCGTGACGGTCACCTGCGTTCGGCCGACTTCTTCGAGGTCGACAAGAACCCCAAGATGACCTTCGCCTCCACCGGCGTGAGCGCCGATGGCAACGGCTACAAGCTCACCGGTGACCTCACCATCAAGGGCGTCACCAAGAGCGTCGACCTCGATCTCGAGTTCAACGGCGTCCATGGCGACCCGTGGGGCGGCACCCGCGCCGGGTTCTCGGCTGAGACCGAGATCAGCCGCAAGGACTTCGGTGTCGACTTCGAGATCCCGATGGACGGCGGCGGCGTCGTGGTGGGCGACAAGATCAAGGTCGTCCTCGAGGTCGAAGCCGTCCTCCAGGCCGCCTGACCGGTCGGGTCCCGTCCGGACCCTGGAACTGCGACGCCGCCCGGGCCTCCCGCCCGTGCGGCGTCGCTCGTCTTTTCGTACGTCCGTCGCTCCCGTCTGCTCTGCTCGTCGCCATACCCATCGAGGAGGTCCCGCCGTGGGAATCACCGGCATGAACCACGCCGTGCTCTACGTCCGTGACGCCGCCCGGAGCGCGGCGTTCTACGAATCCGTGCTCGGCTTCTCCACCGTCGCCGTGTTCCCGGGCGGGGCGTTCCTTCGCGCGCCGGGATCCACCAACGACCACGACATCGCGTTCTTCTCCATCGGCGAGGAGGCCGGGCCGTCGATGGCGGGCCGCGCGACGGTGGGTCTGTACCACCTGGCGTGGGAGGTGCCGACGCTCGAGGACCTGGCCGAGCTGGCCGCCAAGCTGTCTGATGCAGGATCGCTCGTCGGCGCATCGGACCACACGGTGAGCAAGAGCCTGTACGCCCACGATCCCGACGGCCTCGAGTTCGAGGTCTGCTGGGTCGTTCCGTTGGCACTGCTCGGCGAAGGCGAGTCGCCGTCCGCCCGTCCGCTCCCGCTCGACATCGACCGCGAGGTCGAGCGCTACGGAGCAGATACGCGCGGCGGCCGCATCCCTGCTGCTCAGACGTTCCAGGCGTTGCCGGGGTCGGTCACGACGTAGGACCCGGAGACCTTGTCCCAGATGTTCTGGTTGTTCTTGTCCCAGAAGGGCATGAAGAGCAGGACGCCGAGGGTGATGGTGATCGCGATGGAGGCCACGATGCCCGCGAGGATCCCACGGACCCAGAACATGCGACCGAAGCCCAAGGGCTTGAGGTCTTGGGCGCCGATGACGCGCTGCCCAAGGAGCTTCTTGGCGGGCGTCTGGCCGTGCGGTGCGAGCATCGCGGCCCAGATCAGCCAGCCGATGCCCAAGGTCACGGTGACGAGGACACCTTCGAGCAGGTAGGCCACGAGCCGCATGCCGCCACCGACGGGAGCGACGCCCGGGGGCAGGCCGGCGACGCCGCCGACCGGCGACGGGTCCGAGCCGTACGCGCCGGGGGCGGGGACCGCGCCGGGGGCGGGGACCGCGCCAGGCGGAGGAGGGATGGTGGGGTCGTAGCTCATGAGGTGGCTCCCGATGCCGAGGTGCTCGACGCGGGTCGGCCGTATCTCACATCCGCCCCCGCCGTGCGAGAGCTGCGGACCCTAATCCCATCATCGGCCCGAGGGCGGAGAGGCGCTGGTACCACGAGGGCCGACGCGGTTCAGGGGCGGCAGGGGCAGACTTGCGGTCCGCCACGCCAAGGGGGCTCGCATGGGTGCCGTCACCAAGGTCCACCACCTCGACTGCTGCACGATGTGCCCGATCCTCGGATCCGGTCCGAGCGGGCACCTCGTCGCCCACGTGCTGGCCCTGGAGACCGAGCGGTCCGGGATCGTGCTCGTCGACACCGGGATCGGGACCGAGGGACGCGCCGACCCTGTCCACCAGCTCGGGTGGCCGTTCGCGAAGCTCTTCCGGCCCGACCTCGACCCGGCTCGCACCGCGAAGGCCCAGCTCGTCGGCCTCGGCCTCGATCCCGCCGACGTCCGCCACATCGTGGTGACCCACCTCGACGTCGACCACGCCGGCGGCCTGGCGGACTTCCCCGATGCCACGGTGCACGTCCACGCGACGGAGCTCGACATGGCGCAGGACCGGCCGACCATGGCCGAGAAGACCCGCTACCGGCCGATCCAGTGGGCGCACGGCGCCACCTTCGAGACCTACGAGCAGACCGGCGAGGCATGGTTCGGCTTCGACGCGGTCCATGCCTTGGCGGGACTCCCCGAGGAGATCCTCGCCATCCCCCTGCCCGGCCACTCCCACGGCCACGCGGTGATCGCCGTCGACGGGCCTGGCGGCTGGCTCCTGCACTGCGGCGACGCCTACTTCGACCAGCAGGTCGTCCGACCGTCGGCACCAGCCGGCTCGGCGGTCGTCCGCCGCTTCGAGCAGATGGTCGCCGTGGACCGCAAGCGGGTGGCTGCCAACCACGCCCGGCTCCGCGATCTGGTGGCGAGCCACGGCGCTGAGATCGAGGTCTTCAGCGCCCACGACACCCGCGAGTTCGACCGCCTGGCCGCCGCCTCGGCGGTCACCGACCCGGCCGCCTGAGCGCCTGAACGCCTGAGCGTCTCGGTCAGCCGGGATCAGCCGGACACGCCGTCGGGCGAGCGCTCCCCGGGAACGGCGAAGGCCCGAGCCGCGGCCCGGGCCTTCGATCTGGCTGGCGGAGGGTGTGGGATTTGAACCCACGGTGGCCTTGCAACCACAACGGTTTTCGAGACCGTCCCATTCGTCCGCTCTGGCAACCCTCCGCCTGCGACCCTAGCCGCGAGGGTCGCAGGACTCCCACGCCGGATCGCGTCCAGCAGCGGCCTGTGGCGGCGCGCGCCGGTCAGCGGCGAGCGGCGAAGAAGGCGGTGAGGAGGGCGGCCGATTCCTCGGCGAGGACGCCGGCCACCACCTCGGACGTGTGGTTCAGGCGTTGGTCGACCGCGAGGTTGTAGAGCGAGCCGGTGGCGCCGGCGCGCAGGTCGGCGGCACCGAACACCACCCGGCCGACCTGGGCGGCCCACACCGCGCCGGCACACATCGGGCACGGCTCGAGGGTGACGACGAGCGTGGCCTCGTGGAGCCGGCGCGTGCCGACGGCCGCCGCCGCATCGCGGATGGCCAGCACCTCCGCATGGGCCGTCGGGTCGCCGCTCGTCTCGCGCTCGTTTCGGCGCCGAGCGACGATCTTGCCGTCGACGAGCACGACGGCGCCGACGGGCACCTCGCCGGCCTCGGCCGCCAGCCGGGCCTCGTCGAGGGCGACGCCCATCGCTTCGACCTCGACCGACGTGGCTGGCATGGCGACCATGGCATCCATCCTGCCTGCCCCGATGACCCCCGAAGACTTCCGGCTGCTTCCGCCGTACCCTGGTCACTCGTCGAGTGGGCCACGCGTGTCCACGACCGGAGGATCGCCATGTGCCGCAACATCACCGAGCTCCGCGGACTCGAGCCGCCCGCGACCGAGACGGAGGTCGAAGCCGCGGCGCGGCAGTTCGTCCGGAAGGTCAGCGGGCTGAACAAGGCGCCCGTGGGCCACGAGGAGCCGTTCGAGGCGGCCATCGCCGAGGTGGCCCTCATCATGGGCGCGCTGCTCGACGAGCTCCCGCCCCGCCGCCAGCCGACCACGCACCTCCCGCCGCTGCGCCGGCGTGCCCAGGCCCAAGCCGAGGCCGTCACCGCGTGAGACCGGCGTCGCAGCCTGCTCAGGCGGCTTCGCCCCGGTAGCCTCGTGCAGCAACGCACGGGGAGGCATGTCGGTGGGGGCAGCGGTGGCGAAGGACGGGGCACAGCGGCAGCGGACCTATCGCGGGGCATCCCCCGAGCAGCGCCAGTTCGAGCGACGTGACCGGCTCCTCGGGTCGGCGCTCGAGCTGTACGGGACCGTCGGGTTCGCCAACGTCTCGATCCAGGCGCTCTGCCGGCACAGCGGGGTGACGGCCCGGCACTTCTACGAAGCGTTCGACAGCCGCGACCAGGTGCTCGAGGAGCTCCACGACCGCATCGTCGGTGAGGCGGCCGCGCTGGTGGTGGGGGCGCTCGACGGCGTGGAGCCGACCGACCCGACCGCGATGAGCCGGGCTGGGCTCCACGCCTTCTACACGTCGATGCTCGGAGACCCCCGCCGGGCCCGGATCGCGATGATCGAGGTCATGGGGCTTCCGGCGGAGAAGGCGCTGGCGTGCGTCGACCAGTTCGGCGCCATCATCGAGGCGTACGCGGTGCAACTCGAAGCGGCCGGGCTGGTGCGGCTTCCCTCGGTGCACCTCACCGCGGTGATCCTCGCCGGCGCCGTGCGCCAACTCATGGTCGATTGGCTCACCGCCCGCGACCGCGCCCCGGTCGAGGAGCTGGTCGAGGTCACAACCGACCTGTTCGCCACCGTGGGCCGGTTCGCCGCTCCCTGACCTCGGGTCAGGCCGGCGGGTCGTGCGTGCCCGTCGGCGGCCAGTTCCGCGCGTCACCGACCATTTCGACAAGGTTCATTGTCCCTTGAGCGCCTGACCGTTAGGGTCACCCATCGGGGGGAGGGCGAGCACTGTGGCGATGTCGGGCTTCGGCCACCATCGAGGGGGACGTAGGGGCCATCGGCCTGGTTGGCGCGACCCAGCGGGGCGGGTCCGGCACCGGGATCGAGCTCAAGGCGGCGACACGCTCCTCGAGCTCCTCGTCGCCCTGGTGATCGTGACCCTCGTCGGGCTGGCAGTGCTCCAGGGGGTCCTCGTCGCCATCCGCGCCGCGGGTGTCCATCGGGCGGCCGCCACCTCGGAGGTCGTGGTCCGCAACTTCTCCGAGGCACTCGTCGATGCCCCGTACGTCCCGTGCGCGAGGCCGGCTGACTACCAGGCGCCGTCGGGGTACGCGCTTCCATCGGGGTACGAGGCCGACGTGACCTCGGTGCAGCGGTGGACCGGCGATCCGGCCGATGCGGGCTTCGAGGCGTTCCCCACGGCATGCGACGGCCTCACGATCGGCGCGACCGACGACACGATGCTGCAGCGGATCTCCTTCGACATCCGCAGCCCGGCCCCGGCGACGGGCTTGACGAGCATGCGCCGGCACCTCACGGTCCTCAAGTCGTTCGACGGGAACCTGTCGCGCTCGGACCTGCTGCCCGCCGGCGCCGTGCGGTGCACGATCACCGGCGACAGCGTCAGCGACACGTCGATCGACCAAGCCCACCCTGGAGCGACGGCCGGTTCGGCCGAGACCATGAACGTGTCGCACAGCGGCACCGCCGAGCAGGACGCGCTGCTGCGCTTCGACGTCACCGCCGACGCGACGCGCTGCCGAGGCCCGAACGACACGGTCTCGAAGCTCCCCGCGACGAGCGAGCGCATGGTGGTGCTCCGGTCCCAGTTGCGCCTGTACTCCTGGCGCATCTCCGGCGCGCCGACCTGTCCGGACCAGTGCACCCATGTGCTCGAGCGGGCCACGGCCCCGTGGACCGAAGCGACCGCCTCCTGGTCGTCGGCTCCGACGGTGTTGGCGCCGGGGCGCAGCCTGTTCACGCACCC
Organism: Acidimicrobiales bacterium; assembly: GCA_025463365.1. Lineage (GTDB taxonomy): Bacteria > Actinomycetota > Acidimicrobiia > Acidimicrobiales > Iamiaceae > Aquihabitans. The sequence continues at coordinate 33,098 of JAOBWM010000176.1, forward strand.
GGCGGACAAGGGCGACTACTCGCCGCGCTTCGAATACGTGAGCGACGCGTCGCTCACCGCCGACGTCCAGAGCTTCTACTCGAACCCGTCCGCGGCGGACCGCAACTACGGGTGGCGACTCACCGAGGCCTGCAGCCCGACGTACCTCGGCCGCACGTGTGCCACCCAGCCGCCCGGCTTCCAGTTCCGCACGAAGGAGTGGAAGGAGACCGAGCAGCGTCCCGCCCTCGAGGTCATCTTGGTCCCGCAGACCACGACGACCGTGCAGATCCGCAACGTCGCCTTCGGGTCGTGCGCCTCGGTCAAGGACGATGCGGGCGATGTCGCGGCGTCGCTCATCGCGCTGAGCTGCAACGGCAAGGGCTACCAGGGCTGGACCTACGACTCGGGCACCAAGCAGTTCAAGACGGTGGCTTCGACCGACACCGTGCTGGGCCGCCAGTGCATCGACACCCAGGAGGCCCGGCAGAACCCCCGCCTCGGCCCCAGTCTCTGGACGTGTGATCCGGCGAAGCTCTGGCAGCAGCTGCGGATCGTGGGCAGCGCCATCCAGGTGACCCAGAAGGTCAACAACGCTGCGATCAACCAGTGCCTCGAGATCGAGGGCGGCAAGCGCCTGATCGGTACCCGGCTGATCGTGAACGACTGCAACGGCTCACCCCAGCAACAGTGGGCGGTCGAGGTGCAGCAGGGCGCGCCACCCCCGGCCACCTACGCGGTGCGGCTCCGGAACACGAAGGGGAACAGCTGCCTCGACATCGAGGCGGGCAAGGCCGACAAGCCCCCCTATTGGACCGACGTGTCCTCCGGCGTCGGAAAGTCCACGAGCCGAGCCGAGCAGTTCCCGTGCTTCGGCGGGAGCCGCGACAGCGGTGAGTGGCTGCTCGACGGGTACGACCGCATCGTCAACGACCGTGACCAGACGGCCTGCCTCGATGCCGGCAACGGCGACGACCGGGACTCCGTCGGCGTGAACTACTGCAACAACGGGACGCGCCAGCAGTGGGGCGTCGAGGTGCAGGGCGACCACTACCGCATCCGCGTGGCGGCGACCGGCAACTGCCTCGAAGGCGGGTACGACGCGTACCGGGTGCGGGTGCGCACCTGCTCGGACGCAGAACAGCGGCAGTGGTGGGCGATCGAGCCCTCGACGGCGCCGGCCACCGTGAGCCGCGGCTGGCTGCGCAACGAGGGCAACTTCAACACCTGCCTCGAGCCCGAGAAGGACAAGCAGCCCGACCAGGGCAACCCATGGATGTGGGCGTGGCCCTGCAGCTCCGACCGGCCGAACCAGGAGTTCCTGCGCCTGCGCGTGAGCGACACCGAGGTGCAGTACCGGCCGGTGTCCAACCCTGCGTACTGCCTCGACTGGTCCGGCGGTGGCGACAACCAATGGTCGATCTCCTACTTGTGCAACGTGCGCGATCCCGGTGACGCGTCCTCGGCGTCCGACAGCCAGCGCGGCGTGTTGCAACCGGTGGCCGATCTCTCCCAGACCGTCACGTCCGACCCCACGCCGCGCCAGGTCAAGCTGGCTCAAGGCGGACGCTGCCTGCAGGTCGTGACCGGCACGGACGGCGCGGACTACGCGCGGGCCAAGGGCTGCATCAGCGATCCGGCGTCGGTGGCGTTGCCCTACCAGCGCTGGTACTTCGAGCAGGTCGGCCTCCTCCACCAGCAGACGGTCCAGTTCCGGAGCGCGATGCGCACCGATTCGGGCTGCGCGATGCCCTACGACGGCTTGGCGAACAACGGCAGCGGAACGTTGACGTCGTGGCCGTGCTCGGGCGCGCTGCGGCCCAAGCAGGCCTTCGTCCGCCTCACCAACGGGCAGATCCGCCTCTCGCCGGAGATCTACCGGTGCCTCGACAGCACGAGCAACACCACCGGTTCGAAGCCGTACTTCAACAACACGTGCGGCACGCAGTACCAGCAGCGCTGGAAGTACACCGACCTCGGCAACGGCAAGGTCTGGATCCGGTTGCAGGACTACTCGATGTGCCTGCGCGCCGGGCTCGACATGGCGCCGGTCACGCTCGCACCCTGCGACATCAACAACGCCGCCAACATCAACGACTCCGCGCTCGCGTGGACCCTCCAGGACGCAGGCACCAACGCCGATCCCCGGATCGGCCACGTCCGCAACGTCGACAGCGCCAACTGCCTCGAGCCCGTCCCTGGGGGCGCCTTCGCGGACAAGCGCAAGCTCTGGGATTGGCCGTGCGCCGGGAACACCCGTCCCTTCCAGCAGTTCGTCCAGCTGAACACCGGTCAGCTCCGCGCCGCCAGCGACACCCGGTACTGCCTCGACGACCTCGGGGCCCTGGCCACCTCGACCACCAACTCCGCGGTGCTGTGGTCGTGCGACGACACCGCGCCCACCAGTCAGGTGTGGGGTCAGGACTCGGCGGGCGCCCGCAGCCTGGTGATCCCGTCGGGAGCGACGACGGCGTCCGGGCGCCCGATCGGGTTGTTGCGCAGCAGCCGGATGGCGACCCAGGGAGCCAAGTCGTGCGTGCGAGAGATCCTCGGTAGCGAGCAGGCGGTCGGGTCGCCGTTGCGCAACGGCGACTATGCCCTCACCCGGTCCGATTGCACGGTCGGCCCGACCCGGCAGGCGTGGGCGTTCGAGGACCTCGCCGCCCAATCGGTGACGCTGAAGCAGGTACGCAGCGGGTTCCGGCCCGACTCGGGGTGCGTCGAGCCCAAGACCGTGACCGACGACCGGTCGTCGCTGTGGACCTGGCCCTGCGCCGGTTCCGGTCGTCCCGCACAGGCGCTGACGTTCACGTCCGACGGGCAGATCAAGAACAGCCAGAACGGGAACTTCTGCTTCGATGCGCGCAACGTCGCCCTGAACGACGTGCCCTACTACTCGGACTGCCACGGCGGCTCGAACCAGAAGTGGACCCGCGTGCCTGTGGCCGGCGCGTCCCCGTTCGTGCAGCTCCAAGTGGCCGACAACCGCAACGGGGCGATCTGCCTGCAGGCCGACCTCGACGCCACCCTCATGAAGCTGGCCGCGTGCAACGCGGCTTCGGCGGCGCAGCGCTTCGTCGTCGAGGACGCCGGCACCACGCTCACCACGCGCTACGTCAAGATCCGCAACCTCGGCTCGGGCCGGTGCATGCAGCCCGACGGGCCCGTCGACGACGGCCGGTCGGTGTGGGCGTGGGAGTGCGACGGCCCGGTCACCTCGAACGTGGTCTTCCTCGCCACCAACAACCGCCAACTGCACGCGGTCGGCAAGCTCGACAGTTGCCTCGACTACAACTACGGCTCCGCCGGGCCCGATCGCAACCTCGCGTTCCGCCCCTGCCAGGACCAAGACGTCCGGGTCTCGACCAAGTCGCAGCTCTGGACGCTCACCGCCGCCGGGCTCCTCGTCAACGACCGCGATCCGACGAAGTGCACCCGCGAGATCCCGGCGAACGCGAAGCCGGCCCCGTTCAACGTCGGTGACTACTCGTTCGTCACCGACTGCGTCGCGGCAACGGACCCTCGCGACGCGAGGCAGCGCTGGGCCTTCGACGTGGTGGCCAACCCGTGAGCCCATCCCGCTCGCACGAGGACGGCTTCACGCTCGTGGAGCTGCTCATCGGGCTCGTGATCATGGTGCTCGTGGTGGGGGCGCTCAGCCAGGTGATCATCTCGGTGTCGTTCAACGCCGACCGAACGGTGACTCGGGTCACGAGCTCAGGCTCCGCGTTCCTGACCGGCGCCCGGTTCGCCGAGGACGTCGGGACGTCGAGCGCGGTCGGCTCGACGCCGCCGGTGTCGCGTGCCGTGACCGGGTGCGGCGGCGACCCGAAGGCGCTCGTTCGCCTCCTCTCGGTGTCGGGCTCAGCGGGGGTCGGGATCGTCGTGACGAGCTACTCCGTCACCAGCGACCACGTGCTCGAACGCCGGACCTGCGTGGGGTCGTCGGTCGACGATGCGCTGGCCGCGACGCCCCGCGTGATCGCGGTCGTCCCGGACCTGGCGCTCAGCCCCAAGCCGGTGACCGTCGAATGCCGCGCGACCGCCGGCGCCCTCGCCGCACCGGCCAGCGTGGCCGGCGACGCCCAGTGCCGCCTGGTGGCCATGACCGTGGTGACGAAGGATCGCTACTCCTTCACGGTGCGGGGCCTGCGCAGCGAGGGCTCGTCCACGGGATCGGCTCCGGTGCTCCGCCGGTGCACCCTCGTGGTGTCCGACGACGCCAACGTCTACCAGGACCAGCCCGATCGCAACTTCAACGACCGTGACGACTACGGCGAGAGCCCCGGCGGGCGCAACTTCATCGAGGACCGCTCCAGGGCCGGGAAGATCATCAGCGGGTACTTCCGGTTCAACCTGTCGGGGCCGTGTGACGGGACGGCATCGGGCGAGCCGGCGTTCATGCCGCCGCAGCGCACGTTGACGTCGGCCTCCTTGCGGCTCGTCTTCCACGACGCCACCCAGAACCTCTCGAATCAGAAGTGCACGTCCCAGCACAACCTGGACGTGTTGGCGAGGGCGTGGGACCCCGCCACGCTGACCTGGAACACGAGCCCGGTCCAGCAGTTCCCGCTCGACGGCCTGCAGCCCATCCGCCACGGGTTCACCACGCAGGCCTCGTGGGTCGATCGATCCCTCACCGTGAACGTCCTGCCCGAAGTGCGGCACTGGTACCCGAGCCCGGGCGGCGGCGACTGGGCGAACCGCGGCTGGGTCGTGAGCGACATGCCCAACGGGTGCGACGAGCACGAGTCGAACAAGTTCATGTCGAAGGGCAGCAACAACGCCCTCACCCCCCGCCTGGTGCTGTCGTGGACCGAATGAGCGGGCGCGGTCGCGAGGACGGCGTCACGATGGTGCTGGCGTTGGCCGTCATCGTCCTGGCCGGGACGGTTCTGGCCGGCCTCCTGCTCTTCACGCAGACCAGCCTCCGGGGTGCCTCGTCCTACCGATCGCGCACGGATCGCCTCCAGCGGTCCGAGGACGCGCTGTCGTTCGCGTCGGCCTCGCTGCGTCGGCCCCGCGGGCTCAGCGCCCTGCCCGACGGGAACACGCAGCCTCGCGACGGGCTCCTCGGTCTCGCCGGCGAGTCCGTCACGCGTGCGTACCGGACGTCGACGGTGACCTGCGTCGGTCGGGCGGGGAGCGGCCAGGTCGAGGACGGTGGCAGCTACACGGACCGCACGGTCGACTGCACCGTCGCCGACGAACAGGGAACCGTGCTGGAGGCCACGATCCTGTTCGTCGACGACCGCGGTACGAACCTCGGTTCGTCCTCTCGCGTGATCGACATCCGCGTGCGGACCTGAGCAGGGGGCGTCGGTCAGTAGCCGCCGCCCCCGCTGCTCGCCGGGGCATTGGTCGTGGCCGGTGCTTCCGTGGTCGCCGTGGCGCCGCCGCTGCCGGCCTTGACCACGTGCCACGTCCCCCCGAAGCTCGCGAGGCCTTCGCCGGCCGCGTCGGTGGCCGTCTTGTCACCGGAGAACGTGTACAGCGGGAGCCCGTCGGCGGTCAGCATCAGGGTCCCATCCGCGCTCTTGGTCGTGCCGAGCTTCACGCCGCCGAGGGTGCTCGCGGCCGTCCCGGAGGGCACCTTGGCGGGGGGCCAGGCGTCGAGGCAGGCCCCGGTGCAGGCCACTGCCTTGCCGCCGGAGGTCAGCGTGTAGAGCGTGAACCCCTTGTCGTTGGCCAGGATCGATCCCTGCATGGCGTCGTCTTTGACCTTGGCCACGCCCGACGCGTCCGGCGCGGCCGTCTTCGTGCTCTTCGCCGCAGTCGTGGTGCTCTTCGCCGCCGATGATGTGTTGCCGCCGCCGCTGCTCCCGCAGCCGGCGAGCACAAGCAGGGCCGCCGCTGCGCCGCACGCCAGTTGGATCGTTCGTCGAGTCGTCACGTGTTGCTCCTTGTGGTGCCCGGATCGGGGGAAGGCACCGTCTCCCACCCTCTGCCTGTCGCTGCTCGCTGGCAAGTGCACGATGGTGCTACGACCGCCGGTCCGCCGGGCCGGGCTACCGAACGTCGATCTCCTTGCTCGACCGGATGCGCCGACCCGGGAACAGGTGGTGGAGGGCCGTGCCGCGGATGCCGTACTCGCGGACGCGTCGCATCGACGTGGCCACGTGCATGGCCGAGTCGGTCTGGATGGCGGCGCGTCCGAACTGCTTGGCGATCTTGAGCGAGTAGTCGACGTCCTCGTCGCGTGCGTCGATCGCCGTGCGCTCGAAGCCACCCACCTGTTCGTAGGCAATCGAGCGGGTGGCCATGTTGTGGCCGATGACGGCGTGGCGGTAGTCGCCGTCGCGGTGTTGCAGGCTGAGCGCAACGCGGGCGCCGCGCACCGCGACCGAGAGCAAGACGCCGTCGCCCCGGCGGTGGTACTGGTCTTCGAGCGCCTTGCTGGCCCCGCCGAGCAGTTGGACCGCCGGCTCGGCCGCGAAGCCCAGGACGATCCGGCCCGTCCACGCCGGCGACGGGACGCTGTCGCCGTCCGTGCGGGCGACGACGCGGAAGCCGTCGGCGGCGGCCTGGCGGAATCCCGTGTCCGAGGCCGCGCCGGTGCCCTTCTGGGCCTCTTCGAGGACCGTCAGCGGGAAGTCCGCGTGGGCCGCCTGGAAGGCGTCGATGCGGGCGCGGGTGTCGTCGGTGGACCCGTTGTCGACCAGGTAGTGGTGGACACCGTCGCGGTGCGTCTGGCCGTACAGCCCGGCCAAGGTCCGCTCGATGCGCGGCTCGTTGTACACGGGCACCACCACCGCAAGCCCTTCCCCCATACGCCGTAAGGTACCAGTGCCTCCCGACAAACGGACGAGCGGGCCGTGTCTGGCGTCAGCTGCCGGCCGGAGCGGGGTCCACCAGGGCCACGGGGACCCCAGGATCGGGGGCCGCGGGGACGTCGAGGACCTCGGCGTCGAGCACGCGACGCACCATGGCCAGCAGGCTCGCGGCCGAGAAGGGCTTCTCGACCAGCGTGACGTCCGGGTCGAGCCCACCGGTGGAGTCGAGCATCGGCTGCGCGTACCCGGACATGTACAGCACCCGGGTCCCGGGGCGGACCGCGGTGATCCGTTGGGCGACCTCCCGACCGAGCATGTTCGGCATGATCACGTCGGTGAGCAGCAGATCGATGGCGCCCTCGTGCTCCTCGGCGACGTGGATCGCCTCGTCGCCGTTGGATGCGAGCAGCACGTCGTACTGGTTCTGGGACAAGATCCGGCGCGTCACCTCCCGGAGGGCGTGCTCGTCTTCGACCACGAGCACCGTCTCGCCTCCCGCCGAATGGTTGGGTGCTGCGGGAGCGACCCGGATGGTGGCGGCCTGGTCGGTGGCGGGGAACAGCGCCGTGAAGGTGGTGCCGTAGCCGGGTTCGGAGTACAGGCGGGCGTAGCCGCCGGCCTGGGTCACGATCCCGTAGACGGTGGCCAGGCCGAGGCCCGTTCCCTCGCCGCCGGGCTTCGTCGTGAAGAAGGGCTCGAAGGCCTTGGCGGCGACCTTTTGATCCATGCCCGTGCCGGTGTCGCTGACGCGGAGGCGGACGTAGGGGCCGGGGATCATTCCCGGCCGGCTGGCGGCGTAGCTGGCGTCGACATCGATGTTGTGGGTGTCGATCGAGAGGCTTCCGCCCGCCGGCATCGCATCGCGGCCGTTGACCGCCAGGTTGACCAGCACCTGCTCCAGCTGGCCGGCGTCGGCCTTGACACGCCAGAGGTCGGGCTCGAGGCGCGTCTCGAGCCGGACGTGCTCGCCGATGGAGCGGCGCAGGAGTTGCTCGACCTCACCCACCACGTCGTTGAGGCTCAACACGATCGGTTGCACCACCTCTCGCCGGGCGAACGCCAGCAGCTGGTGCGTGAGTTGCGTGGCGCGCCTCGCCGCCTTCTCGATCTGTTCGACGTCGTCGCGCACCGGCTCCCACGATTCGCCGCCGACCACCGATGCCGCGTCGGCCAGCTTCGTCTCGACGAACGCCGCGTAGTTGAGGATCACCCCGAGGAGGTTGTTGAAGTCGTGGGCCACGCCGCCCGCCAGCTGACCGAGGCTCTCCAGGCGCTGGGTCTGCTGGACCTGGCGTTGGAGCCGCTCGCGTTCGGTCACGTCCTGGACGACCACGAGGCGTGCGCTTCGAGCATCGAAGGGAATGGCGTGCGACTCCATCACGACGTCGAGCACGGTGCCGTCCTTGCGGCGATGCCGGACCGATCGCCACGGGTCCGGGTCCGACGGAATCGCCGAGCGATCGTCGACCGGGGTCAAGCCGCGGGGCTGGAGATCGTCGACCCGCATGGCGAGGAACTCCTCTCGCGAGAAGCCGTAGTGGCTGATCGCGGCGTCGTTGACCTCCAAGAACTCCAACGTCTCGACGTCGTACACCCACATCGGCTCCGGGTTCGCGTCGAACAGCAGCCGGTAGGTGCTCTCGGACTCTCGGACCTTCGCCTCGGCCTCGTGTCGCTCGCGGAGCTCGCGGTTGACGGTCTCGATCATGGTGTTGAACTCGCCGGCGAGCTCGGTGACCTCGCGGGGCCCCGACACCGCAACGGGCTCGAACTCGCCCCGGATCGCCGAATCGTGGACAGCAGTGCCGAGCTGCTGGATCGGGCGGGCGAGCCGGCGGTGGAGCAGGAGCGCAGCCCCGAGTGCGCCGATCAGGCCGAGGAGGAGGATCCCGATCTCGCGACGCTGCAATCGCATCGCATCGGACAGGGCTTCGTGGCGGCTCGCACCCGCGTACACCTTCCAACCGACTCCGCTGACGATCCGGCCGGCGTACAGGCGCCGGGTCCCGTCGACGTCGGGACGTTCGGTGCCCGAGGACCCGGCGAACGCGGTGCCGGCGAGCGGCTTGGCGGTCCACTCCTTGGCGTGGATCGAGCGGGACAGCACCATGCGGCCGTTGGCACTCGTGATCAGGAACTCCAGGTTGCGACGACCGGCAAGCGCGTCGGCGAGCCCGGGGCCCAAGCCGTCGAGATCCATGAACGCGAGGACGGTGCCGTGGCCGGGCACCGGGGTCGCCACCACGATCGTCGATCGTCCGGTTCGAGCGTCTCTGAGCGGGCCGAGCACCAGCGGCTCACGAAGGGTGCGACCGAACCATGGCTCCTTGGCGTAGCCGACATCGCTCGAGCTCGTGAGCGACGTGCACATGACCTCGCCGTCTGACCGCACGATGTCCAGGTGGCCCGTCGTGAACCCCCCGGCCCCACCGAACGTCAGGGTGCACCCGGCCGGCTTGGTGAAGACGACCTCCACCTTCGGGTTCGCCGCCGCCTGGTCCACCGTGGTGCGGACCAATGCCAGGCCCGCGCCGATGCCCTTCGCCGCCTGCTGCGCACCGAAGCCCGCGTCGTCGATCGCTGACTGGCGGGCGTCTTGGATCGACTGGGCGCGCTCGAAGACGATGCCTGCACCCGCAGCCATGGCCGAGACCACGACGAGAAGCAGGATGTAGGCCTGCAACGGCCACGAGCGGCCCCGTCTCCCCATCGCCCCCCTCCAACTGTTTCGGCACACCGAGTTGGCGTTCGCTCAGCGTGCCTGTCCCGACACTATCGGCGTTCATGCTCCAACGCTGAGCCGAACGCACGCAGTTGGCCCCTCGACCCGGCCGGTACCGCTCGACGCTCGCGCCCGCGATCTCGGGAGCACGACCAACTCGGGCGTGCCATCATCGTCACGTCGAAGCCCGGGGGTTCCCGATGGCCATTCGAGTGCGCGAGACGACGTTGTCACGAAGCCCTGATGCGTGGCTCGCGGCCGCGCTCCTGGGGGGCGCAGCGGTGGGGTGGTGGTGGTCCGCCGTCACGGCCAGTGACATGGATGCCCCGATGATGATGATGTCCGGCGAGGTGGCGATGTCGCTGGCCGCGTTCCTCGCCGCGTGGGTGGCGATGATGGCCGCGATGATGCTGCCGGCGATCCTGCCGGTGGTCCGGCTCTACACCCGGGCGGCGCAGCGCCGCACGGTCGCTCCGGTCGGCCTGTTCCTCCTCGGCTACGCAGCGATCTGGTCTGCGATGGGGTTGCCCGTCTACGCGGTCTGGAAGCGCCTCGCCGGTCCGCTGGCGGACGCGACCCCCACCGCTGGTCGGATCGCCGGCGCCGTGCTCGTCGTGGCCGCGGCCTACCAGGTCTCCCCGCTGAAGGCGGTCTGCCTCGAGCACTGTCGCTCGCCGTTCTCGTTCTTCATGCGCCACGGCAAGAACCTGCATCGTCCGACCGGAGCCGTCCTGGCCGGGGCCCACCACGGTCTCTTCTGCCTGGGCTGTTGCTGGATGCTCATGGCCGTCCTCGTCGCCTTCGGAACCATGCAACTCGCATGGATGGCCGTCGTGGCGGCGGTGATCCTGTTCGAGAAGGTCGCTCCGTTCGGCGAGCGACTCGCGCCGGTCGTCGGTGGCCTGTTCCTCGTTCTCGGCGTCGTGTTGTTGTTCCATCCCACGACCGTGGGCCAGCTCACCTGATGAGGAGGTAGTTCGACATGTCCATGACCGAACAGAAGACCGCCTGGCGCCTACGGGGCAGGGGGTACGAGTTCTGCAACTGCGCGCCGGGCTGCACGTGCAACTTCTCGGGCTTCCCGAGCTCGTCGGACGGCAGCTGCAAGGCGTTCGTCGGGAACTTCATCGACGAGGGCCGGTGTGGCGACGTCGACCTGTCAGGCGTGAAGGCGATCGCGATCATCGACTGGCCCAAGGCCATCCACGACGGCGGCGGCAAAGCCGTGTTCGTCGTCGAGCCGGCCACGACCGACGAACAGGTCGACTGCCTGGCCAAGATCTACACCGGGCAGCTCGGCGGCAATCCATGGGCGATCCTCGGCACCACCTTCGAGGTCGCCGGTCTGGTGAAGGCCGCGATCACCCTCGAGGGCTCCGGGCTCGCCCTCACCCTGTCGGCGGACGGCGTCGGCCAGGGCACCGGCGACACCTTCAAGAACCCGGTGACCGGAGAGCCCCACCAAGCCCAGATCGTGCTGCCAGACGGGTTCATCTGGCAGAAGGGCGAATGCGGGGTCGGGACCTTCTCCGCCCAGGCCGAGGGCCTCGACCTCTCGTTCCAGGACTCGAACTGGATCTACTACGAGTTCGACTGGGCAGACGACCGGTAGCCGGCCCGACCAACGTTGGTCAGCGCTCGATCATGCGCATCTGTTGTTCGTTGTGGTGGTCACCGACAGCGGGGGTGACGTTCGTGAGCTTGTCGATCTGCTCGGGGCTCAGCTCGATGCTGTCGGCGGCGGTGTTCTCCTCGACGCGGACGGCCCGCTTGGTCCCGGGGATCGGGGCGATGTCGTCGCCTTGGGCCAAGACCCACGCGAGGGCAACCTGTGCCGGGGTGGCGCCGACCTCGGCGGCGATCGCCTTGACCTCGTCGACGGCGCGGAGGTTGCGCTCGAAGTTCTCGCCAGTGAAACGGGGGTTGTCCTTGCGGCCGTCGTTGTCGGCGAAGTCGTCGGTCGAGTGGATCGCTCCGGTGAGGAACCCCCGGCCGAGCGGCGAGTAGGCGACCAACCCGATGCCGAGCTCGCGCAGGACCGGCAGGACCTTCGGTTCGGGATCTCGGGTCCACAGCGAGTACTCCGACTGCAGGGCGGTGATGGGATGCACGGCGTGGGCTCGGCGGATCGTGTCCGGTCCGGCTTCGGAGAGACCGATGTGGAGGACCTTGCCCTCGGCGACCAGCTCGGCGAGCGCGCCGACCGTGTCCTCGATGGGCGTGTTCGGGTCGACGCGGTGCTGGTAGTAGAGGTCGACGTGATCGGTGCCGAGCCGGCTGAGCGAACCTTCGATCGCGGCACGGATGTTGGCAGGGCTGCTGTCGAGGTTCCAGGGTCCGCCCCCGGCATGGGAGACGAAGCCGAACTTGGTCGCCAAGACGACGTCGTCGCGGCGGTCCTTGATGGCCTGGCCGACGAGCTCCTCGTTGGTGAAGGGGCCGTAGATCTCGGCGGTGTCGATGAGGGTGACCCCCAGGTCGAGCGCCCGATGGATGGCCCGGATGGACTCGGCATCGTCGGTGCCCGCTCCGGTGTAGGCGCTCGACATGCCCATGGCGCCGAGCCCGATTCGTCCAACGTCGAGGGTTCCAAGGTGGATGTGCTTCATGGTCGTTGCTCCTTCGTTCGGTCGGTTGCAGGTTGGTCACTCGGGTGCGAGCTCGCCGTCGAAGGACGAGGCGGCCACGCCGCCGTCGAGGCTCAGGACTCGTCGGTCTCTGGGGCGAGGTGCAAGGACCACACAACCACCGGTGGAGCAGCAGCGCTGACCGGCCTCGTGTTCGGCGTCATGTCACTCAACCTCGACGACACCTCGACGCGATGGTCACCCGACATCGTCGTGCCGGACGGTGCTAAGCAAAAGCCGACAGCTGGACGGAGGGACCTATGGCCACGATCGAGCTGACCGGGGATGATGAGGCGAAGGTCGAAGATCTCGCCGGAAGACTCTTCATGGCGAGCCTCGCGACGGTGGAGCTGGCCAACGTCGAGCTCGGTGTCCGGCTGGGGCTCTACGAGGCGCTGGCTGGGGCTGGTGCGATCACTGCGGGTGAGCTGGCGAGCCGGGCCGGGATCGTCGAGCGCTATGCGCAGGAGTGGCTCGAGCAGCAGGCCGTCGCCGGGATGGTGGACGTCGACGACACGGCGAGCCCCGCGCACGAGCGCCGGTTCACCCTGCCGAACGCGCACGCGCACGTGCTGCTCGACGATGACAGCGAAGCCTGCATGAAGCCGTGCGTGGCGGTCGTGCCGTGGGTTGGCAAGGCCATCGAGATCATGGCCGAGGAGTTCCGGCGAGGCGACGGCGAGGCGTTCGGCGCGTTCGAGTTGCACGATATCCAGGCCGCTTTCACACGGCCGGTGTTCGTGAACCACCTGGTCCAGAACTGGCTCCCCGCACTCCCCGAAGTGCAGGCCAGGCTGACCGCCGGTGATCGGGTGCGCATCGCCGAGGTCGGATGCGGCGAAGGGCTCGCCGCGATCACGATCGCCCGCGCCTACCCGAGCTCGGAGGTCGACGGGTTCGACCTCGATGAGGCGTCGATTGCGTCCGCGGGCAGGGCTGCGGCCGACGCCGGCGTGGCCGACCGGGCGCGGTTCGAGCGGCGCGACGCCGCCGATCCTGCGATCGTCGGCGACTACGACCTGGTGATGGCCATCGAGATGCTGCACGACGTGCCCGACCCGGTTGGCATCCTGCGAACGATGAAGAACCTGGCCGGCGCAGCGGGCGCAGTCCTCGTCGTCGACGAGCGAACCGAGGACACATTCACGGTGCCGGCGAATGAGACGGAACGATTCTTCTACAGCTTCAGCACGCTTCACTGCCTGGCCGTGAGCATGCAGAACGGCGGCGCCGCCACCGGGACCGTCATGCGGGCCGACACGTTGCGCTCGTACGCGAGCCAGGCGGGGTTCGGCACCGTCGAGGTGCTCGACGTCGAACACCCTCAGTTCGTGCTCTACCGGCTGACCTGACCACTCGGAGCTTGGCGCGGCTGGCGTCACATCCTCGCGGTGCTCAGGACTGGTTCCCTCGAGGACTGAGGCGGCAGGTTCCAACCTGAGCGACCCCGATCCCAGCAGCGCTGATCGCGTTGCCGGAGTTGTCGTCGGCCGATCCCTCAGCCGTTGTCGTCGACGATCTCGATGAATGCCTCGCGACATCACATTGGCGGAGAGGGTGGGATTCGAACCCACGGTGAGTTTCCCCACACACGCTTTCCAAGCGTGCCGATTCGGCCGCTCTCGCACCCCTCCGGGTACTGGGTACTTCCTGTCCACACCCGCAGGAGGCGACCGGGTGATCTGCGGCACTCCTCAGACTCCGCTGAGAGCTGCTGCCTTCCGGCCCTGACCCGGTTCACGGGCTGTGGATGCACAGGACCCGGCCGCCACCTGCGGGTGCGGACCGGTCCACGTTAGCCGCCCCGCTCCACGACCTGTCAGCCCGGGGCCAGGCCGGGGCCAGCCAGGGGTCAGGCGAACGTCGGGGCCTCGAGATCGGCCATGCAGCTGGTGTCGGGCTTGGCGGTCGGGTCGTCCATGAACGCGATGTAGATGTTCCTCGCGCAATCGCTCGAGCCGACGGCGCCGTGGCCGGCGTTCACGAAGAACAGCGCCTCGGTGCCGAGGGCCTTGGCCACGCGGCGGGTGCCGGCGGGTGGGGTGATGGGGTCGAAGCGGCCGGCCATCACGAGGACGGGGGCCTGGTTCTTGGCTTCGGTCAGCATCGTGTTGAAGGACCGGGGCGCCGGGTCCACGCCCCACTCGGCACACCCACCCTCGGCGTTGCCGAGGTACACGATGCCGGCCACCTCGGGGTGCGCCTTCGTGAGCCGTCCGACGCTGGACGGGTCGAGCAGCCGTTCGCGATCGGCGCAGTCGACGGAGGTGGTCATGGCCTCGAACTGGTCGGTCACGAACGGGATGTTCTGCTCGGCGAGGGTCTTGATGATGTCCCGCTTGCCCGCCGCGATGTCGCTCAGGACCTTGGGCACCACGGGGATGAGCGCCTCGTCGTACATGGCGCGAAAGATGCCGGCGTAGAGGTCGCTGCCGGTGATCTGCACGTGCTCGACCTTGCCCGTGTCGGGCCGGGTGATGTCGACGGGATACGGGTCGACGTCGAGCGCCTTGGCGGCCTTGGCCATGAGCACGTCGGTGTCGCCGTAGGTGGTGTTGCAGCGGGCATCGGCGGCGCACGCCTTGCGGAGCTCGCCGAACGAGCGGAGCGCGCTCTCGCCGCGGGCGGTGGCGCCGAACTCGCCGTCGGGCGTGACCACCGAGTCGAGGAGGACGGAATGGATCCCTTCGGGGAAGGACCGCATCTCCTCGATGGCGAGGGCCGAGCCGTAGGAGACGCCGCGCAGGTTCCACTCCTGCACGCCGAGCGCCTCGCGGAGGTCCGCCAGGTCGGCGGCGTTCTGGACGGTGTCGTAGCCGTCGAGGTCGACACCTGCGTTCACGATGCGGGCCTTGCAGGCGCGCATCGATTCGTCGAGCCGGCCGCCTTCGGTCTTGGCGTCATCGGTGGTGGTGAACAGGGTCCAGACCGCGTCGTCGGCCTCGGTGCAGTTGAGGCTCGGGGTCGAGAAGCCGGTGCCGCGCTGGTCCCAGAGGATGAGATCGCGCTCGGCGAGGACCGACGAACCCGAGTAGCCGACGATGTCGGCCAACGAGCCGAAGCCTGGGCCGCCCTCGAGTTGGACGACCGGATCGGGCTTCGGCGTCTTCGAGGAGCTGTGGATCCGGGCGACGGCCAGCTTGATCGTGTTCGACGTCGAGACCTCCCGGTTCTCGGGAACGGCCAGGTAGCCGCAGTCGACCTGCACGTCGGCGGGCAGATCCATCGGGCACGTCGCCGAGGCGTAGGCGAAGTCGGGCTTGCCCCGGTCCTTCGACTTCGTCTTCGTCGAGGTCGTGGTGGCCCGGTCGGCGGAACGGCTCGCGTCGTCGCCGGAACTGCCGCCGCTCGAACAGGCCACGAGCAGCGACCCCGCACACACCACCGCGGCGACGGCCGCGACCGCCACGACCGACCCCACTCGTCCCCTGATCCGCATGGCGGCGACGATAGGTCCGCGATCGGCCCGGTTCCCGAAATCTGGCCGGGCAGGGCTCGGTAGGGTGAGCGGCGATGGCCTACCAGTCGCTCTACCGCCGCTACCGACCCCGCCGGTTCAGCGATGTGCGCGGCCAGGAGCACGTGGTCCGGGCCCTGCGCAACGCCGTCCGCGACGAGCGCGTCGGCCATGCCTACCTGTTCAGCGGGCCCCGCGGCACGGGCAAGACCTCGACCGCCCGGATCCTCGCCAAGGCCCTCAACTGCGAGGACCTCGACGGCGGCGAGCCCGACGGCACCTGTGACAGCTGCCTGGCCATCGACGCCGGCACGTCCTACGACGTCCAGGAGCTCGACGCCGCCTCCAACAACAAGGTGGAGGACGTCCGGGACCTCATCGCCCGCGTGGCCCTCGGGTCCCCGGGTCGCACGAAGGTGTACATCCTCGACGAGGTCCACATGCTCACCGCGGCGGCGTCGGCCTCGCTGCTGAAGACGCTCGAGGAGCCGCCGGACCATGTGGTCTTCGTGCTGGCCACCACCGATCCGCAGAAGGTGCTCGACACCATCCGGAGCCGCACGCAGCACTTCGAGTTCCACCTGCTCTCGGCCGAGGAGCTCTCCGAGCACGTCGCGTGGGTGATCCACGACGCCGGCCTCGACCTCCCCGACGACGTGATCGAGTACGTGGTCCGCCAGGGCAAGGGCTCGGCGCGCGACACGCTCTCGGCGCTCGACCAGGTGGCCGCGGCCGGCGGTGTGCTCGACCGGGGCGATGCGGTGATCGACCTCCTCGACGCCATCGCGGCGGGGGACGCAGGCCGGTCGCTCGTGGCGGTCGCTGACGCCGTGTCGTCGGGCCGCGATCCACGTGTCCTCGGCGAGGCGGTGCTGGCCCGGTTGCGCGACATCTTCCTGCTGCGGATGGGCGCGTCCACCGACCACCTCCCTCCGGGCGACATCGACAAGGTCCAGGCCTGGGCCGACCAGCTGGGCGACCGGGCCACCACCCGCGCCCTCGAGGAGGTCGGCGACGCGCTGTTGGAGATGCGCCAGGCCCCCGACCCCCGGATCCCGCTCGAGGTGGCGCTCGTGAAGATCACCCGGGTCGCCGGCGACACGTCGATCGACGGCCTGGCCGCCCGCGTGGCCGCCCTCGAAGCTGCCGTCGCCTCGGGCGCGGCCGCGAGCCCTGCGGCCACTCCTCCCTCCCTGGCCACTCCTGTCGCCCCCGCCGCTCCTCGCCCTGGCGCCCCGGCGCCGCGACCGGCGGCGACGGCCGCTCCGTCCACGCCGGCGCCCTCCGCGCCGTCTCCCTCGGCCGAGCCGGCCAGCTCCAGCGGTCGACCGGCCGACATCGCCCGGGCCCAGCTGGCCGCGCAACGGGCCCAGCGCGGTGGCGGTGGCTCGCGCCCCGGGCCGTCGCGGCCCGCTTCCGCGTCGCCAACGGCTGCGCCTGCGTCCGCGCCGGAGCCGACCCCGGCTCCGTCCGAACCAGGCCCCACGTCCGCGCCAGCCCCCACGTCCGCTCCGGCGCCTGAGTCTGAGCCGACGAGCGCCGGTGCCGAGTCCGCGCCCACGACCGCGGGGGGGTCGATGCCGGACCCCGATGGGCTGACGGCGCTGTGGACCGAGTCCGTGCTGCCCGGGCTGGGTGGGCTGGCCAAGGCCATGTACTCGGCCGGTCACTTCACCGAGGTCCAGGGCAGCACCGCGGTCTTCGCGCTGCCCAACGAGGTCCATCGGCAGAAGTGCGAGCAGAAGCTGGGCGAGGTCGAGGCCGCGCTGTCGGCCCGCATCGGCTCCCCGGTGAAGCTGCGCCTCGTGGTCGAGGCCGACGGCTCCGGCGGCGGGACCGCGCCCGATGGGTCGCCTGCCACGCCGGCGCCGGCCGACGAGGACCACCTCGGAGGGGCCGATGTCCACGACCTCGACGATGCACCCGACGCCCCGAGCGGCGGGCTCGCCGCCCTCACCGAGGCCTTCCCCGGCTCCGAGCTCGTCGAATGATCGTTCGACCGATCCTTCGACCGTCACCCCGCCGCCCCATCCGCCCCAACCATCCCCCCGCCCGATCCGCCCCCCGGAGGAACCCATGAGCCCCGATGACGACCGTCCCATCACCCCCGACCAGGTGGTCCACGGGCATGGCCTGGCCGACGATCCGCTCGACGGCCCGCACACCCCCGGCTCGCTCGGCGAGGACCCCCTTGCGGCCCTGCTCGGCGGCGGGGACTCCGGTCTCGACTTCGGCGCCCTCATGGAGCAGGCGTCCAACCTCCAGGCACAACTGCTCGCCGCCCAGGCCGAAGCGGCCGACTCCGTGGTCGAGGGCGTGGCCGGCGGGGGAGCGGTGCGCATCGAGGTCACCGGCGGCCACCAGTTCCGGTCCGTCACCATCGCCCGAGAGGCGGTGGACCCCGACGACGTCGAGATGCTCCAGGACCTCGTGCTCGCCGCGCTCCACGATGCCGCCGAGCGGATCGAGGAGCTCCAGGCCGGTTCGGTCGACCTGAAGGGCCTCGGCCTCGACG
>JAOBWM010000180.1 GCA_025463365.1 Acidimicrobiales bacterium
ACGGCGAGATGATCCCGCTCGTCGCGTTCGCGCAGTTGACCTTCCTCGGTGCCGTGATCGGCGGACTGCTCGCGGGCTCGTTCGACAAGCGCAGCGGCCACCCCCGCCGCCGGTTCGTCCAGGCCGCCGCGACCCTCACGGTGCTCTCCCTTGTCCCCTCGGTCGCCATCCCGCCCGCCACGGCCACCAAGCTCGGGCTGGTGCTCGCCCACCTCGTCGCCGCCGCGATCGTCGTCCCCGTCCTCGCCCGGCGACTCGCCGACTGACCAACCGACCCCATCGAACCTTCGGGTCAAGGAGAATCCCACCATGCCCCAGTACCTCGTTTCCGTCTGGCACGACGACGAATACGTCCTCGACTTCACGACGCCCGACATGCTGCGCATCGGCCCCCAGGTGGGCGCCTTCAACGACGAGCTGACGCAAGCCGGCGCCTGGGTCTTCGGCGCCGGACTGCACCCCGCCTCGTCGTCGACGGTGGTCCGCTCCAACGCCGGCGACGTGTCCATGACGGATGGCCCCTACGCCGAGACCAAGGAGCAGATGGGCGGCTTCTGGGTCATCGAGACCCCCGACTTCGACACGGCGCTGGAGTGGGCCGGCAAGGCTGCCGCCGCCTGCGAAGGACCCGTCGAAGTCCGTCCCATGCAGGATGACTGACGCCCTCGACGCGATCTTCCGGCGGGAAGCCGGTCGCTGCACCGCCACCCTCATCCGCGTCCTCGGCGACATCGACCTCGCTGAGGACGCGGTCGCAGAGGCCTTCGCCATCGCGGCGGTGCAATGGCCATCGCGCGGCGTGCCCCCGAACCCCGGCGGATGGATCACCACGACGGCCCGCAACCGTGGGATCGACAGGTTGCGACGTGAATCGACCCGCACCGATCGGTACGTGGCCGCCTTCCGACTCCGGACCGAGGACATGGAACCCGACCCCAACCCCGAGCTCGACGACCTCGATGCGTTCGTCGATGTCGTGGCCGACGACCAGCTCCGGCTCATGTTCCTCTGCTGCCATCCGGCGCTCGCCGCCGACGCCCAGGTCGCCCTCACCCTGCGGCTGCTCGGTGGGCTCGAGACCCCCGAGATCGCCAGGGGATTCCTCGTGCCGGAGGCGACGATGGCCCAACGGATCGTGCGGTCGAAGCGGAAGTTGCGGAACAACCACGCCCCGTACCGCGTGCCCCGGGCCGCCGAGCTGCCGGACCGCCTGCCTCCGGTCCTGGCGACGATCTACCTCATCTACACCGAGGGGCACACGGCCACATCGGGCGACACGCTCACGCGGTCCGACCTCGCCTCCGAAGCGATCCGGCTCGGACGGGTGCTCGTCGAGCTCATGCCCGATGAGCCCGAGGCGATCGGGCTCCTCGGCCTGCTCCTGCTGACCGAGGCCCGCCGCCCGGCTCGGACCGATGCCGACGGGTCCATGATCCGCCTGGCCGACCAGGATCGCGGCCTCTGGGACCGAGCGCTGATCGACGAGGGCCACGACCTCGTGCGGCTCTGCCTGCGCCGCAACCAGCCGGGCACCTTCCAGATCCAAGCGGCGATCGCCGCCGTGCACGCCGACGCCGCGACCGCCGAGGCCACCGACTGGGCCCAGATCGTCGACCTCTACGACCACCTCCTCACGATCCGGCCCCAGCCCGTCGTGGCGCTCAACCGCGCCGTCGCGATCGCCGAGCTACGCGGGCCCGATGCCGGACTGGCCGCGCTGGCCGACGTTGCCGACCTCGCCGGGACCCTCGACGCCTACCAGCCGTTCCACGCGACGCGCGCCGACCTGCTCGCCCGCGCCGGACGACGCCCTGAGGCGATCACCGCCTACGACCGAGCGCTGGAGCTCACCGCGAACCCGGTCGAGCGAGCGTTCCTCCTCGGGCAACGAACCGGCGTTGCAGCAGGTCCGCCGATCAACCCGTAGCAGGTGACGGCGCGGGCGTGATCAGGGGAGCCGTCCGGCGATGAGGCGGCCGCTGCGCAACGTCGCGAGGACCGACGGCTGTGGGGTCGTCGCACCCCACTCGGTGTCGAGGATCACCAGGTCGGCGGGCTCGCCCGCGGCGAGCAGTCGCGGCGTGCCCGGGTCGTGGGGATCTCCGGCGAGGAGCCGCAGGGCGGTCCGGCGGTCGACGGCCTCGTCGCCACCGAAGAGGGCGCCCGACGCGGTGCGGCGGTCGACGGCGGCGGCCAGGCCGATCCACGGGTCGGCCGGGCCGTACGGCGCGTCAGAGCTCGCTGCGACTCGCAACCCCGCATCGAGGAACGAGCGCAACCGATGGAGGGCCGCCAGGTCCGACGGGTCGTGGTCCGCGAGGTAGCGGTCACCACGGGTGGCCACGAGCCCGGGTTGGGTGACGATCGTCGGGCCGGCGCGCGCCAGGGCGGCGAGGCCGCCATCGGACACGACGCTGCCGTGCTCGATCCGGTCGCGACGATCGACACCGGCCGCAAGGGCGAGCGCGACCTGGACCTCGGTGACGCAGTGCACCGCCACCGCTCGGCCGTGTGCGTGGGCGGCCTCGATCCGGCCGGCGAGGTCGTCGATGTCGGGCAGGCGATCGTCGTCGAGCAGGACCTTGATCGGCCCGACCTCGATGCCGGGCGGGGCTGCGACGTGGAGGTCTCGAACCATCGCGACCACCCGCTGGGGGAGTCCGGCCGCGGCGAGCAGGGCCAGCTCGGTCTCACCGTTGTCGGCGCCGGCGTCGGTCACCGACGTGACCCCGCGCGACGCCAGCCACCCACCGACCGCGCCCAGGTCGGGCACCGGCGCCGCCACCCGCTCGCGCAACCAGCGATCGAGACGCACGAGGACGCCGGTCGCCGCGCCCGAGGCATCGCGCTGCACGCCGTCCGGCCACAGCCGAGGATCGGCGGGCAGCAGCTCGTCGAGGCCCCGGCTGTCGAGGACCCACAGGATCCCTGTCCGGTCCTGGACGCGAACGGGGCCGATGCCGAGGCCGTCCAGCTCACGACGGTCGAGCGCGCCTGACCCGGTGACGTCATAGCCGAAGCCCCGGATCCATCCGTCGGGCTGGCGGGCCCGACCCGCCCGGAGCGCGGCCCCCAGGCCACCGGCTTCGTCGAGGCAGGACGGGCTCAGGTCCACCGACGACCACGACGCGGCAAGGGCCAGGAGGTGGACGTGGTGATCGGCCAGGCCGGCGATGACAGCACGCCCGCCGAGATCGACCGACTCGGTGCCCGCTGGTGCGGGTCCGGCGGCGAGGTCGCCGTCGACGATCAGCAGGTCGGTGGTCGCTCCCGGCCGCACCGACGCCCGCCGGAGCAGCAGGGCGTTCAAGCCGGGGCTGCCGCGGCCCAGCGCCCGTGGTCGGTCACCGCGGCGAGCCTAGATCGGCCCGTGGAGGTCGATGGTGTGGGAGTGCTCGCCAATCCGAGGTACCTGACTCGTCGTCGGATACGACCTGGTGTCGATTGCGCCCCTTCGGCTGCTCCACCACGGACACGGCGACTCGCGCCTCAGGGCGCAGATCAGAGCTCGGCGGCGTCGAGCTCTGGGGTCGCGGCCTCGCTCGGGGGGTCCCAGTCGGTGCGGCGAGCGACGAACCACGCGAGCAGGAGGGCCGCGCCGGCGCCCGACAGCCCGGCCGCGATCCGCCTGGCGTCGTGGTCCGGGACCGGCGCAGGCACGAACCGGACCGGCACCATGGTGTCCCGTGCGCCCGTGCCCACGAGGGCGACCGAGCAGCTCCAGCCGTCGCAACGCGGGCGCATCGTCACCGTCGCCCGGCCGACTCCGTCGGCTCCGCCGCGGACGGGCGTCACCTGGTTGCAGCGGGGTGAGCAGAAGGCGATCGCGGCGGCCGAGCCGGCCGGCAGGCCGCTCGTGGTGACCACGACGCGCCGACCCTCCCGGTACGGACCGGTCGGTTCGATCTGCAACCGCGCCGGGGACGGTGCCGCCGCCCCGAACACCGTGTAGGCGAAGGCACGGGTACCGCCGCCCGGTCCGATGACCACGGCGCAGGCATCGTCGGGCCCGCAGCCGTCCTTGCCACCGGAGGACACCTGGTACTGGAAGGTTGCGGTTCCGTCGTCGGCCACCTCGACGGGGAAGTGGTTCCGGCACGCGGAGAAGCCGTCGGCCGTCCGGCGACACTGCTCGACGTGGCTGCCGGTCGCGGGCGGGAGCCCCGACACCTCGATGCGCAGGACATCGCGATCGGCAAGGTGATCGACGACGCGCACCGCCGCTGGCGGCGCCGACGGTTCGGTTGCCGCGAGGAACACCATGTCGTGCTTGTCGATGCGACCGGCCGGGGGGCGCGCCCGATCCTGGTCCTCCGGCTCAGTGGTGGTGCTCGGGGTCCCGGTCGTCGACCGCGTCGATCCCGATGGCTCGTCGTCGGACCCTCGCCCCTGCCTGGTGCCACCGACCACCAGGACCAGCGCCAGCGTGACCACGATCAGACCACCGAGCCCCACGCCGATGGTCGCGAGGCCCCCGCGCAGCGCACGGCTCCGCACGGCCGCCGCGATCCCTGTCGCGACGAACGCCGCTCCGGCAAGGACCACGACGGCAGCCAGTGCGACCAGCACGGCTCAGCGATCCCCGTCACCCGCAGGCGGCGTCGAGTCCAGGTGCCGGTTGAGCGTGAGGAGGCGCCCCATCACCGGCAGGACCAACAGGTTGACACCGTGGAGCAGCCCGATGATCAGCAAGATGCCTGCCACCCGGGAGGTCTCGTGCTGAAGCTGGGACGCGTCCACCGTCGCGGACCAGCCACCGCGGGGCTCGAAGGTGAGGGTGAACAGGACGTACGACAAGAAGATGAGGTAGTACGCGACGTCGGTGAGCACGACGAAGCTCTTGCCGGTCCTCGGGTTGGCCCGGAACACGTCGGCCGCGTAGCTCTTGCCGAACCGCTTGATGAGCGGACCGAGCCAGAACGCGATGCCGATGAGCACTGCGTCGGTGAGGAGCTCGAGAATCCACCAGTCCATGAGGAACCTTCCTTCTTGGTGATCGAGGAAACCGAAGACGATCAGGGCGAACGCTCCGACGATGCAGAGGGCGATCGCGGTCGCCGCCCGGTGCTGGGCGCGCAGGCGCCGATCGTCGGTGATGCTGAGGCGCACGCGCGCGAAGAGGTCCGGGCTCTCCGCGACCGTCGCGGCACCGGTCCGCAACGCATCGCGCACCTGCGCTCCGTCTACGTCCACGGCTCGCCCGGCTTGTCCAGGAGCTTGCCGAGGCCCGTGATGCCGCGGGTGAGGTGGGTCTTCACCGAGTTCCGCGAGATGCCCATGGTCTCGGCGATCGCATCGATGCCCAGCTCGTCGTAGTAGCGGAGCACGAGGCAGTCACGTTGGCGGTGGGGCAGCTCGCGCAGTGCCTCGAGGATGCGGTGCTGGTCTTCGCGCAGCTCGATCTGGTCCTCTGTCGACGCGGCATCGTCATCGAACGGCAGGTGGTGGCGCAGCGAGACGAAGCCGCGCCGGTTGTGGTCGCGGGCGAGGTTCAGCACGATCGAGCGCAGGTACGCCGGAGCCCGGTCGCGATCGACGATGCGGTGCACGGAGCGCGAGAGCCGGATGAACGCCTCCTGCACGAGATCCTCGGCCGCGTTGCGATCGTCGACGAACAGCCGGGCCAGTCGCACGAGCGACTGGCCTTCGGCCCGGAACATCTCGGCCACGAACACGTCGATGTCGACGGCGGCGGCGACGACCGGACCGACCGCAACAGGTCCGGCCCCGACGGGCAGGGTGCCGGCCATGGCCAGTTGGGGCGGCCGGGCCCAGGCAAGCAACGCATCGCGGAGCCTCGCTCCCGTGTCCACTGGCGCTGAGTCTCCCATTCAGGTGGCGGCAACGTCCCGATGTTGGAAGCTCCACGCCGCGATGCTGACGACGATCGCCAGGTAGGCGAGGAGCGTCGCGAGCGAGGCGATCGCCGAGCTGGGGTCCGCGACGTCGGGCAGGGGCCGCCATGGGACGACGGTCGCGACGTTCTCCCCGACGAGGTAGCGCGCCAGCCCGGGCTTCAGCCCGCGGACGAGGTTCTCGACGAACAGCGCCCAGGCGGCCAGAGCGATCAGCGCCGCGGTGGTGTTCCGTCCGAGCGTGGCGATGTTGCAGGCGAGGACGGCGACGAGTGAGCCCATGACCGCGGACCGCACCATCACCAGGAACATGTCGAGCCACCAGTGCGCGTCTGCGCCGGATGCGTCCCCGTGGGTGAGCATCGCCGGGACGGCGCACGACATGAACACGATGAGCAGCGCGAGTCCGATGAGGAACGAAAGGACCGCAGCCGACGCGGAGCGGGCGAGGTGGAGCCGGATGCGTGATGGGCTCCACGTCAGGACCGTCGTGATGGTCCCGGCCCGCCACTCGGCGCCCGACACCGACGCGCCGCAGATCGCAGCACCGATCACCAGGGCGCTCGCGCCGATGAGGATCGCGCCCTCGCCGGTGGTTGCGTCCCACCAGTTCACGAGGATCCCCGGGTGTTCGTCCGGGTGCGCCTTGTCGACCGGCGAGAGCATGGCGATGGTCCCCATG
>JAOBWM010000018.1 GCA_025463365.1 Acidimicrobiales bacterium
GCATTGTTGATCCCCGAAGCCACA
The DNA here is from genome assembly GCA_025463365.1 of Acidimicrobiales bacterium. Lineage (GTDB taxonomy): Bacteria > Actinomycetota > Acidimicrobiia > Acidimicrobiales > Iamiaceae > Aquihabitans. The sequence goes on from JAOBWM010000018.1 coordinate 25, forward strand.
CCCGCCCGGCTCTGATCGATCGAACTCATCACCGTCGTCGTCAGCGGAGCCACGCTCACCGCTAGCCCAAGCCCAAGCACAATCACAGCCGGAAACACGGTAGACCAGTAGGGGGCCCCCCCCCCCCCCCCCCCGCAACGCACACACCCCCGCCCCCTCGTCCGGGTGTGCGCGCCCCGACGCGCCCACTACCCCGCAACGCACACACCCCTCCCGAACCTTCGACGTTGAGTGCCCTTCCGCGTCAACCACACCGCTGTCGCAGGTCTCCCCGGCGGCGCTGCTCGACCGGAAGTGCGAAGACTCGATGCATCGACGCGATGCGTGGGGGGCATCGTAAGAACATGAAACACGTCGAGGACCAAATTCGGGCGCGCTTCGAGTCGCAGCACGGACTCATCACCTTTGGCCAGGCGATCGACGCCGGCCTGGCGCCGGGAGCCATCGCTTGGCTGGTCCGAGTCGGCCGGTGGCAGCTCGTTGGTCGCCGAACGTACCGATTGAGCGGGTCACCCCCAGGCTGGCGCCAGACCGCACTTGCCGGATGCCTGGCAAGCCCATCGGGGGCGGTGGTGTCGAACATGACCGCCGCTGCGCTGCATGGGCTGATCTCGACGGCACCGGCGCTACCCCACGTCACCGTGCCCTTTGGAGCCTCGACCCGAAACCCGAACGCTGTCGTCCACCGCGCCCGGATGCACCCTCTCGACGTAACGTCGGTCGACGGGCTCGCCGCCACATCGGTGGCCAGGACTTTGGTCGATCTCGCAGCAGGCCTACTGCCGGTGCGGCTCAAGCGTCTCGTCGACACGGCGATGCACCGGTCCCCTGGGCTCACCTCCCAGGGCGTGGAGACCGCGTGGGACCGATCGCAGCGTGGGCCCGGTCGACATGGCCACGGCGCGCTGATGACAGCGCTCGAGGACTGGCAGCCGGAGATTCGGCCCGGAAGTCCGGCCGAGGCTCGCCTGATCCGATTGCTCCGCCAGTGGGGCTTCCCCGAGCCCGAACGGCAGATCCCGGTCCTGGACGATCACGGCGTCGTCATCGGTCGCATCGACGTCGGGTGGGGCGCTCCGAAGATCGGCATCGAGTACGACTCCGAAGAGTTCCACGCCGAGAGTCGGTGGGCGGCGGACGAACGACGCCACAGCCAGGTCGAGGCGAGAGGCTGGATCCTCGTCCATGCGGACAAGGCAGACCTCAGGCCGGGTGTCCGCACGCTCCAGCAAGCCGTCGATCGGGCGTGGGCCGCTCGTGGGCGACACGTGGCCTGACCACACCGAGCCGCCGGCGAGGAGCTCGTACGCGACCATCCGGTCCGCCACCGGACGAAGCCACGGTCGGTGTGCGCGCCCCGACGCGCCCACCACCCCGCAACGCACACAGCCCGCCCCCCCTCACCCACGGCTGTGCGCGCCCCGACGCGCCCACCACCCCGCAACGCACACACCCCGCCCCTCACCCACGGGTGTGCGCGCCACGACGCGCCCACCACACCCGAACGCACCCACCCGCCCCTCACCCACGGGTGTGGGCGCCTCGACGCGCCCACCACACCCGAACGCACACACCCGACCCCCGGCCCACGGGTGTGCGCGCCACGACGCGGTCACCACACCGGAACGCACACACCCGGCCAACGAGGCGAGAGCCCGAGGGCGTTGGCCGAGGGCGTTGGCCGAGGGCGTTGGCCGAGCGCGTTGGCCGAGGGCGCTCGGGGCTTGGGATCCCGAGGGGCTCGGGGGCTCGGGGGCTCGGGGGCTCGGGGGCTGGGGGGCTAGGGGGCGGTGGGCGACAGGGCGACGTGGAAGAGGTTGCGGATGTGGGTGAGGCGGGCCTCGATCTCGGCCTCGGCGTAGGGATCGCTACCGAGCAGGCTCTCGAGGAAGGGGGCGTCGCTGAAGTAGCCGAGCATCACGCTGTAGCCGGTGAGGAGCAGCTGCTCGGTGTCGAAGCGACGGAAACGGCCCGCGTCCATCTCCCGCTCGAACCACCCGACGGCGCGCAGGAACACGGGACGCAGTGCGGCGCCGAGATCGATGCCGAGGTGACCGCCACCCTCGAGGGCCTCGCGGCGAACGATCCGCACGAACTCGGGGTTCCCCTGGAAGAAGCGGAAGCCGGCGGTCAGCACGATGTCGACCTGGGCCCAGCCCTCGAGCGACGGGCCGGTGGCGGCTTCGACCCGGTCGGACCACTCCTGCAGGCTCTGGCGGAACACCTCCGCGTAGATGGCGTCCTTGGAGGGGAAGTGGTGCAGCAGGCTGGGCCGTCGGATGCCGACGGCCTCCGCGATCTCGTTGAGTGAGGTGCCGTCGTAGCCGTGGTCGGCAAAGCAGCGCCGAGCCTCGACGATGATCGCCTCCCTGGTCGACAGCGCCGGTTCTGTGGCTGCCATCGATCAGGAGCCTAGGGGTCAACCAGCCGTTCACCCCTGACCGTTCCCCCATCGGCCCTCGGGTGGGAGCCGGTCTGGCCTGCTTGTACGGTCGGGCCATGGACATCGTTGCGGCCGTCTTCATCGAGAACATCGAGCTCCGCGCGGCCCCGGGGCCCTCGACGCGGATCGACCTGACCGGCATCCACTTCTCGCTGGCCGCGCCTTCTTCCGTTCCGGTGAGCCTGGAACCGCATCTGGTCGTCCTGGTCCGGTGCGCCCCTGAGGAGTCGGGCACGGGCGCACTCGAGACCGTCTACGTCCGCGACGGCGAGCAGGTCGCGCGCAACGCGCAGCCGTTGCAGGTCGAGCCGGGGAAGTTCGCCTACCGCCTGGTCCGCGCCGAGCTCGAGTTCGACGACTACGGCACCGTCGATGCCCAGGTGCGCATCGATCAGGGCCCGGTGACCACGGTCCCGTTCACCCTGCTTCCGCCGGCCGACCCACCGGCCGCTCCCTAGGGGATTCCCGGTGCCGTTCGCCGCCGCCGTCTCCGAGCACCCACTCGCCACGCAGGCCGTCGGCGAGGTCGTCGGCCAGGTGCTGGAGCGCATCGGGCCCCGTCCGGAGGCCGCGGTCCTGTTCGTCACGGCGCCGTTCACAGGAGCGGTCGACGACATCGCCGGCGCGGTGCGCGAGCTGCTCCAGCCGGGCGCGCTGGTCGGCAGCACCGCGGTGTCCGTCCTCGCCGGGCGAGAGGAGGTCGAGGAACGCGCCGCCATCGCGCTGTTCGCGTTCCGATCGGTGACCGGCAGGCGGGATCGCCACGCGGCCCCGAGAGCGGTGCACTTCCGCGCCGACCGCACACCGGACGGCTGGCAGCTCCACGGCGATGCCGACGTCGACGTGCCGGGAGCCACCCTCGTGGTGCTGGCCGACCCGTTCTCGTTCCCGATCGACGCCTTCGTGGATCGGTTGGCAGCGGACACGCCGACGCTGACCGTGGTCGGTGGGCTGGCGTCGGCGGGCAGCGCGGCGGGAGGCAACCGCCTCGTCGCCGACGACCTCGTCACCGACCGCGGCGCCGTCGGGCTCCTCCTGCCCCCGGGCATGGGCGCCCGCGCCGTCGTGTCCCAAGGATGCCGGCCCGTCGGAGAACCGCTCGTGGTCACCCGGGCGACCGGGAACCTGATCGAGGAGATCGGCGGCCAGCCCGCCCTCGACCGGCTCCTCGCCCAGGCCGAGGCGGCGACCCCGCTCGATCGCCACCTCATGGCGCATGGCCTTCACCTCGGCCTGGTCGTCGACGAGAGCAAGCCCACCTTCGATCGGGGTGACTTCCTCATCCGCGGCGTGCTCGGCGCAGATCACACCCGCCGTGCGGTGGCCGTCGGCGCCGAGATCGAGGTCGGGAGCACCGTGCAGTTCCAAGTCCGCGACGCGGGCTCCGCCGACGAAGACCTCCGGCTCCTGCTCGACGGAGAGCCCGGCGCCGCGGCCCTGATCTTCACGTGCAGCGGCCGGGGCACGCACCTGTTCGACGAACCCAACCACGACGCCTCGGTCGTCAACGACCACGTCGACGGCGGTGCGACCGCCGGCATGTTCTGCGCCGGTGAGATCGGCCCCATCGGCGACAAGCCCTTCGTCCACGGCTTCACCGCGTCGGTGCTCCTGCTCGACGAGCCCTGATCGCCGACGAGCGCGCCGCCGAAGCGATCGTCCCGAGCGAGCCGATCGGGCGCCGGACCCACCGCCCGGGCCCGTTCAGGCCGGGATGACCGGTAGGCGCACGGCGCCGTTCGGCTCGTGGCTGACATCGGCGGGGGTGAGCGGCCGGGTCCACGCCGCGAACTCGAGGAGGATGCCGTCGGGGTCCTGGAAGTACAGGCTCCGGACGAACGTGTCCTCGTTCCACTCCTCGGTCAGCCCGAACTCGCTGTCGTCGTGGTTGGCGATCTCCGACGTCTCGACCCCCGCCGCCCGCAGGCGCACCTGGTACTCCTCCATCTTCTCGGGAGGCACCGTGAAGGCGACGTGGTTCATCGACCCGATCGCACTGGTGAGCGATCCGCGGTCGGGCCGGCAACCTGGCCCGCTGATCCCGGCCTCGGGCTCGGCGGCATCGGGGAACCAGAAGAAGGCAAGCGTGTCACCGCCGCCGCAGTCGAAGAAGAAGTGCTGGCCGAGCCCGATCGGCAGCTCGATCGTCTTCACCAGAGGCATGCCGAGCACGCCCTCGTAGAACTCGACGGTGCGGGCCATGTCGCGGCACACGAGGGCGAGGTGGTTCACGCCCTGCAGCTCGAACGGTCGGTCGGTCACGGTTCCTCCAGCAAGTGGAACGGGTCGGTGAGAACGATTCTGCCCCGGCGCGACCGTGCCTGCCCGAGAGGGGCAGGCCCGGTGGAACGAGTGGGAGGGGGAAGGTCAGCCAGCCGCGGGATCGAGGCTGAGGGCCTTCTTCTCCATGAAGGCGTCGACACCCTCGGGCCCGAGCTCGCGACCGAGGCCGGAGTTCTTGTAGCCGCCGAACGGGGCTCCGAACGCCATGCCGAAGTGGTTCACGGTGATCGTCCCAGTGCGCACCTGCTTCGCCAGCTCGGTGGCGTGGGCGGCATCGCCGCTCCACACCGACCCCGACAGGCCATAGGGCGAATCGTTGGCGATCGCCACCGCGTCGGCCTCGTCGACGTAGGGGATGACCGACAGCACCGGCCCGAATATCTCCTCCTGGGCGATGGTCATCTTGTTGTCGACGTCACCGAACACGGTGGGATCGACGAACCATCCCTTGTCGAAGTCGGGACGGCCGCCGCCGGTGGTGACGCGGGCGCCTTCGTTCTTGCCCTGGTCGATCAGGCCGAGGACGCGCTCGCGCTGGCGCTGGGCCACGAGCGGGCCGATCTGGGTGGCGGGGTCGAGCGGATCGCCGACCACGAGGGCGGCGACGGCCTCGGTGACGGCGTCGAGCACCTCGGCGTACTTCTCGCGAGAGGCGAGGATGCGGGTCTGGGCGACGCACGCCTGGCCGTTGTTCATGACGCCGGCGTCCATCAGCTGCGGGACCACGGTGGCCACGTCGGCGTCGTCGAGGATGATGGCCGCCGACTTGCCCCCCAGCTCGAGCGTGCAGGGGCGAAGCAGGGCCCCGCACGCGGCACCGATCTTCATGCCGGCGGCGGTGGAGCCGGTGAACGTGACCTTGTCGACGAGCGGGTGCGTGACGAGGTACTCGCCCACCTCCCGGCCCGCGGGGAGGACGCTCAGCACGCCCTTCGGCAGGCCGGCCTCCTCCATGATCCCGGCGAACACGTAGGCGTCGAGCGGCGTCTCAGGGGCGGGCTTGAGCACCACGGTGCAGCCGGCGACGACGGCCGGGCCGACCTTCATCACCGCTTCGAAGAGCGGGACGTTCCACGGGATGATCGCGCCCACCACGCCCATGGCCTCCTTGCGCACCACGACGGGACCGAACATCCCGGCGCGGGTCTCCTCCACCGCGTAGTCGGCGCCCAGCCCGGCGTAGTAGTCGAGGATCATCGACGGCGCGAGGACCTGACCGAACATGCCCCAGGCCGACGGGCTGCCCATCTCGGTGGAGATGAGCTGCGTCAGCTCGTCCATCCGGGCCTGGATGAGCGCCGATGCCCGCGAGAGGATCTCGGCCCGCTCGACCACCGGTCGCTGGGACCAGTCGGTGTGGTCGAACGCGTGGCGTGCCGCCGCGACCGCCTTGTCCACGTCCTCCTCGGTCGCCTCGGGAACCCGGCCGGCGACCTCCTCGGTGAACGGGTTGATCACGTCGATGGTGCCGGCTCCAGCCGGCGCCACCAGTTCGCCACCGATGTACAGACGATCGTGCTCGATCACGGTCCAGACCCCCTAGGCCTCGTTGGGTCCCGACAGCGTACCGATAGATCTGACGGTGCGTCAGATCACGGCCGGCCGGCAACCCGTGGGGCGGGCCGGGCTGTCACCCCGCCTGGGTAGGGTGAGGAGTTCCCGACCGACGACCTACCCCCGGCAGCCACGATGACCTCCGAAGACCTGGAACTCCGCGCCATCAACACCATCCGTGGCCTGGCCATGGACATGCCCCAGGCCGCGAACAGCGGGCACCAGGGGACGGCGATGGCCCTCGCGCCCCTGGCCCACGTGTTGTGGACTCGGATCATGCAGTACGACGCAGCCGAGCCTGAATGGTTCGATCGCGACCGCTTCATCTTGTCGGCCGGCCACGCCTCGGTGCTGCTCTACTCGATGCTCCACCTGACCGGGTACGACCTCTCGCTCGACGACCTCAAGGCGTTCCGCCAGTGGGGCTCGCGGACCCCGGGGCACCCGGAGCGCAACCACACGCCGGGTGTCGAGGTCACCACCGGTCCGCTCGGCCAGGGCTTCGGCAACGGCGTCGGCTTCGGCATGGCCGAGCAGTACCTGCGCGAGCACTTCGGCCCCGAGGTCGTCGATCACCACACGTTCGTCATCGCCGGCGACGGTTGCCTCTCCGAGGGCGTCAGCCACGAGGCCGCCTCGCTGGCCGGGCACCTCGGGCTCGGCCGCCTCGTCTACGTCTACGACGACAACCACGTCACGATCGACGGCCCCACCGAACTGGCCCTGAGCGACGATGCGCCCGAGCGCTTCGCGGCCTACGGCTGGCACGTCGACGACCTCGGCGAGAAGGCCAACGACCTCGATGCGCTGGAGTCCGCGATCCGCGGTGCGATGGCCGTCGAGGACCAGCCGTCGCTCATCGTGCTCCGCAGCCACATCGCCTACCCGTCCCCCGGCCTCACCGACAGCCCGAAGGCCCACGGCAAGGCCTTCTCCGACGAGGAGATCGCCCGGACCAAGGAGGTCATGGGCATGCCGCCCGACAAGACCTTCTACATCCCCGAGGACGTGGCGGACTACTACCGCCAGGCCGGCCGCCGCGGCGCATCGGTCCGCGTCGAGTGGGAGGCCCGCAAGGACGCCTTCGCCGGGGACAAGGCGGCCTTCGAGGCCGTGCTCGCCAACGGCGGCATCGAAGGCTGGGAAGACACGATCCCCACCTGGGAGCCCGGCGAACAGGTGGCCACCCGCGTCGCCTCGGGCAAGGTCTTCGCCGCCCTCACCGCCACGCTCCCCGGGCTCCTCGGCGGTGGCGCCGACCTCACCGGCAACACCGGCACGGAGCTCAAGGGCCTGGGCGTGCTCTCCAAGGAGGATCGCGGCGGGCGCCAGATCCACTTCGGCATCCGCGAGCACGCCATGGGGGCCACCATGAACGGGATGGCCGGCCACGGCGGCATCATCCCGGTCGGTGGCACGTTCTTCGTGTTCAGCGACTACATGCGACCCGCCGTGCGCCTGGCCTGCATCGCCCAGCACCAGGTGATCTACAGCTGGACCCACGACTCCGTCGGCGTCGGCGAGGACGGGCCCACCCACCAGCCGATCGAGCACCTCGCCGCCATGCGGGCCATGCCCCACCTGCGGGTGGTGCGCCCAGCGGATGCGAACGAGACCGCCACGGCGTGGCGGGACGCGCTGCACCACGCCGGACCGACGGCGCTCGTGCTCAGCCGCCAGGACCTCCCCGTGCTCGAAGGCACCGCCGGCAACGACGGGGTCAGCAAGGGGGCCTACGTGCTCGTCGAGCTGGGTCCGGAGACCGACGCGCTCCCGGACCTCGTGTTGGTGGGGACGGGCTCCGAGGTCTGGGTGTGCGTCGACGCCGCCAAGGCGATCGCCGCCGAGGACGACCTCACCGTCCGGGTGGTGTCCATGCCGTGCTGGGAGGACTTCGACGAGCAGGACGAGGCGTACCAGGCCGAGGTCCTTCCCGGCGTCGTCCCCACCCTCGCGGTCGAGGCCGGGGTGTCGTTCGGCTGGGACCGGTGGGCGGACGACACGGTCAGCATCGACCGATTTGGTGCCTCCGCCCCGGGGAACACCGTCCTCGAGGAGCTGGGCATCAACCCGACCCATGTCGCCGAACGCGCCCGCGCCCTGCTCGACGAGACCGCAGACTGATCCGACACGACCTGCTCCACCCTCCACCCGCCTCAACCCCGCCCGCAACTTCGATCGCCAGGGAGACGCCGATGACCAACCTGCAGGACCTCTACACGACGTGTGGCCAGAGCCCGTGGCTCGACAACCTGCGGCGTGACTGGATCGAGAACGGCGAGCTGGCCGCGTGGATCGAGCGAGGGGTGCGCGGCATCACCTCCAACCCGTCGATCTTCCAGAAGGCGATGACCGGACAGGCCGTCTACGACGACCAGTTCAAGGAGCTCATCGCGTCGGGCGCATCGGCCGAGGACATCTTCTGGGACATGGCCGTCACCGACATCGAATCGGCCACCGCACTGTTGCGGCCGCTGTACGACGAGAGCGAGGGCCTCGACGGCTTCGTGTCGATCGAGGTGGCGCCCTCGCTCGCTCGCGACACGGCCGGCACCATCACGTCCGCCATGGACCTCCACGCCCGGATCGCGGAACCGAACCTGTACGTCAAGATCCCCGGCACGGCCGAGGGGATCCCGGCGATCCGGGAGGTCATCGGGGCCGGCAAGAGCGTCAACGTCACGCTGTTGTTCAGCCTGGCCCGCTACGGCGAGGTCATCGAGGCCTACCTGTCCGGGCTCGAGGCGCACGCCGGCCCCCTCGATGCGATCTCGAGCGTGGCGTCGTTCTTCGTGAGCCGCGTCGACGCCGAGATCGACAAGCGCCTCGACGCCATCGGCACGCCCGAGGCCCTCGCCTTGCGGGGCAAGGCGGCGGTGGCGAACGCCCAGCTCGCCTACGAGCTGTTCCTCGAGCGGTTCTCAGGTGAGCGCTGGGACGCGCTCGTCGCTCGTGGGGCGAAGGTCCAGCGCCCCTTGTGGGCGTCCACCTCGACCAAGAACCCGAGCTACCCCAAGACGCTCTACGTCGACACGCTCATCGCCCCGAACACCGTGAACACGATGCCCGAGGCGACGCTTGAAGCGTTCGATGCCGAGGGCACGGTGGCGCGTACCGCGGACGCTGACCTGCCTGGCGCCCGCCGGGTCCTGGCGGAGCTCGCCACCGTCGGCATCGACATGGACGACGTCACCGCCCAGCTCGAGGACGAGGGCGTCGCCGCCTTCGAGAAGTCCTTCGACGAGTTGATCTCCTCGCTTCAGGCCAAGGCCTCCGACCTCGCTAGCGACGGCTAGCGACCCCATGGGGATCCCTGGAGAGCTCGTCGTCACGAGCGACGTCCCTGCCGCCTTCGCGCAGCAGATGATCGAGTCGTTCCGGACGCGCGCCCTCGACACGTTCTCGGTCGCCCTCTCGGGCGGATCGACCGCACGTGCGTGCTACGAGTGCCTCGCCGAGACAGCGGGCACCCAGATCGATTGGTGGAAGGTCGACGTCTACTGGGGCGACGAGCGCTGCGTCCCCCACGATCACGTGGACTCCAACTACCGGTTGGCACGCGAGGCGCTCCTCGACCGGGTCGGCGCGGCCAACGCCACCTACCTGATGCGGTGCGCCGAGGGCCCTGATCCCTACCAGCTCCGCCTCGGCGATCTGGGCCGCATCGACCTCGTGCACCTGGGCATGGGTCCCGACGGCCACACGGCGTCGCTCTTCCCGAACTCCGCCGCACTCGAGGCCGACCCCGGGCGCCTCGTAGCCATGAACGAAGACCCGACCGGCGCCAACCCCTACACCCGGATGACCTTGACGCTGGCGGGCATCGCCCGGGCCCGCCTGGCCATCGTGACCGTCGCCGGCGAGGCCAAGGCGGATGCGCTGGCGGCGATCGCGCGCGGCGAGGATCTGCCTGCGGCTCGCATCGGCTCCGAACGGGTGCTGTGGCTCGTCGACGAGGCCGCCGCCTCCAAGCTGCCCGACGAGGTCATCGCGGCCACGTGAGCCGCCGCGCGGGCGACCCGATCAGCGGAACCCAGGACCCGGGGGCATCGGCCGAACCCCGAGAGGATCAGGCGAAGCGGGCAGCGTAGGCGTCGGAGGTGAGAGTCTGGTCGGTGAGCTCGGCGATGCCGGCGCCGTGGGCCCGCCGGTCGGCCCAGAGCCAGATCTCCTCGGCCGTGGGCGGCCGCAGCAACATCCCCAGGTCGACCTCGGCCGTCTCGACGGTGGGGCGGCTCGACCGCACGTACTCGTCGGACTCGCTGAACTGCAGGACGAGGCCCGCCCGCGAGATGGCACCGCTCTGCAGCCGGCGGACCCAGTAGTCCCTGCCGCCCGGGTCGCCCGGCCGGCCGAGGACGTTCTGGTAGAGGAGGTCCACGAAGGCGGGGTCGTCGGGCTGGCCGAAGCGGCGCGCGAACTCGCTCGACGCCACGAACTGCTCAGCCTGGCGAAGCAGCGGGAAGCCGTCGTAGTGGCGCCGCGTCCAGAAGGCGAGGCCGCCGCGGTCCGGGAGCCGCCCGAGTGCGGCGAGGTAGACGCGGGTGACCGGTTGGGCGTGGGCGATCCCCTCGCGGGCGACCAGGGACGCGAGGAAGCCCGCCGGCGTCGTCGACCCCTTGTTGAGCGCGTCGACCCAGGTCCACACGCGGGCCGCGCTCGGCTCGCGGAACAGCAGGTCCCGATAGCCCTGCTGGACCAGGCGGGCCGGCGTGTCGAACGGCGCCCAGCGGTTGTGGATCGCCGCCCAGTCGCGGATCCTGCCGTACATGGTCAGGACCTTCGAGGCGTAGTCGGGATCACTGGCCCAGATGCCATGGCCGAACTGGTCCCAGGTGGGCGCCTTGCCCTTCGGCGAGACCAGGTTGAAGCGCGGATCGACCAGCGGATGGTGGAGCTTGGCCTCGGTGACGGTCGGGTCGCCGTAGGCCCGGAGGTGCTGGATCTGGGCCCGGACCCCGGTGCGGGCGTTGGGGAACTGGGCCGCGCCCGAGCCGCCGTCCACGGCCCCGAGGCCGGAGAAGTTGTTGTACGACGGCGGGACGCGGTCCGAGAAGGCGAGGTAGCCGGTCTCGACCATCGATTGGGCGAAGGCGACATCACCGGTCACGCCCTCGTCGGCGCCCTCGCTGATGAAGTAGCTCGCCAGCGTGTCGACCGAGACGGTTGCGTGGTTGGTCTTTCCCGTCGACTTGTACCACCCGGCGAGATCGCCAGCCGAGAGCCGGTTCGGTGCCATGACCGGCGTCGAGGCCGCGGCGGCCGCCGGCGAGACGGTGTGGGGCACGACGCCCACGAGGGCGCTGATCGACGCCACGACGACCGCTGCGATGCAACGGAGCCGAGACGTTCCCCGGGGGCGGGACCGCGATGCCATGGTCACACCTTCGGCGCCCGGCTCCCGAAGATCAAGCCCGCCGACCGGGTGACCGTGTGACCCTGGCCCCGGTGGCCCGCGGTTCACGAGCGCGCCGGTAGCCTGCCGCCCATGTCGCCACCTGCCGGCCGTGCCTGGGATCTGCCGCTGCCGGAGTTGATGGCTCGGGCCCGATCGGTGCGGTCTGCCCGCACGGGCACCCGGGTCACCTACTCGCCCAAGGTCTTCATCCCGCTCACCATGTTGTGCCGGGACAAGTGCGGCTACTGCACGTTCGCCCAGCCGCCGGCCCGCCTCGACGCGCCCTACCTCACCCCCGAGCAGGTGCTCGCCATCGCCCGCCGGGGCGCGGCGGCCGGGTGCCACGAGGCCCTGTTCACCCTGGGCGAGCGTCCCGAGGAGCGCTACCCGATCGCGGCGGAGTGGCTCGCCGACAACGGCTATGAGTCCACGGTCCACTACCTCGCCGAGATGTGCCGCCTCGTCGTCACCGAGACCGGGCTGCTCCCCCACGCCAACGCCGGCGCGCTCCACCGCGACGAACTGGCCCTGCTCCGGCCCGTCTCCGCGTCGCAGGGGATGATGGTCGAGTCGCTCCGGGACGACCTCGACGCCCATCGAGGCAGCCCCGACAAGGAACCGGCTCGCCGCCTGGCCACGCTGGAGGCCGCGGGTGAGCTCCAGATCCCGTTCACCACGGGCATCCTCGTGGGGATCGGCGAGGACCGGGCCGACCGGATCACCGCGCTCGAAGCCATCGCCGAGTCGCACCGCCGCCACGGCCACGTGCAGGAGGTGATCGTCCAGAACTTCCTGCCGAAGCCGGGAACCGGCATGCACCAGGCCGAGCCTTGCCCGCCCGACACCTACCTCGAGGCCATCGCCCTGGCCCGGCTGATCCTCCCGCCGGCGATCCACCTCCAAGCCCCGCCCAACCTCTCCGACGACTTCGGTGTCCTGCTCGACGCCGGCATCGACGACTGGGGCGGGGTTTCGCCCATCACCGCGGACCACGTCAACCCCGAGCGCCCGTGGCCCGATCGCGATCGTCTCCGCGAGGTGACCGAGGCCGCCGGCTTCGAGCTGGCGCCGCGACTCACGATCTATCCCGAGTACGCCATCGAGCCCGAGACCTGGGTGGATCCTGCGCTGTGGTTCGCCGTCCAGGATCGCTCCGACGCCGAAGGCCTTGGTCGCGACGATCCCGGTGCCGTGCATCCGCAGACGGTCGGTGAGGTCCGCAACGTCGGTGATGGTGCCGAGGTCATCCTCGTCGGCCGGCGATCCACCCAGTGGTACGTCGGACTCGACACCGATCCGCCGACCCTGGTCCCTGGTCCGGCGCGGGCGACCGGCCGGGTGGCGGAGGTGCTCGACGCCGTCCGGCGCGGAGACGTGCCCGACGAGGACCAGATCACCACGTTGTTCAGCGCTCGTGGACGTGAGGTGGGTGCCGTGGTGCAGCTCGCCGACGAGCTCCGCCAGGAGGTGGTGGGCGACGCTGTCACCTGGGTGTCGAACCGCAACATCAACTACACGAACGTCTGCACCTTCAAGTGCCGGTTCTGCGGGTTCTCCAAGGGGCCCCGCTCGCTCAACCTGCGCGGCACGCCCTACCTGCTGACGCTCGACGACATCGCCCAGCGCGCCGTCGAGGCCCAGGAGATGGGCGCCACCGAGGTCTGCCTGCAGGGCGGGATCCACCCTGACTTCGACGGCGACTACTACATCGACGTAGCCCGGGCCGTGAAGGCGGCCGTGCCGGACATGCACGTCCACGGCTTCACCGCGCTGGAGGTCACCGAGGGCGCCAAGCGCCTCGGGGAGCCGCTGGCCGACTACCTGCGCCGCCTGGTCGACGTCGGCCTGGCCACGCTGCCAGGCACCGCAGCGGAGATCCTCGACGACGAGGTCCGCGCCGTGCTGTGCTCGGACAAGGTCAACACCCAGGAGTGGCTCGACGCCCACCGGACCGCGCACTCGGTGGGGCTGCGCTCCAACGTCACGATCATGTTCGGCTCGATCGAGCACCCTCGCTCGTGGGCCAAGCACCTCGTGCGCACCCGAGACCTCCAAGCCGAGACCGGTGGCTTCACCGAGTTCGTACCGCTGCCGTTCGTCCACATGGCCTCACCGATCTACCTCCAGCACAAGGCCCGCCGTGGCCCGACCTGGCGCGAGGTCGTCCTGATGCACGCCGTCGGGCGCATCGCCTACCACGGCTTCATCCCGAACATCCAGGCGTCGTGGGTGAAGCTCGGGGTGTCCGGTGTCCGCCAGCTGCTCCAGGCCGGCGTCAACGACCTCGGCGGCACGCTGATCGACGAGAACATCTCCCGCGCCGCGGGCGCCAGGCACGGCCAGGGGATGGACGAGGCCGGCTTCCGTGCACTGGTCGAGCCGCTCGGCCGCACCCTCGAGCAGCGCACCACCCTCTACGGCCGCAGCCCCCAACCCGCTTGAGCCGGGCGATCCTGCGCGACCACCGCTCCAGGCTCGGAACCCGATGACCGATCCCCGTGTCCCGCTCGAACCGGCCACCCCGGTGGAGGCCACCCTGCCCGACCCCCACGACGGGGACGCGGTCGACGAAGACGCCATCCGCGCCCTGATCGACGGGGCCGGCATCACCGCCGATACCGATCTCATCTTCGAGATCGTGGCCACCGCTCTGCGGATGGGCCGGGACCAGACCGACCGCCTCGACGTGAAGATCGCCGCATCGGCCCTCACCGAGATGCGGGCGGCGTACCGGATCTTCGCCCCGTTCGAG
>JAOBWM010000028.1 GCA_025463365.1 Acidimicrobiales bacterium
TCACCGGTCGGGCCGTCGCCGACGCCCTCGTTCGCCGCCGGTCCACGGTGACCGTCACCGACGACCGGGCCACCGACGCGGCTCGCGTCGCAGCCGCAGACCTCGGCGCCACCTGGGTCGAGCCCCCGAGCACCGATGTCGGGTGGCAGAAGCTCATCGGCGCCCACGACGGCGTGCTCCCGAGCCCGGGCATCCCCGAGCGGCACCTGCTCTTCGCGGCGGCCGCGGCAATGGGTGTCCCCATCCGCAGCGAGTTCGACCTGGCGGCGGCCTGGGACGATCGGCCGGTCGTGCTCATCACCGGCACCAACGGCAAGACCACGGTCACCATGCTCGTGACCGAGATGCTGGCGGCGTCGGGGATCGCGGCCGTGCCCGCCGGCAACCTCGAGGTCCCGCTCGTCGCGGCCATCGACGATCCCACCACCGAGGTGTTCGTGGTCGAAGCGTCGTCGTTCCGCCTCACCTTCGCCACCGGCCACCGTCCGGTCGTCGCCACCTGGCTCAACCTCGCGCCCGACCACCTCGACGTGCACCTCGACCTCGCCGGCTACACCGACGCCAAGGCGCGCATCTGGGTGAACCACGAGGACACGCCGGGCAGCCTGGCCGTCGCCAACGCGGACGATCCGGTGGTGGCGGCGCTGGCACCCCCCGGGCCGCGCACCCAGACGTTCGGGTTGCGCGAGCCGGCCGACTGGCACGTGGCCGACGGACGGCTCCGCGGGCCCGACGGCCTCGACCTCGCGGGGGTCGACGACCTCCCTCGGGCCCTCCCGCACGACGTCGCCAACGCCCTGGCCGCGGCGGCGACCGCCCTCGGTGCGGGCGCCACCGTCGACGGCATCCGCACGGCTCTCGGCACCTTTCGGGGGCTCCCCCATCGCGTGGAGCTGGTGGGCGAGGCTGGAGGGGTGAGCTGGTACGACGACTCCAAGGCCACCGCCCCCCACGCGGCGGTGGCAGCGCTCGCCGGGTTCCCCTCGGCCGTGTTGATCGCGGGCGGGCGCAACAAGGGCCTCGACCTCCGGGAGCTGGTCACCTCCCAGCCCCACCTGCGGGCCGTCGTCGGCATCGGCGAGGCCGCGCCCGAGGTGGTGGCCGCCTTCGAGGGCCGGCTCCCGGTGTTCACCGCCACGTCGATGGATGAAGCCGTCGCCCTCGCGGCCGATCTGGCCGAGCCGGGCGATGCCGTCGTCCTGTCACCGGCCTGTGCCTCGTTCGACTGGTACGGCGGCTACGCCGAACGCGGCGACGACTTCCAACGCGCCGTCCGCGAGCACCTGGCGGCCACCGCGTGACCACCACCACCGTCGCCCACCCGGCCCTTCGCGGCAGGGTGCGAGTACCCCACCAGGCCAGACGGCGCCGCCGCCTGATCGTGCCCGGCGAGGCCACCAGCGCGTTCTGGGTCCTGGCCGCGGTCGTCACGGTGCTGAACATGTTCGGCCTCGTCATGGTGATGTCGGCATCGTCGGTGGTGTCGGTGCGCGAGGGCGGGGGTGCCTGGTCGTACTTCGAGAAGCAGGCGATGTGGACCATCCTCGGCATCCCGGCGTTGTTCGCCTGCCTGCTCGTGTCCCTCGACTTCTGGCGGAAGTTCGTGCGGGTCGGGCTCTTGGCATCGATCGGGATGCTCGTCGCCGTGCTCCTGCCCGGCATCGGTCGTTCCGCCAACGGCGCCACCCGGTGGATCAGCGTGGGCCCGATCCAGCTCCAGCCGTCGGAGTTCGCCAAGTTCGGGCTGATGATGTTCGTCGCCGACCTCCTCGACCGCCGGGCCCCTGACATCGACGACTGGCGCCAGGTCCTGCGGCCGGTCGTGATCGTCCTGGCCGTGGTGGCGGGCCTGGTGATGCTGCAGCCCAACCTCGGCACCACGATCATCATCGCGGCCATGGTGCTGGCCATGCTGTGGGCGGCCGGAACGCCGATCGCGCCCTTGGGCCTGGTCACCTTGGCCGGTGCCCTCGCGGCGATCGGTTCGGTGGCCTCGACGCCGTTTCGTCGCACCCGGTTCCTGCGGTTCCTCAACCCGTGGGGCGATCCCTCCAACACGGGCCTCCAGAACATCCAGAGCATGGTGGGCCTGGCCAACGGCGGTGTCCTCGGTCGCGGACTGGGCCGGTCCACCGCCAAGTGGGGGTTCTTGCCCTACGCCCACACCGACTTCATCTTCGCCATCATCGGCGAGGAGTTCGGGCTCGTCGGTGCCCTCACGGTCGTGTTGCTCTTCGGTGGCCTCGGCGTGCTCGGCGCCTGGATCGCACTGCGGGCGAGGGACCGCTTCTCGATGCTCGTCGCCGTGGGCATCACCACGTGGTTCACGGTGCAGGCCATCATGAACATCGGCGCGGTGATCGGCATCATGCCCATCACGGGCGTTCCCCTTCCCTTCGTCTCGTTCGGGGGCTCGTCGCTGCTCACCACGCTCGCCGCCACCGGCATCTTGTTGAACATCGCCCTGCACCCGGCCCAGCCCGGTCGCCTGGCCCGCCCCTGATGGCCGATCGCACCTGGGCCCTGGTGGCCGGGGGGGGCACCGCCGGGCACCTCCTCCCGGGGCTCTCGGGCGCTGGCGCCCTCGTCGCAGCCGGCCACGTTCCCGCCACCATCCACGTCGTCGGCGCCGAGCGCGGACC
>JAOBWM010000052.1 GCA_025463365.1 Acidimicrobiales bacterium
CCTTCCATGCCCTGGATCTCGGTGATGTGGGTGATGCGGCGCGTGCCGTCGCGGAGGCGGGTGAGCTGCACGATGCAGTCGATGGCCGAGGCCACCTGCTCGCGGATGGCGCGGACCGGGAGGTCGAAGCCAGCCATGAGGACCAGCGTCTCCAGACGGGAGAGCGTGTCTCGAGGGGTGTTGGCGTGGATCGTGGTGAGCGACCCGTCGTGGCCGGTGTTCATGGCCTGGAGCATGTCGAGGGCCTCGCCGGCGCGGCACTCGCCGACCACGATGCGGTCGGGGCGCATGCGGAGGGTGTTCTTGACGAGATCGCGGATGGTGATCTGGCCCTTGCCCTCGATGTTCGGCGGGCGGGCTTCCAGCGCGAGCACGTGATCCTGGTGGAGCTGGAGCTCCTTGGCATCTTCCACGGTCACGATGCGCTCGTCGCCGGGGATGAACGACGAGAGCACGTTGAGCGTGGTGGTCTTGCCGGTACCGGTACCGCCGGACACCAAGATGTTGAGCTTGCCGACCACCATGGCCTGGAGGAACCGGGCCGAGGCGGCGTTCATGGTGCCGAACCGGATCAGGTCGTCGATCTGGTACGGGTCCTTGGAGAACTTCCGGATGGTGAGGAACGGGCCGCCGATGGCGAGCGGGTGGATCACCGCGTTGACGCGGGACCCGTCGGGGAGGCGGGCGTCGCACAGGGGCTGGGCCTCGTCGATGCGCCGGCCGACCTGGCCCACGATCTTGTCGATGATGCGCCGGAGGTGGGTGTCGTCCACGAAGCTGCATGTGGTCTTCTCGACCTTGCCGGAGCGCTCCACGTACACCGAGTTCGGTCCGTTGACCATGACCTCGGTGATGTCCTCGTCCTTCAGCAGGCGGTCGATCGGGCCGTAGCCCAAGATGTCGTCGCTGACGTCTTGGATGAGCTGTGCCTTGTCGGCGGCCGACAACGGTGCACGCTCCTGGGCCAGCGCGTTCTGCAGCTGCTCCTGGACGCGCCGGCGGAGGTCGTCCTCCGACAGGCGCTTGTCGTAGAGGATCGGACCGAGCTCGTCGATCAGGTGGTGGTGGATCTTCTGCCGCAGGTCATCGAGGACCGGATCCCGGCGACCCGCCACCGGAGCCGACCCGTTGCCCTGCTGCTCATGGAGGCGCTTGTAGAGGGACACATCCCCCTATCGGCCCTGCGCACCGACCCTTGAGCCGTCCGACAAGGGATTCGCACCCTTGTTCCCTACTCCCCGACGACGCTCGCCCGCGAGTGCGAGGAGGGGTTCGAGCGAAGCAAGCTCGGGGGGAGAGCTTGCCGACCTCGACGACGCGCGACCCGCGAGGGCGAGGAGGGTCCCGACCGAAGCAAGCTCGGGGGGTGTCGGGGGGCAGAGCTTGCGGCTCCCCCCGACGACCGAGGACGTGCGGCGAAGCGGTGCGTCCGAGCGAGAACGGCGCGGCGTCAGCCGCTCGACAAGCTCGCCGGAGCGGAGTGAGCGCAGCGAACGAGCGAGGGTGAAACGGCTAGCGACGCTTCTTCTTGGTCGCGACGGGCGGCGCGAAGCGATCTGCTAGGAGCTCGAGGCTCTTGGCGATCGAACTGCGCGGCGCGTCGATCACCACGGGCGTGCCCTTGTTGACGGACTGCGGGACGACGACGTCCGACGGGATCAGCGCATCGGCCTTCACCTGCAGCGTCCGCTCGACCTCACTCACCTCGAGCTTCACCTTGGAGTTGGCCCGGTTCAAGATCAGGTGGATCTTCGACATCGGCGTGTTGAGCAACCGCAGGGTCTGCAGGCCGATCTTCACGTTCTTGATGTTCGGGATGTCCATGCCCGCAACGAGCAGCACATCGTCGCTGTCTTCGATGAGACCGAGCACCACGTCGTTGAAGTACGCCGGCGTGTCGACCACGACGAAGTCGCAGAACGAGCGGAGCAGCTCGATGATCTTGTGCATCTGCTCGGCGCCGATCTGGTCGGCGAAGGCCGGCTCCAGCGGGGCGGGCAGCACCTTCAGGCCGGAGGGCCCGTGGGTGGCGAGGAGGCTCTCGAGGAACCCGACATCGAGGCGATCGAAGGAACCGACGGCGTCGACGATCGTGTGCTGCGGGGCGAGCTTCAGCATGACGGCGATGTCGCCGAACTGCAGATCGGCATCGACCAGGGCCACGGTGCCCGAGGCCCGCTGGGCCAGGAGGACGCCGAGGTTGGCCGCCAGCACGGACTTGCCGGCGCCGCCCTTGGTCGAGAAGACCGTGATGACCTGGCCGCGCTTGCCGTGTTCTTCCTCGATGACCGGTGCGGCGTACCCGGGGGTGACGCCCTGGCTCGGCACTGCGAGGCTCTGAGCCACGCGGCGGACGGCCTCGTTGAGCTGACCGGTGTCGACTGGCGCGCCGAGCACGTCGCGGAAGCCGCTGCGCATCGCTTGCTGGAAGACCTCGGTGGAGAGGTTGTCGGCGATGAGGATGGCACCGACGTCGGGCCGGCGGGAGAGCAGGCCCTCGGCGCCGGTGTTCCCGGGGATCGTCGAGCACGACGGGCCGAGCACCAACAGCAGTGGGGTCCCGGCGTAGCGGCCTTCGATGCCGTCCAGGGTGTCGACCGGAACGGCTCGCTCACCGAGCTGCATGGTGAGTCGGCTCCGGGCCGATGCATCGGCTTCGACGACCACGATCGGCACGCTGGGTTCAGATGTGGGGAAGCTCGACATGGCCCTCACCGGGTGGCCCGGCTCGCTTGCCGGCGGATCGTCGGCCCAAAGGTACTCGCTCATGTGTCTGGTCCGGTCCGTACGTCGGGATGGGAGGAGTTGACTCGTCGGCCCGAATCAGTTGGAAGCTTCGGCGCCGTTTTTCCCATATGGGGTGATCTGGTTGGGATCCATGCCCGGCAACCCGTTCTTGGGGTTCAGCGTCTCGGGTGCCGTCGGCGTGTAGTCCGGCGCCACGAGCGTGAGGATGACTCCGTCACTGCCAGCAGCGATCCAGCGGGCCGCGGTGACCGGGACGATCAGCGTGTAGAGCCCTGAATCGCTCGTCGCGGTGGCTCCGGCGCCGGCGGCGTTGCTGGCTGCGTCGCCGGGCTGGGGCACCGCCGACTGGCCCTTGGCCAACACCAGCACCTTCTGGTACAGCAGGTCGGCGGGAACGAAGCCGGCCGACTTCGCAGCCGGATCAGTGTTCGTCTGGCCGGCTGCCGAGCCACTCGTCCCGCCGACCATCATGTTCACGTAGTCGCCGGGCTGGATGAGTCCGGCGACGCCCTTCACCTGATCGACCGAGATGGTGATCGCCGTCATGTCCTCGCCGCGGATCTTGCTGAGCCGCTCGGCGAAGGACTGCTGGGCCTGGGGGTCCGAGGGCTCGACGAACATGTCGGAGACCACGACCTGGTTCGGGACCAGGTTGCTGAGCGCCACCTTGCCCGAGATGTCCTCGAGGTTGGCGATGGCGTTGCTCGGCTTGAACTTGCGGGGGATGTCTTCCTTGACGATGTAGGCCTGCGCCTCGGTGCCCGTCATGCCCCGGCTCACCTGCTGCTTGATCAGGTACACGGGGACACGCTCGGCGCCGCTGTACGCCTGGTCCTGGATGCCGTTGACGTAGTTCCACACGAGGAACGAGGCGAGACCACCGATGGCGATGGCTGCTACGAGGATGAGAGTCCGGCGTTGGCTCACCGTGGGCCCCTTGCGTTGGAGAGAGCACCCCGAGTGGGGCGCTGGCGACGGTTGTCCTTTCGGCCGGCGCGACACCTGGTGAAAGGCTTTCCGTCCGATTTCTGGATCGCGCTCCTTCCCCACCGCCTGCGATCGACCCCATCGGTGACGCGCCGGTGCCCCGCCGCAAGGGCGGGGCACCGGTCAGGACACGAGGATCAAGCCCGGGATCAGGCCCCGGGATCAGGCCCCGGGATCAGGCCTCGGGCTCGGCCGCGCCCTCGGGAGCGTCCTCCGCCACGGGGGCCTCGGTCGGCTCGGGTGCCTCAGCCGGCTCGGCGGCAGCCTCGGGCACCTCAGCCGCAGCTTCGGGCTCGCCCTCGGCCTCGGCGATGGCATCGGCGATGGCGTCAGCCGGCTCGTCGGTGGGCGGGGCGTCGGTGGGGGGAGCCTCACCGTCGGCGGGAACGTCCACGCCGGCCTCCATGGCCTCGGGGTGCTCGGCGTAGTACTCCGCCCAGGCCTCCTGGGCCTCGGAGGAGTCGCCGCCGATGTAGTTGCCCTCGTCGTCGTAGGCGTGCTCGCCGAAGTGCTCCT
>JAOBWM010000054.1 GCA_025463365.1 Acidimicrobiales bacterium
TCACCGGGCTTCACCACGATGCGATCTTCGAGCGGCTTCAGGGACATTGAGCGCCTCCATGGCGTGGGGTAATCCGTGCCTCACGCTGCTCGCGGCAGCGTTAGCACTCCTCTATGGCGAGTGCTAACCCTACGGCGCCGCCCCCCGACTCGCAAGCAGTCGCGACCCGAGACTGCTAATTCACCCCGTGAAGGTGGCTCCGCCAGGGATCGGTTCGGCGGGTGGGGCCGAAGGCGGCGCGGCCGACGGGGTCGGCGCGGGATCGGTCGGGTGCGGGACCGTGGTCATGGTCGGGCCCGCGCCGCCGTTCCACAAGGCCTGGCCGTAGTCGATCCCGCCGCAGGTGGCCGTGACCGTGACGCCCTCGCCCTTCTCGTTGGCCGGCGCCTTCGCCTGCCAGCTCCCGTTGGCGTCGGGCGTGGCGTTCACCACCGTCTTCGCTCCTCCGTCGACCACGAAGGTCACCTCGGCATCGCCACCGACCGGGCAGTCGGTGCCCAAGGCCCAGGCGAGCACCGGGACGAACGAGCCGATCGGGAAGCCGTCGCCTTGGAGCTCGACCCGGTGCACCTCCACGTCGATGAGGAGCGAGGTGCCGGCGGTCGGGGCCTGCGGTGATCCGCACGCGCCGAACGCGTGGACGTCCTTCCCCCCGAGGGTCAGGGGTGCGGTGAAGACGCCGGGCTCGGGCTCGGACGTCGTCAGCACGATCGTCTCGATCGTGTCGGTGTCCTGGAACTGGTAGCCGATGAACCCAGCCTCGCCGTCGGCGCAGCCCGTGAGGGTGAGGGTCACGACATCGCCCGGCACCCCGGTGGGCGGCTCGGCCGTGAGGGTCGGCCCGGCAACGGCGGGCGCCGCAGCAGCTGGTCTCACCGCCATCACGCCTCCCGCCAAGGCCAGGGTGCACGCAAGTGCCGCACCGAGCTCACCGATCCTGTGCCCTGTCACCATCTGTCTCCCCCGTCGCGGTCCGTCCACCGGTCTCCGACGACCGCGGCGACGATCCAGTTCCCGGACGACCGAGCCCAGCCCCGCGACCGAAGACGACGGCTGGTGGCCGACGATCTCGACGTCCACCCGCCCGTCGATCAGTCGGCGAGGAGGGGGAGCTTGAGGTTGGGGTCGGCGCCGAGGTCGAGGGGGCTGGGGCCGTCGGATCCGAGGCGCCACCAGGCCGCGGCGGCCACCATCGCGGCGTTGTCGGTGCACATGGCGCGGCTCGGGAGGAACCCGTGGATGCCGTCCTCGACGCACGCCGAGAGGAACCGTTCCCGCAGGAGCGAGTTCGCGGCCACGCCGCCACCGAGCACGAGGCCCTTGGCCCCGATCTGGCGGGCGGCGCGCCGAGCCTTGGTGACGAGCACGTCGACCACGGCCTCCTGGAAGCTCGCGGCGACGTCGGCCGTCTGCGCCTCTGGGTGCTTGCGCACGTGGTTCACCACCGACGTCTTCAGGCCGGAGAACGAGAAGTCGAGGCCGTCGGCCATCATCGCCCGGGGGAACGCGATGGCGTGGGGGTCGCCCTCCATCGCGATGCGGTCGATCGCCGGACCGCCCGGGTACCCGAGGCCGAGGTAGCGCCCGACCTTGTCGAAGGCCTCGCCCGCGGCGTCGTCGATGGTGGTCCCGAGGAGCCGATACTGGCCGTGGCCGGCCATCTCGATCAGCATCGTGTGACCGCCCGACACGAGCAGCACGACGACCGGCAGCTCGAGCGTGGGATCCTCGACGAGCGCGGCGTACAGGTGGGCTTCGAGGTGGTTGACCCCGATGAACGGGATCCCCCAGACGAGCGCCAGCGCCTTGGCCGTGCTCACGCCGACGAGCAGGGATCCGACCAGGCCCGGACCGCAGGTGGCGGCGACGGCCTGGAGGTCTGCGCCGTCGACGCCCGCCTCGACGAGTGCCTCGGCGATGACCGGGGTGAGGAGGTCGACATGGGCGCGGCTGGCGATCTCGGGCACGACCCCGCCGAACCGGGCATGGATGTCGACCTGGCTCGACACGACCGACGAGCGCACGAGGTGGCCGCCGAGCACGACCGACGCGGCCGTCTCGTCGCAGGACGTCTCGATGCCGAGGATGGCGGTGTCGGGCCCGATCGCGAAGCCGGTGGTGACGGGCTCGGTCGTCCCGGTCGGCTCGGTCATGAGCCGTCCATCCTGGGGTCCGAGCCGACGCGGTGCACATCGGCGGGCCCGGCGGCGTCGAAGCCCTGGTGCGCCGTGGTCCCCGGCACGGCGGAGACCAGCTCCTGCATGCGGGCGTCGTACGCGGGCTCGGTGATGTCGTGGGCCCACATCACCAGCGCGTCCTCGCCGTTGTCCGCGTAGTAGGCCTTCCGCGCGCCGCCCGGAGCGAACCCGAAGCGGCGGTACAGCTCCTGGGCCCCGGCGTTCGACATGCGGACCTCGAGGGTGAGCTGGTTGGCGCCGGCTCGAATGGCACCACGGATCACCGCGTCGAGCAATCGGGTGGCGATGCCGTGGCGCTGCCAGGCGGGGTCGACGGCCACCGTGGCGATGTGCCCGTCGTCGGCGATCATGAGCACGCCGGCGTACCCGACGACCGACGGCCCCACGCGGGCGACGACGTAGACCCGCCCCGACCGCGCCAACTCGTCCTCGAACAACCGGGACGACCACGGCTTCGGGTACACCTTCGTCTCGATGGCGAGGACGGCGCGCAGGTGGCGGCGACGCATCGGCGAGACGGTGACGGCGAGGCCGACAGGGGCCAACCCGTCGACGCGGTTCACGCGCCCTCCCGCATCGACCAGTTGATCTCGGCGTCGGGCTTGCGGAGGTAGAGCAGCTCGATCTCGTGGGGTCGCACCCAGTCCTCGCGCAGGGCCTTGGCGTGGGCCAACTGCACGAGGGCCCGAGCCGACGGATAGGCGTGGTCGCCGCCGGCGAGCTCGATGCCGGGGCGATCGGCGAACTGCTCGGCGTAGCGGATGGCGCCGTCACCGCACAGCAGCGTGTCGCCGGGCTGGGCCAGGAGCTCGGCCGCGAGGTCGTCGGGGCTGCCGACGGTCGGCTCGCTCACCCGCTGCACACCTCCCGGCACCTGCCGGTAGAAGGCCCAGAAGACCTCGCCCCGGCGGGCGTCGATCACCGCGGCGATGCGACGGTCGGTGAACCGGAGGGGGAACGCGAGCAGGTCGAGGCTCGACACGGCGATCATCGGCACGCGCAGGGCTTGGGCGATGGCCTTCCCCGAGGCGACACCGACGCGGAGGCCGGTGAAGAGGCCCGGCCCGTGGTCGACGGCCACGCACGAGATCTCCGACAGCTCGACGCGGGCCTGGCGGCACACGAACTCGATCGCCGGCGTGAGGTTCTCGGCATGGCGCTTCCCGCGCGCCGAGTGCGACGACGCGAGGACGCCTTCGTGGCCACCGATCGCACAGCCGACCTGCGCGGTCGCGCTCTCCAGTCCGAGGATCAGCACGACAGCGGTCCTTCGCCGGCCACCCAGGGATCGACGGCCTCGCCGAGCAGGCGCGACCGGCTCGACCAGGCACCGCCCCGACCGCTCATCTCGAACATGCGGTCGTCGTCGCCGGGACCGAAGGCGATCCGCACGTCGAGGTACTGGTCCGGCAGCGCCGGCAGCACGGCATCGCCCCACTCGACGAGCATCACCGCGTCCTCGTCGAGCATCTCGCCGAGACCGAGGTCCACGACCTCTCGCAGGTGGTCGAGCCGGTACACGTCGAGGTGGTGCAGGGCCAGGCGCCCTCCGGCGTACTCCCGGATGATCGTGAAGGTCGGGCTGGTGACGGCCTCGGTGATGCCGAGGCCCCGCGCGAAGCCCTTGGCGAACGCCGTCTTCCCGGCCCCCATCTCACCGCCGAGCACGACCAGGTCGCCGGGCTGGGCCAGGCCGGCGAGCGAGGCGGCCAGCTCGCCGGTCTCGGCCGCGCTCGTGGTCGTCAGGCGCCACGCCTTCCAGCTCACGATGCCTCGGCCAGCGAGGTGCAGGGGGTGGCCACGGAGGTCGATGGTAGTAATCCACTTGTGCGGTCACGAACCTCCGCGGCGGAGGAGCTCGATGCGTTCCCCGGTGCGCCGACCCGCCGGTCGCTGCGGCGCATCCTCCCGGGCGCATCGCTGGTCGTCGACGGCCGGCCGGTGGCGCCCGTGGAGGTCGCGTCGGGCGCGGTCGCGCGCGGGCGCGGGCTGCTCGGTCGCGACGTGATCGTGGGTGCGCTGGTGCTCTGGCCCACGTCGTCGGTGCACACGTTCGCCATGGTCGAGCCGATCGACGTGGCGTTCGCGATCGGCGATGGCGGGTGGTCACCGTCCGCCGCCTGCCACCGGGCCGGGTCACCCGCCCTCGGCCCAACTCCCGCCTCGTCGTCGAGGCAGCCGCCTCGTCCTTCGACGGGTGGGGCCTCGGTCCCGGCTCCCGCCTCGCCATCGCCCCCGGCCCGGTCCTCGGCCACCCGGCCGCCTCGCCGGGGCGCCGATCCCCGGTCTGATCGAGCTCAGCCAGCGGGTGGGGCCACGGTCCGGATGGCAGCTTCGACCGCCGCGATGGCCAGGACGCGTGCCTGGTCGATCGAGGCGTCGACCGCCCCGGTGGCCGCGGCGACGAGCGCGTCGCCGTCGGATCGCGTGTGGGACGGGAAGATCGCCCGTGCCATGCCGTCGTGGCCGGACTGAGCGAGCAACAGGCAGCCGGCCTTGTCGAAGCGACCGTTGGTGGCGATGACGCCGATCGTCGTGTTGCCGAAGGGCTGCACCGGTTCGGCGCCGCCCTCGGACGGCAAGACCATCCCGGCGGGCATCGCACCCACGGGGAGCACGTCACCTGAGGCGTTGACGGCGACCAGTGCCGACACCACGAGGTCACCGGCGCGACACGTCGCCGATCCGAGTCCTCCCGGGCGTGCCGCGTCGGGGCCACGCCACTTCCCGACCGTGCAGCCGGTCCCCGCCCCGGCGAGCCCCAGCGGGATGCGGCCTGCCTCCGCCGCCGCGCACGCCGCCCGCCCCTGCTTGGGTCCAGGGCGGGTGGTGGCGCTGCCCACCGACAGGTCGTAGAGCGCCAAGGTGGGGACGATCGGGACCGGTCCGGCGGGAGTGGGGTAGCCGATCCCCGCATCGGCGAGCCAGGTGACCACACCGTCGGCGGCGGCGAGGCCGAACGCCGATCCGCCCGTCAGGAGCACCGCGTCCACCCGGTCCACGAGCCGCTCGGGCACGAGCAGGTCGAGCTCGCGGGTCGCCGGGGCGCCGCCGCGGATCTCGGCCGATGCGGTGGTCCCTGCCGGGAACAGCACGACGGTGCAGCCCGTGCGGTCGGCGAGGTGGGTCCAGTGACCGACGCGGATCCCCTCGACATCGGTCAGCACGGGGTCAGGGTACGTGCTGGGGCCGCGACCGGGTCAGGTCGGCGCCTCGACCGCGTCGGCGTCGACCGGCCGCGGGTCGTCATCCACCGCGGCCGCGACCGACGGCTCCGCACCGGAGAGTCGGGCCGCGAACGCGTCGAGCAGCTCCGCCACCTCGACCGGTCGCTCCTGCATCAGCTGGTGACCCGCCCGCGGGAGCACCACGAACTCGGCGTCGGGGAGCTGGCGCGCCAGGTGGCGACCGGCAGGCACCGGGGTCAGGAGATCCCTCGTGCCGACGACGACGAGCGACGGCGTCCGGGTGGCCCGCAAGGCCTCGCGGGCATCGTGCTCGAGCAGCCCCGCGAGCGACGGCACGAGTGACTCGGGGGCCATGGACGCGCCCATCGCGGCCACGATCTCGACGGCTCGCTTCGACGGGCGATCCCCGAACGCCAGGCGGGCCATGCGGGTGTTGACGGTGGCCCGCGACGGGAGGGCCCGGCCCCCGTCGACCATCCCCTGACCCCGGCCGATCAGAGAACGGGCGGCGCGATCGACGTAGGGCGGGAGGACCTGGTGGGCGCGCGTGGCGAGGAAGACGAGGCCGGCCACCCGCTCGTCGAGCACGTCCGGGAAGTCGCCGCAGAACTGCATCGCCGTCATGCCGCCCATCGAGTGGCCCACCACGATGGCGTCGTGGAGGTCGAGCCCTACGAGGACCGTGGCCAGGTCGGCGGCGAGGCGGCCGATCCCGAACCCGTCGGTCCCGGCCGTCGACGCCCCATGGCCGCGCAGGTCGACGGCGATCACGCGGAAGCGGTCGGCGAGCTGGTGGAACTGGGGCGCCCAGACGTCGCTGCGCAGGGTGATCCCGTGGAGCAGGACGAGCGGACGTCCGCTCCCCCTCTCGATCAGGTGGACCGTGCCCCCGTCCGGCGTGGGCAGGTCACGGGCGACCACGTCGTCGGGCAGGTCGTAGATCGAATCGTCGTGCCGTGCCCGCCGGCGGCCCGGATCCGGCGAGGCCGGGCCCTTGGCATCGCGAGGGTGGGTCGCGGCGTAGGCGCCGACCGCGGCGGCGCCGATGCCAGCGGCCGTCGCGCCGAGCACGACCAGGTTGCGGGTCTTCATCGAACTGCCTCCAGGTACCGGCGGGGAACCCGCGCGCTGATGCCGCACACGATCTCATAGGTGATGGTCTCGGTCCGGTCCGCCCACTCCTGCGCATCGATGCGCACCGGACCCTGGGTGCCCAGAAGGACCACGGGGTCACCCACTGCGACGGGGTCGTCCCCGCAGTCGACGGTGATCTGGTCCATCGTCACCGTGCCGGCGATGGGGTAGGACCGATCCCGGATGAGGACGCGACCTCCGGCGGCACCGAGGCGCCGCGGCAGGCCGTCGGCGTAGCCCAGTGGCACGGTCGCGATCGTGGTCGGCCGTTCCACCCGGGAGCGCTGGCCGTAGGAGATCCCCTCGCCGGCCGCGACGCGCTTCACGTGGGAGACCGCGGCGTGCAGGGACAACGCGGGGCGCAGGTCCACGCGACCGGCCAAGGCCGGGCTGGGGTCCAGTCCGTAGATGCCGATCCCGCATCGCACGAGGTCGAGCCGCGCCGCCGGGTGGTCGATGGCCGCCGCCGTGTTCGCCGCATGACGGAACGGCACGGCGATCCCAGCCCTGTCGAGCTCCTCCAACACGGCCGCAAAGCGGTCGAGCTGCGTCGCGGTGAAATCGTTGCCCGGCTCGTCGGCGACGGCGCAGTGCGTGAACACCGAGGCCAGCCGCAGACCCTCGGCCTCGGCGATGCACCGGGCGAGGTCGACCGCCTCGGACGGCTGCGCCCCGACCCGGTGCATGCCGGTGTCGACCTTGAGGTGGACCGGGACGGGATCGGCCGCAGTCCGCGCCGCGCTGGCCGCACCGGCCAGGTCCATGATGCCGCGTTCGGTGTAGGCGGTGGCCTCCAACCGGGCGGCGACCAGGTCGTCCACCTCGGCCGTGGATGCCTGCGAGAGCACGAGGACCGGCGCGTCGATGCCGGCGGCTCGCAGCTCGGCGCCCTCCGATGCCAGCGCGACGGCGAGGCACGCCGCCCCGCCGCGCATCGCGGCGCCGGCGACCGCCACGGCTCCGTGGCCGTACCCGTCGGCCTTCACCACCGCGCACAGTTCGGCCGGCGCCGCCAGGGCGGCGAGGGCGGCGACGTTGTGCGCCACCGCGTCGAGGTCGATCTCGGCCCAGACCGGCCGATCGGTCACTCGGCGCCGGGGCTGTCGCCGGCTGCACCCGCCGAAGCACCCAAGGCTGCGGCCTCGGCTTCGACCTCGGCGAGGACGGCCCGGAGGATGTCGACCCGGGACACCAGCCCCACGAGGCCACTCGGACCCACGACCGGCATGCGCGACACCTGGTGCTCGTGGAGGAGCGTGGCCGCGGCCTCGATCGTGTCGTCGGCCTCGATGGTCACGGGATCGGCCTGCATGAGGTCGGCCACGGTGCTCCCGAGGGTGCGGCGGAGGTCGTCGTCGAAGTGCCGCTTCGAGCCGGGCAGCTCGAGCGTGGCGCCGAGCAGTTCGATCACGAGCGGGAAGTGCAACTTGCTCTCGGGCACGATCAGGTCGCCGGTCGAGAGCATCCCGACCACGGCCCCGCGGCGGTCGACCACCGGGGCGCCGTCGATGCCGGCGTCCACCATCGTCCGCATGGCGTCAGCGACCTTGTCCTCGGGAGCGAACGTGAGGACGTCGGTGGTCATCACGTCAGACACGGGCGATTGGCGCGACATCTAGCCTCCGGGAAGTTCGGCGAACGCGGCGGGGAGGTGGTCGACGAGGTCGCCCGCCACCAGGCCGCGGCGCCAGGCTAGGGCCCCGGCCCGACCGTGCAGGTGTGCGGCGGCGGCCGCCGCCCGGGACCCCGTGAGGCCCTCGGCCATCAACGCCGCGACCAGCCCGGTGAGGACATCGCCGGCCCCGGCCGTGGCGAGCCGGGCGTCACCCGACGTCGACGCCAGCACGTGGCCATCGGGTGACGCGACGAGGGTGGTCGATCCCTTGAGCAGCACGATCGCGCCGGTGGCCACCGCCAGCTCGCGCACGGCGGCGAAGCGATCCGGGCCGGGAGCGTGGCCGGCGAGGGCCTCGAACTCCCCGTCGTGCGGGGTGAGCACGACCGGGCCGGCCTGGTTCGACCGGTCGGCCACCACGGGGCCGGCATCGAGGCCGAGGGCCCGCAACCCGTCGCCGTCCACCACGACCGGCGTGGTGGATCCGGCGATGAGGCGACGCACCTGCTGGTCGACGCCGGTGCCCCGCCCCAGGCCGGGTCCGACGGCGATGGCCCGGAACCGCTCGGCATCGTCGAGCACCTCGGTCGCCCACCCGTCGGCGTGGAGCTCGGTGAACACGGCCTCGGTCGGCGCCATGGGATCCTCTGCCGCGCCCGGCGTCGACAGGCGCACGTACCCCGCTCCCCCGCGCTGGGCGGCACGGGTGGCGAGGTGGGCCGAGCCCCCCATGCCCGGCGAGCCGGCCACCACCCACACCGCGGCCTTCCACTTGTGCGTCTCGCGTGGTCGAGCAGGGATCCAGGCGGCCACCGCCGCGGCATCGATCAGCTGCGCCTGGGCCGACGAGACGTCGAGCCCGATGTCGGCCACCACGACGTCACCGGCGAGCTCCGCGCCCCGGCCGACGAGGAGGCCCGGCTTCCACGCCGCGAAGGTGATCGTCCGCGCCGCCCGCCACGGCTCCCCACCGACCTCTCCGGTGAGTCCCGAGACCCCGGAGGGGATGTCGACGGCGAGCACGGGTACGTCGCCGCTCGGCAGGGCCGGTGGCCGGTAGTCGCCACGGAACCCGGTGCCGTAGGCCGCGTCGACGACGAGGTCGCACGGCGGCACCGTGGCGGGTGGGTGTTCGGCATCGATCACCGTGCACCGGACGCCGCGCCCTTCGAGGCGGCGAGCCGCTTCGCGACCATCGGCCCCGTTGTTGCCCTTGCCCGCCACCACCACGACTCGCTTGCCGTAGGCACCACCCAGCATCCGCACCGCCTCGCGGGCCACCGCGGCACCGGCCCGAGCGACCAGGACCTCCACCGGTTCCGGGGCTGCTGCGTCGATCGCCCCCATCTCCTCGGGCGTGACGATCGCATCCATGGCCGCCCAACCTGCCCGGCCGACCAGCGCCCATTCCCGTTCGGCCGGCGACGCACGGGGCGTCGGTAGGGTCCGGAGCCATGGGTGTGGGTCTGGGGCACGTGCTGGCGTTGGGCGACGGGCGGACGTTGGGGTTCGACGACGTGGGCGACCCCCAGGGCGTCGAGGTCCTGTACGTCCACGGTTCGCCCGACTCCCGTCGGGCCCGACACCCCGACGACGCCATCGCCCAGCGCCTCGGCATCCGGCTGATCGCGGTGGACCGCCCCGGGTCCGGGTTGTCGACGTTCGACCCCGCCGGGACCGTCGGCTCGTTCGCCGACGATGCCGTGGCCCTCGCCGACCACCTCGGGGTGCGCCGCTGGCGACCGCTCGCGTGGTCGGCCGGCGCCCCGTTCGCCCTCGCCCTCGGTGCCCGCCACCCGGGCCGCACCGCCCACAGCGCGGTCGTGGCCGGGCTGGTGCCGTTCGCGGCGTACGCCGAGCCGGGGATCCTCGATGGTGCCGACGGCGGGCGCCGGATGGTCGCCGAGTTGGGGGCCGAGCTCGGTCCCGCCGGCCTGGCCGAGATGGCGGCCCCGATGCTGGCGCCGTACCCGTGCGACGACGCCCTCGCGCGCGAGCACGTCCTGGAACACGCCGACCCGGCCCGTCGGGCCGTGCTCGAGTCCGTCCCTGGCGCGCTCGACGTGCTGGCCGCCGGCGTCGTGGACGCGGTGGCCGGAGGGCTCGCGGGCCTCACCCGGGACCTCGAGCTGCAGGTCGAGGAGCCCGACGTGGATTGGTCCCGCATCACCACGCCGGTCGACCTCTGGTACGGCGAGCAGGACAGCACCGCCCCGCCGTCGTTCGGCGCCTGGTGGGCCGACCACCTCCCCGCCGCCGAGCTGACCGTGATCCCCCACGAGGGCCACCTGCTCGCCCTCACGCACTGGGAAGCGATCCTCGCCCGCCTCCTGACCTGACGGCGACCGGGCGATGAGCGGCCGATGAACCGAGGGTGATCATCCCGTTCGCCGGGAGGGGCCGGACGCCACGGCGGCGAACCAACTCCCCGTCCGTTTCCGCTCGACCGGAGATCGCCCGTGAAGCACATCGTCCGAGCCACCGTCGCGACCATCGTCGGTGCCGCGGCCATCGCCTCCAGCACCGCCGGAGCCGGCCAGGCAGTCGCCGCCCGCCCACCGGCGCGGCACGTCTTCGTCATCAACCTGGAGAACAAGGGGTTCGACGAGACGTTCGGCCCCGGTTCGGCGGCGCCCTACCTCGCGTCCACCCTCCGCTCGAAGGGAGCCCTCCTCACGCAGTACTGGGGCACGGCCCACAACAGCCTGCCGAACTACCTGGCCCAGGTCAGCGGCCAGGGACCCAACCCGCAGACCCAGGCGGACTGCCAGGTGTTCACGCCCTTCGTGGGTGCCGGCACGGTCGCATCGGGCCAAGCCGTCGGCCAAGGCTGCGTCTACCCCGCCACCGTGACCACCGTTGCCGACCAACTCGACGCCCGACAGCTCAGCTGGAAGGGCTACATGGAGGACATGGGGACGCCGTGCCGGCACCCAGCCGTCGGCGCGACCGACGACACCCAGACGGCCCGGGCGGACGACCAGTACGCGGCGCGCCACAACCCCTTCGTCTACTTCCGCACCATCATCGACTCGCCACGGTGCGCGCAGCGGGTCGTTCCCCTCGAACAGTTGACCACGGACCTCGGGGCGGTCGACACGACCCCGAACCTCACCTACATCACCCCCGACCTGTGCAGCGATGCGCATGACTCGCCCTGCGCCGACGGTCGCCCCGGCGGGTTGGCATCGGCGGACGCCTTCCTCCGCACCTGGGTGCCCCGCATCCTCGGCTCACCGGCGTACAAGCGTGACGGCGTGCTCGTCATCACCTTCGACGAGTCCGACGGGCCGCAGTCGGATGCAGGTGCCTGCTGCGGGGAGGGGCCGGGGCCGAACTCGCCGTTGCCCGGCATCACCGGGCTGGGCGGGGGGCGGGTGGGAGCAGTGGTGCTCTCGCGCTGGGTGGCACCGGGGACCACCAGCACGACGCCCTACAACCACTACGGCCTGCTGCGCACCATCGAGGACCTGTTCGGCCTCGATCACCTCGGCTACGCGGCCGACGCCGGCGTGCACAGCTTCGGTCGCGACGTCTTCACGAAGTCCTGACATGTCTCCCACCCGACGCCAGTTCCTCGCCGGCGCGCTCGCCACGGTCGGAGCCGGCGCGATCGCCTCCACCTTCGAGGCGGACGCCGCTTCCGCAACGACCGCAACCGTGCGGACCCCGACCGACCCCGCCACGTCCGGCATCGACCACATCGTGGTGCTGATGATGGAGAACCGGTCCTTCGACCACTACCTCGGATGGCTCCCGGGGGCTGATGGCCGCCAGGCCGGGCTGTCCTACGTCGACCGCGATGGGCGAAGGCGGTCGACGCACCACCTCACGGACTTCCAGGGCTGCGACCACCCCGATCCCGACCACAGCTACGAGGGAGGTCGCATCCAGCTCGCGCGCGGTCGATGCGACGGCTTCTTGCGGTCTGGCGAGAACGACGAGTTCGCCATCGGCTACTACACCGAGGCCGACCTCCCGTTCACCGGGCGCGCCGCCCGGGCCTGGTGCACGTTCGACCGGTACTTCTCGGCGACCATGGCCGAGACCTATCCGAACCGCTTCTACCAGCACGCGGCCGCCACCGATCGCCTCCACAACTCCAGCACCACGTCCTCCCTCCCGACGATCTGGGACCGCCTGGCAGCCAAGAGGATCACTGGCAGGTACTACTTCGTCGACGCGCCGTTCACCGCGCTGTGGGGCCAGAGGTACGTGCCCATCAGCCGTCCGTTCGATGCGTTCCTCGCGGACTGCGCGAGCGGCGGCCTACCGGCGGTCTCCTTCGTCGACCCGAAGTTCCTCGACGAGGGCAGCGGCTCGTCGGCCGACGACCATCCCCACGCCGACATCCGCGCCGGCCAGTGGTTCCTCAACCAGGTGTACGAGGCCGTCACCGCTGGGCCGGGCTGGGACCGGACTGCCCTGGTCGTCAACTACGACGAGTGGGGCGGCTTCTTCGACCACGTGGCGCCGGCCACCGCCCCCGATCCCCGGCCCGACCTCGGCACCGGGCTCCGTGGCTTTCGCGTCCCGTGCCTGCTGATCTCCCCGTACGCCCGCCGCGGGACGGTCGGGCACGAGGTGTACGACCACACCTCGATCCTGAAGATGATCGAATGGCGCTTCGGCCTCGCGCCGTTGACCGTCCGGGACGAGGGGGCCCGGAACCTGGCCGAGGTGCTCGACCTCCGCGCCCCCGCCAACCTCGATGCCCCGCGCTGGACGGTACCTCCGGTCGCCCCGGCGGCGTGCGACTCTTCGCTCCCCGCCGCGGTTCCCGTGGCGTCGCCGGCGGGCGTGGACGATCCCTACGCCGGGTGGCGACAGCTCCGCAGCCTCGCGACCGGCCTCGGCTTCCCTGCATCCGTCACGATCTAGCGACGAGCCCTGGGCGTCAGAAGGCGACGGCGATGGCCTCGGCCATGGATTCGGTGTGGGTCAAGGTGAGGAACCAACGGGTCACGCCGGCGGCGTCGGATGCCGCGGCGGCGCGGCCGGTGATGCGCAGCGACGGCGCACCCGACTGCGCCTTCACGACCTCGATGTCGTGCCAGTCGGCGGCGCCGAGACCCAGGCCGAGGGCCTTGAGCACGGCCTCCTTGGCGGCGAAGCGAGCCGCGAACCGCTCGGTCGGGTCCTTGGCGGAGCTGGCGTAGGCCCGCTCGCCCGGCGTGAACAGCTTCTCGACCATCGTGGGCGTGCGGGCCAGGACGGTCCGCATCCGGTCGACCTCCACGAGGTCGACCCCGATCCCGATCACGCGCGCCGGTTGTTCACGAAGGCGATGCCGATCATCACCAACGCGGCCGCGAACACCAGGGCGATCACGATCATGAGACATCGTCGCTCGTCGAACGCCAGCGATCCGCGAGCACGTTCACGGGCGTGGTCAGGAGCTCGATCGGCGGCTGCTCCCCGAGCAGGTCGTCGCGGAAGGTGGGTTCGGTCTCGGTGACCGCGTCCTTCAGCGCGGCGTAGCGGCCGCGGTACGCCTCGAGCACCGAACGCATGCGGCCCGCCGGCATCTCCTCGCGGAACCGGCAGTGCAGGAGCGTGATGCCGGTGCACTGGTTGCCCTTGACCTCGGGCACGAGCACGAGGCTGCGGCCGTCGCTGCGGCCGACCGCCACCGTGACCTCGCGTTCGTGCGCCACCCGATGCTTGGTGCCGCGCAGCTGCGGGTTGCGCTCGGTGCGCAGCGGCAGGTCCCGGGCGATGCCGCCACGGTCGAGCACCACGATGGTGGCCTCGGCCCCGTCGACCTCGCCGTCGATGCGGTAGCGGGTGTAGCCCACGACCTCCTCGATGGCGGCGTCGAGGCCTGCGAGCGTGCGTAGTGCCTTGTAGCTGAGGCGGTCCCGGGCGGCACCGGCAGCCAGCGCCTCGCCCACGAGTGGGACGTCGAGCAAGCCCTCGTCGGACCGGGAGATCCCCACGGTGACCGTCTTGGCCTGGTGCTTGATGGCGTCGACCGGGCGGGTCAGCTCCTCGATCGCACTCGTCAAGGCCGCGGTGAGGTCCTCGACCACGACGCCGGGCGTGCCGACCCGACCATGTTCGGTCTGGTACGCGTCCAGCGGCGCGATGCCGACCGCGTAGCGGAACATCGACGCCAACCGGACCGCCGTGCCGGCTTCGAGGTGCCCGTTGTAGGCACCCGTGCGCAGCCCGTCGTTGAAGCGCGCCGACACCGGCTCGAGGTGCGGGCGGAGGTCGGCGAGCATCTGGTCGAGGTCGGCCACAGCGGGGCTCGAGACCGCCGCCTCGATCGCGGCGCGCCCTTCGCGCAGCAGGCGGGCCTGGGCATCGATGGCCATGGCCGCCTCATAGCCGAACAGGTGGCCGACGACCGTGGTGAGGACGAACGCCAGCTCGGGCTCGACGGAGGGCACCGTCAGGACCCGCAGCGCTCCGCTGAAGCGGTCCTCGTCCTCGGTGGCCACGACG
Organism: Acidimicrobiales bacterium; assembly: GCA_025463365.1. Taxonomy (GTDB): domain Bacteria; phylum Actinomycetota; class Acidimicrobiia; order Acidimicrobiales; family Iamiaceae; genus Aquihabitans. The sequence continues at coordinate 14,586 of JAOBWM010000054.1, forward strand.
ATGGGCGTGGCCTTGTGAGCCCGGTAGATCGCGACCTCCTTCGCCACGTCGTCGGCGTTCGAACCCGACAGGCCGGCGGCGCACACGAGGATGAGCGGCTCGCACGACAGATCGATGTGCTTCTTGTCCTCGATGGCGTCGGAGGAGATCGACTTGTAGCAGAGCTCGGAGAGCTTGATCCGGATCTCCTCGGCGGCAACCCGGTTGGCGCCGGAGCCGACGATGGCCCAGTAGCGCCGCGACGGAGCCAGCTCCTGGGCGGCCTCGGCGATGACGGCCCGACGGGCCAGCGTGGCCTCCATCGCCGTCGGCAGCTCGCGCAGGCCGGCAAGGAGCTCGCTGCGATGGGCGGCCCCGTCCTCGGTGCCCGGCACCTCTTGAGCGATCGCGAAGGCGAGCAGGAACCCGGCGGCGATCTGGGCGTAGAAGGCCTTGGTGGAGGCGACGCTCATCTCCACGTCGCGACCGTCGGACGTGTACAGGACGCCATCGGCCTTGTCGGTGAGGTCGCTCCCCCGCCGGTTCACGATGGCGATGACGTGGGCCCCGCGGCCGCGCGCCAGGTCGACCGTGCGGTTCGTGTCGGTGGTGGTGCCCGACTGGCTGATCGCCACGATCAGCGTGTCGGACATGTCCGAGCGCAGCGAGAAGCCCGAGAGCTCGGTGGCCGGCAGCGCTTCGACGCGCACCGACGTGGGGGCCAGCTGTCCGGCGAGCACGCGCGCCAGGCTCTGGCCGGCCACGGCGGCCGTGCCCTGACCGATCACGAGCACGCGCTCGATCGCGCCGGACCGCAGGCGCTCCCGGACATCATCGGGGAGGGTCTCGCGGCCGAGCGCCGCGGTGAGCTGGCCGTCGACGGGCAGGATCTTGCCGCGGAGCGTCTTGCGGAAGGACCCCGGTGCCTCCTCGATCTCCTTCAGCAGGAAGTGCTGGTACGCACCGCGGTCGATGTCGCGGGTGGTGACCTCAGGCGTGACCAGCTCCGAGGCCGAGACCGGCAGCGGCGTGCCGTCGTAGGAACGGCGGGAGATGCCCTCGACCGTCCCGGCCCGGGCGCCGTCGAGCTCGACGACCTGCCCCCGCGACCCGGAGGGATCGGAGGCGTCAGCCGGGGTCTCGCCGTCGAGGCGGAGGTAGGCGGTGGCGTCTTCGACCACGCCGTAGGGCTCCGACGCGACCACGTACAGGTCCTCGTCGAGGCCGACGTACAGCGCCTGGCCGCTGCCGCGGAGCGCGAGCTGCAGCCGATCGGGGGCGGCGGCGATGTTGGCCCCGATGGCCACCGACCCGTCGAAGCGCCGGACCGTCTGGCGGAACGCCTCCAGCGTGTCGTCACCGGCCGCGAGGCGACGCGAGACGAGCGTGGGGATCACCTTGGCGTCGCTCGTGATCTCGGCCGCGATCCGCAGCTCGTCGGACACCTTGAGGTCGGCGAAGTTGTCGACGTCGCCGTTCAGCGCCGCGGTGACGTACGGGCCGTCGCTCCGGTCGACCTCGTCGGAGTTCATCGGGTGGGCGTTGGGCTCGGAGATGATGCCGATCGATGCCCACCGGGTGTGGCCCAAGATCGTGGCCTCGGCGGTGGGGTCCGACAGGGCCCGGTGCAGCAGCGCGTCATCCCGGATGGCTTCGCGCAAGACCTTGGTGTTGTCGCCCAGCTCCCCGATCTCGGCGGCCGCCTTGTAGGAGAAGCTCAGGTGGCCCTCGGCAGTGACCCGGACGGCGCCCGCCACGAACAGCGGATCGGCGGAGCGGTCGGCCAGCAGCGCGGCGACGGCGGGATCGTGGAGGTCGAGGCCGACGCCGTGGACGAGGATGTTGAGCCCAGCGGAGTCGCGGCCGCGCACCTCGAGGCGATCGATCGCCGACAGCGCCGCCTGCACCGAGGCGAAGGCGGCGATGGCCGCATCACCGGCATCGGTGCCCGCGAGATCGACCACGGCCCGCGCCGTGCGGAGCCGATCGCGCTGGATGGCCCACATGGCGTCCTTCAGGCGGACGACCGCAGCGTTGACCGCTTCGAGGTGGGCCGCCACCACCGGATCGTCGTCGAGGCCGACCTCACGAGCCGCCAGCGCCGCCACCAGCTCGCCCACCAGGCCGTCGATGACGGCGGGTAGCGAGCGGTCGGCCAGGAGCGCCGTGATGCCCGGCGTCCCCTTCAAGAGCCGGTCGACGGCCTCGACCCGGACGGCCAACGCATCGATCACGGCTCCGAGCTCGGCCGCGTCGGCCGCCGTCAGTTGGGCGGCCGCCCCTTCGAGGGGTGACAGCAAGCTCGACGACGACGGCACGGGCCGTTCGCTGCGCCGACGAATGACGGCGATGATGCCGCACATCGTGGGCCTCCAGGGACGCGATCAGGGCTGGCCGGGATGAGGCCGAGACGACACAGCGTACCGGCTCGGCCCCGACGGCCCGATTGCGGCGCTACCCGGCGAGGGCGTGGACGGCGTCGGCCAGCAGCCCCGCCACGGCCGCCGCTTCCGCCTCGCTCGGCGCCTCGACCATCACCCGCACGACCGGTTCGGTGCCGCTGGGGCGCAGCAGCACCCGACCCCGCTCTCCCAGGCCGGCCTCGGCCGCGGCCAGCTCGGGGCCCAGCTTCTCGAGGAGCTCCGGGTCTCGGTGGGAGGTGCGCACGTTCACCAAGACCTGCGGCAGGCGGGTCATGGCCGCGGCGGCCAGCTCCGCGAGCGACCGGCCGGAGCGCCCCAGGACGTCGAGGATCGTGAGCCCGGTGAGGATGCCGTCGCCGGTCGACGCCAAGCGCCGGAAGATCACGTGGCCTGACTGCTCGCCTCCGAGCACGTGGCCGCCCTGGTCGAGTGCTTCGAGGACGTACCGGTCGCCCACCGCGGTCTCGACGACCTCGATGCCGTGGGCCGCCATCCCGTGGCGGAAGCCGAGGTTGCTCATGACCGTGACGACGACCGTGTCATGGGTGAGGAGGCCCCGCTCGTGGAGGTCGATCGCGCAGATGGCGATGATCTGGTCTCCGTCCACCAGCTCGCCGGCCGCGTCCACGGCCAGCACCCGATCGGCATCACCGTCGAACGCCAGGCCCAGGTGCGCACCGTGGGCCACCACCGCGGCCCGCAGGTCCTCGGGGTAGGTGGAGCCGCACGCCTCGTTGATGTTGGTCCCGTCGGGCCGGTCGTGCATCGAGACCACCAGCGCGCCAAGGGCCGTGAACACTTCCGACGCCAGGCCCGCCGCCGCACCGTTCGCCTCGTCGAGCACGACGCGCAGCCCGTCGAAGCGGCGGCCATCGAGCGGTGCGGCGACGAGGTGGTCGAGGTACCGGCGCACGGCACCCGGATCGGACCCGATCGCGCCCACTCCCGCACCGGTGCGCCGATCGGCGCCGTCGACGTGGACGCCGGCGCGGAGCAGCTCGGCCTCGATCGCCGCCTCCACCTCGTCGGTGAGCTTGCGGCCGCCGGCGGCGAACAGCTTGATGCCGTTGTCGGCGAACGGGTTGTGCGACGCCGAGATCATGGCCGCGGGCACGTCGTCCGCGGCAGCGAGGTGCGCGACGCCGGGCGTGGGCAGCACACCGAGGTCCGTCACCGCCACCCCTTCCGACGCGAGCCCGGCGGCCAGCGCGGCGGTGAGCATGGGCCCCGACTGCCGGGTGTCGCGGCCGACCAGCCAGGTCGACCCGCCCAGCACCCGGGCCGCGGCGCGGCCGAGCGCCAACGCCAGCTCCGGCGTCAGCTCGGAGTTCGCCACCCCGCGGACCCCGTCGGTCCCGAACTTGAGGCTCATCGAACCATCCCCTCAGATCCCAGGCGCACCGGCCGGACGGTAGTAGGTGGCCCGCCCGGTCCACCCAGAAGCGAGACCGCCGACGGTCCCGGAGGACCGTCGGCGGTTCGACGAGCAGATCGGACGACCCGAGCGGGCGTCCGGCAGGACTAGCGCTTGGAGTACTGCGGAGCCTTGCGGGCCTTCTTGAGGCCGTACTTCTTGGATTCCTTCTTGCGATCGTCTCGCGTGAGGAACCCGGCCTTCTTGAGGGCGCCGCGCAGCTCGGGGTCGAGGTCGATGAGGGCCCGGGCGATGGCCAGGCGCAGGGCGCCGGCCTGGCCGGTGATGCCGCCACCGTGCATCGTGACGTCGATGTCGTAGGCCTCTTCGAGCTGCGTCAGGCGCAAGGGCTCGGTGAGGATCATCCGGTGCGTGGGGTTCGGGAAGAAGTCCTGCACGTCACGACCGTTGATCGTGATCGTGGCGGTGACGTCCTCGGCGCTGGGACGCAGCCGCGCACGGGCGACAGCTTCCTTGCGACGACCGGTGGACTGCACGAGGGGCTTGGACACGTCTGAACTCCTACGCGCGGCGGCGGGCGTCGGCCAGCTCGAGCACCTGAGGCTGCTGAGCGGCATGGGGATGGTTGGGACCGGCGTAGACCTTCAGCTTCTTGAGCTGGGCCGCACCGAGGCGGGTGTGGGGCAGCATGCCGCGGATGGAGCGGCGGACCGCCTCCGCAGGCTTGCGCTCCATGAGATCGGCGAAGGTCTGCTCCCTGATGCCGCCCGGGTACCCGGAGTGGCGGAACACCTTCTTCTTCTCGGCCTTGTCCGAGGTGAGGATCACCTTGTCGCAGTTGATGATCACCACATGGTCGCCCGTGTCGATGTGCGGGGCGTAGGTGGGCTTGTGCTTGCCTCGGAGGATGCGTGCCACCTCGGTCGCGAGACGCCCCAGCACGAGGCCCTCGGCGTCGACGATGTGCCAGGCCTTCTCGATCTCGGAAGCTTTGGGGCTGTAGGTGGGCACGCGGGTGATCCTTGGTCGTACTTCGTGGCGCTCCGTGCAGGCGTGTTCACCAGGCTCCGGGCCGGAGGTCCACGTTACGGCCCGGGTCACGACCGGGGCAAATAGCACGCCAACGAGGTCGGGCGGCGGACCCGCCCGGACCACCCTAAGGTCGACCGAGGTGACCGCCGAACCGACGCTCGTGGACATCTCAGAGATCGAGCACGCCCGTGCCGGGCTGCGGGGCGTGCTGCGGCCCACGCCGGTCGAGCCGTCGGGTGCGCTGTCGGACCGATGCGGGCGGCAGGTGCTGGTCAAACCGGAGCACCGCCAGCGCACCGGCTCGTTCAAGATCCGCGGCGCCTACCACCTGATCTCCCACCTCGGACCGAGCGACGACCTCGTGGTGGCAGCCTCGGCGGGCAACCACGCCCAAGGGGTCGCCCTCGCCGCGTCGCTCCTCGGCAAGCGCTCGGTGATCTTCATGCCCGCCGCCGCGCCGCTGCCCAAGGTGCAGGCAACCAAGGCCTACGGCGCGGAGATCCGCCTCGGCCACGTGCTCGTCGACGACTGCATCACCGAGGCCCGGTCGTGGGCGGCCGAGCACGGCGGCGTGTTCGTGCCGCCGTTCGACCACCCGGCGGTGATCGCCGGCCAGGGCACGCTCGGGCTCGAGCTCGCCGAGGAAGCGCCCGAGGCTGGGGTCGTGCTCGTACCGGTCGGCGGTGGCGGCCTGCTCGCCGGCGTCGCCGCCGCGCTGCGGGCCCGGCGTCCCGACGTGCGGGTGATCGGGGTGGAGGCGGCCGGTGCGGCGTCGATGCGGGCATCGCTCGATGCGTTCGCCCCGACGCAGGTCGCCGAGGTCCGCACCATCGCCGATGGCATCGCCATCAAGTCTCCCTCCGCGCTCACCCTCGCCCACGCCCAGGCGTTGGTCGACGACGTCATCTCCGTCACCGACGACGAGATCGGCCGCGCCCTCCTCCTGCTCATCGAGCGGTCGAAGCAGGTGGTGGAGCCGGCAGGGGCCGTGGGGCTGGCCGCGCTCATGGCGGGCAAGGTGGCCGGCAACGACCCGGCGGTGGCGATCTTGTCGGGCGGCAACGTCGACCCGCTCGTGCTCGGGCGCCTCATCGAGCACGGGCTCACCGCGGCGGGCCGCTACCTGCGGCTCCGAGCCGTCGTGAAGGATCGGCCCGGCGCCCTGGAGGCCATCGTGAGCATGGTCGCCGGAGCCGGCCTGAACATCCTCGACGTGGCCCACCACCGCGAGGGCGTGCGCGTCAGCGTCGACGAGGTGGAGGTGTCGCTCACGCTCGAGACCCGCGACCCCGCCCATCGCCTCGAGGTCATGGACGCGCTGCGGTCGGAGGGCTATCCCGTCGAGCAGCTCTGACCGCTCAACGGGGTGCGGTGCGCTCGCCGGGCACGACCCCGAAGGACACGCCGCCGTCGGCGATCGAGCCGGTCTGCATGCCCGCGGCCACCGGCACCGGACGCTTCCAGCTGCCACGGCTCTCGAGCACCGGCAGCACGCCCTCGCCGAACCAGTGGAGCTCCTCGAGGTGCGGGTAGCCCGACAAGATGAACTCGTCGATGCCGATGGCGGCGTACTCCTCGATGCGGTCGGCCACCTCGGTGTGGCTCCCGACGAGGGCCGTGCCGGCGCCGCCTCGGGCGAGGCCGACCCCGGCCCACAGGTTGGGCGAGACCTCCAGCGCGTCGCGCGTGCCGCCGTGGAGGGCGAGCATGCGGCGCTGGCCCTCGGACTCGGTGGTCGACATGCGGGCGTGGACCTTGGCGATCTCCTCGTCGCTGATGCCGTCGAGCAGCCGGTCGGCTGCCGTCCAGGCGTCGGCGGCGTCGTCGCGGCTGACGACGTGGAGGCGGATGCCGAACCGCAGGGTGCGGCCCTGCTCGGCGGCCAGGTCCCGGACCCGATCGATCTTCTCGGCCACCTGGGCGGGCGGTTCGCCCCACGTGAGGTAGATGTCGGCGTGGCGGGCGGCCACGGAGAGGGCGGCATCGGACGACCCGGCGAAGTAGACCGGCGGGATGGGGTCGGGCTGGCGGCCGAGCGCGGCCCGCTCGACGTGGAGGTGCTTGCCCTCCAGGTCCACGACCTCGCCGGCCCACAGGCCGCGCACGATCTCGAGGAACTCGCCGCACCGCTCGTAGCGCTCCTCCTTGCCCAGCCAGTCACCGAAGGCGTGCTGCTCGTTGGAGTCGCCCCCGGTGACCACGTTCAGCAGCAGCCGGCCACCGGTGTGGAACTGGTAGGTGGCCGCCATCTGCGCCGCGAGCGTGGGCGAGGTCACGCCGGGGCGGAACGCCACCAGGAACTTCAACCGCTCGGTGCGCATGGCCAGCGCGGCTGTGGTCACCCATGCGTCGTCGCACCACGGACCGGCGGGCGTGAGCGCACCTTCGAAGCCGTGGTCCTCGGCCGCCAGGCTGATCTGGGTGAGGTAGGAGAGCGTCGCTGGGCGCTGGCCGCCCGCCGTGCCCGGGACCGCGGTCGCCGGTTCCACCAGGCGGCGACCGTCGCCGTTCGTGGGCAGGAACCAGTGGAAGACGATCGACATCGGGGCGCTCTCGCACACTCGACCCGGCGGGGGTTCCCACCTACTTGATGGGATCGGTCGAGTATGGGGCGGTCGCTCCGGTGGCGTCAACGCCGCGCGGCCGGGTCAGCCCTCGCCGGAAGACCAACCGGGGTAGCGGACGGTCCACAGCGCGAGCCCGTGGGGCGGGGCTAGGTCGCCGGCCCGCTGGCGGTCGCCGGACCGAACGATGCCCAGCACCTCGCCGGCATGCTTGCGCCCGCGCCCGACCTCCACCAGCGTCCCGACGACCGAGCGGACCATCTGGTGGCAGAACGACGAGGCCTCGATCTCGAAGCGCAGCTGCCCACCGCCGTCGTCGTACCAGGACGCCTCCGTCACCCGTCGCACGAGGCTGGCCTCCTCGCCATCGCGGCGCTTCGGGCGCCGGCAGAACGCCGCGAAGTCGTGCTCGCCGATCAGCGCGTCGCAGGCCAGCACCATGTTGGGCAGCGCGAGCGGCTCGCCGACGTGCCAGGCCACGCCCGCGAGGAACGGGTCCGGGGCGATCCGGTTGAGCACGCGATACCGGTAGCGCCGAGCCGTGGCCGAGAAGCGCGCGTCGAAGTCGTCGGGGACGTCCGCGGCATCGGTGACGGCGATCGTCGGGCCGCACATCTTGTTGGCCGACCGGGCCAGCGCGGCGAGGTCGACGTCCGCGGTCGTGGTGTCGAACGTGACCACCTGGGCCTGCGCGTGGACGCCCTTGTCGGTCCGCCCCGCGCAGGTGAGCTCGACCTCGTGGCCGAGCACGGTGCCGAGCGCGGCAGCCAGCGTGCCCGCGACCGTCCGGACGCCGGGGTTGATCGCGAACCCGTGGAACGGCGAGCCGTCGTAGGCGACGACGAGGCAGATGCGCCGACTGGGCCCCCGTGGCGCGGCCGGGTGCTCCTCGACGTCGAACAGGGTCACGGACGCCGACCATACCGGTCGGCCGCGAGACGGCTCGCGCCCGCGATCAGCTCGAGGCCGCCACCCGGAACGACTCGGTGTCGAGGAGCGAGCGCACCATTGCCTGCTCGCCGCCCCGGGCGGCCAGCTTGGCCACCCAGTACGCCCGGCCGGCCGGATCGGCCGCCCGTCCCAGGATCTGGAGGTAGCGCTCGTCGGCCACCCGGCCCCGGTAGGCCGCGGTCTTGGCGAGCGACGAAGCGAGCGCCGAGGGCCCCTTCGCCTCCACCCGCGGCCTCCAGTACGCGAGCCCGGCCGGGTCGGGTGATCGCCCGGTGAACGTCTGGTAGGCGGACACCACGATCCCCTCGATGCTCGACACCCGTGGGCTCCCGAACGCGAGGCCGGACGTGAGCTCGACCACACCCACGTCCCACCACGTGCGACCGGCCGACGACAGGTAGCCGCCGGCATCGCCCCCGGGCACTTCGGCCTGCAGGTACCGCTCGGCGAAGCGGAGCTCGTGGAGCCGGGCCATCGTGCGAGTCGCCACGACGCGAGCGATGGTGGATCGGCGCGTGGCGGCCGAGTGGTACCCGGCCGCGAGCCAGGCGAGCTCGCTGTTGGTCGGGTCGCGACCCCAGGCGAGCTGGGCCAGCGCGCAGCCCCATCGCGCCGACGGGGTGCGCCGGCACGTCGGCCGGACGGTCGGGTCTGCCGGACTCCCCGCGGTGGGGCCGACCGCGGCACCCGTACCTTCCTGGGTGAAGGCGAGATCGCTGATCTCCAGGCGGCCCGCGTTGGTCCGGTCGAACCGCAGCTCGACCGCCCGGACCCGCGTCAGGTCGATGCCGGAGAACGCCGAAAGCGGCACCCGGACACCGTTGAGCACCGCATGGCGGACGTTCCCCGGAGCGACCGGGCGGAACGCGTTGGTGCCCGCCCCCGCGAGCGCGGCCGCCCGGTTCCCGTCGGCGTCCTCGACCACCACGCTCACGTCCTGCTTCGGCCGCGTGGCATTGCGCGAGTCATCGACCACGGCGACCCGGAAGCGGATCCCGTCGAACCCGGTCACGTCGGTGCCCGCGCTGTCCAGGGGCTCGCGCACGACCGCGCTCGGGCGCACCCACCCGACGTCGAGGGCTCCCGTGTCGTTCGTCCCCGACAACCCGAATCGATCCTCGCAGGTCGACGATGCGGGAGCGGTGCGTGCCGAGAACCCGACCTGGTGGAGCTGGCCCGCGTTGCACACGAGCCCCGAGGACATGCCCTGCTGCTCTGCGATCTGGCCGAACCGGTTCTGGCGGATCGTGTCGGCCACATCGAATCGCTCGACATCGAGCCGATCCGGCGCGTGGAACGCGACCGACCATCGGGCCGACCCGGTGGAGGCGGGGAACGGCGCCGTCCCGGTGACGAACCGCTGCAGCCCGGTGTCGTCCTGGAGGTACCGCCGGAGGAAGCCGGCCATCAAGACGGCGCCCGCCTGCGCCTGGTCGGGAGCCGCGAGCCGGGCCACGCCGCCGGGCTGGCACGCGTCGATGGCGGGCCCGGCATCGGACGGCTGCCCTTCGATCGGCCCGAACCCGGTGTCGTCGAACGAGCCCGGCCCGGTCGTCCAGACGGTGTTGAAGAAGTTGTGGTTGGCGCCGTACAGGAGCGTGGTGGCCTTCGGAGCCGGGTCGCCGGGACTCGCGTAGCGGGAGTCGTCGTAGTAGCTGGCGCCTTGGAGGTCCGAGACGTCTCCGTCGCAGTAGGGAAGGAGCACGCCGAGCGGCACGCCGCCGAGGACGCGGCGGTCGAAGTCCACCGGGGCCAAGGCCATCACCGCCTTGATGCCGAAGGGCGAACCGATCCGCTGGTTCAGTTGGGCCGCGGCAACCACACCCTCGCCGCCACGGGAGTGGCCCATGAGGCCCACGTCGTTGAGGTCGATGTGGCCGACGAAGCGGTCCGCGAACGGCGAGTCGGTCGCGCTGGCGTCCCACGCCTTCCAGCGCCGCAAGGTCTCGAGGACGAGCTGGGCTCGGGCGGAGGCGCCCCCGTCTTCGAGGAAGCCATCGGCGGCGTTGATGCCGTTGGCGCCGATGGACACGACGACCATGCCATGGCTGGCGAGGTTCCGACCCAACGCGTCGTAGCCCTGGTAGCTGGGGATCTCGGGCAGCGCGGCGGGGCACGGCCAGGCGAGATCCGCGGTCTGCCCGCTCCCGCACGTCGAGTGGCGCCCGTGCATGAGCACGACGAGCGGAGCACGCCCGGCGATGACCTCCGGCGCATACACCTTCCCCTTCAGCTCCACCTTCGAGGGGAAGCCTTCGGGCTGGAACGCGAGGTCACCGAGGTCGTAGGTGAGCTCGTCGACGGCGTCGGGGCCCGCGGTTCCAGGGTCGACGGCCGGCAGGTCGGCCACGGCAGCCGGGCGGGACGCGGCCGCGGGACGGCCCGAGGCGGCGGACCCGGGCCAGCCACCGCCGACGAGGGCCAGCGTGGCGAGGGCGGCCAGCGCGAGGCGCCGGGGCCCGCCCGGGGCTCGACCGGTGTCGGTCGACCGGGTGGCGGAGCGAGAGGCGCTCACCGAGCCACCTCCAGCGAGCCGGCCGCGACGGCGGCGGCGCCCTCCCACCGGTACGAGACCGGCGCCCCGGGCACCAGGCCGGCCCCGTCCTCGGTCACGGCCACCAACGAGGTGAGGCCGGGCCCGACCATGCCGATCCCGACGACCCGACTGCCGACGAGCACCTCGACGCGTGCGTCGCGCACTGCGAATCGACCCGGGATCCGGACCCTCCAGACCGCACGACCGGACACGGTGACCCGATCGGCGGTCGGGCCAGCCAGCGAGCGGGTCGACCGCCGGCCAGGAGCCTCCACGACGCGGCGCAGGTCGGTGGGGGTGAGGTTGGCCACCGGCGACGGGTCCGGCGTGCCCGCACCACCCGCAATCGTGGTGGTCGGGGCCGAGGCCGGCGTGGTCCGAGTCGTGGTCGGAGTCGGGGCCGGCGCCGTGGTCGACCCAGCCGGCGCACCGGCGTGCACCGGCTCCGGCGACGATGCGGAGCGGCCGCACGCGGCGAGGGTCACGATCAGCAACAGGGGCGCGACGAGGCGCCCGGACCTGGGGGAGCTCATGGCGAGCGATTCTGGTCGGTCGGGGCCCACGACATCTCGCAAGCCGCGGGAACGTCAACGGACCGACCCCGGATCGCAACACGGTGCCCCACCTGTCACGATCACGAGCCGTCGATCGTCAGGTGGGACGACCGAGCCGGACCGGATCCGGCGAGCACAGGAGCATCGACATGGACGAGACGGACATCGACGTGATCGACACCGCCGTGATCGGCGCCGGGCTGGCCGGCCTGCTGGCTGCCATCACCGCAGCTCGGACCCCAGGTGCGGGCCGGGTCGTGTTGTTCGATCCCCATCCGCTCGGCGGTCGGGCGCGCTGCGACGAGCGCGACGGCTTCGTGTTCAACCGCGGGCCGCGAGCGCTCTACGTCGGCGGCGTGGCCGACCAGACCCTCACCAGCCTCGGGATCGACCTCACCCGCGGCGGGCCGCCGAACCTCGCCGGGGCCGGTGCCGTCGATGGCGGCACGATCCACGTGATGCCGCAAGGCCCTGGCACCGCGCTGCGCACGAGCCTGATGTCCGCCGGCGAGAAGTTCGCCTTCGCCAAAGCGTTCACGCGCATCCCCCGGATCGACCCGGCCACCGTCGTCGGGCGGACGGTGTCCGAGTGGCTCGACGACATCGGGATGGCCGGTGCGCCCCGCCGGATGATGGAGGCCCTGATCCGGGTGGCCACCTACACGAACGCCCCGGACCTGCTGGACGCCGGGGCGGCCCTCGCCAACGCCCAGGCCGGCATGTCGCCCGGCGTCCGCTACCTGGACGGCGGCTGGCAGACGTTGGTCGACGCGCTGGCGTCGATGGCCTGGGATGCGGGCGTCGAGCGCCGGGAGGAGCCCGTCGAGGGCATCGGACGGCACCCCGACCATCCCCGTCTGCTGGCGTTGGCGACCCCCGGAGGCGCCACGGCGCGCACCGCCGTCCTCGCGGTCGGCGGGCCCGATGCCGCCGCCGCCGTCCTGGGCGACCGGCCCCCGGCATGGTCGGTGCTGGGGCCCCCCGTCACCGTCGCCTGCCTCGAGCTGGGCCTGATCCAGCCGCCCGCCCGTCGCTTCATCCTCGGCATCGACGAACCCACCTACCTGTCCACCCATGCCCCGCCGGCCCGGCTCGCTCCCGACGGCCAGGCCGTCGTCCACCTGATGCGCTACCAGGCACCGGGCGAGGAGTTGTCGGCCGCCCAGCAGCGGTCCGGTCTCGACCGGCTCGCCGCCCAGGCGGGGATCACGCCCGACCTGGTGGCGAGGGAGCGGTTCCTGGCCCGCATGGTCGTGAGTGGCGGCCTACCCACCGCAGCCGGGGGCGGGTTGGCCGGACGGCCGTCGGTGGAGGTCGACGGGCATCCGGGCGTGTTCGTGGCCGGCGACTGGGTCGGTCCCGAGGGCTTGCTGTTCGATGCGGTCGCGGCGAGCGCGGCGGCGGCCGGGAGGCAGGCGGCACGACGCTCGGCCACCATGGCGGTGGCATGACCGGTGTCCTCCCTGCCGATGATCACCACCTCGCCACGTTCGAGGCCGAGCGTCCTCGCCTCCTCGGCCTCGCCTACCGCATCACCGGCTCGCGTAGCGGCGCCGAGGACCTGGTGCAGGAGGCGTGGCTCCGTTGGGACCGCGCCGACCGCGACGCGGTCGAGCGCCCCGCAGCCTGGCTCACGACGGTGACGAGCCGCCTTGCCCTCGATCACCTGAAATCGGCCCAGGTCAGCCGGGAGGCCTACGTCGGCCCGTGGCTCCCCGAGGCGGCCACGGTCGAGCCAGGGCCCGCCGAGCGGGCCGAGCTGGCGGAGTCGGTCACCATCGGGTTCCTGGCCGTACTGGAGCGCCTTGGGCCGATGGAGCGGGTCGTGTTCTTGTTGGCCGACGTGTTCTCCCTCCCCTTCGACGAGATCGGCACCATCGTCGACAAGACGCCCGAGGCGTGCCGGCAGGTGGCGAGCCGGGCCCGCCGTCGGGTGCGCGAGGGACGTCCTCGGTTCTCCCCGACCGACGACGATGCCTGGCAGGTCGCCGCCGCGTTCTTGACCGCGGCCCAGCTGGGCGACCTGGACGGGCTCGTGGCGCTGCTCAGCGAGGACGCCCTGGTGGTGAGCGACGGCGGCGCAGCGCACCACGCGGCCCGCCACCCGATCGTCGCCGATCGCATCCCGAGGTTCCTGGCCAACCTCACCGCCCGGATGCCTGCGGACGCCGTGCGCTCCATGCGGGTCCTCAACGGCCAGCCGACCCTCGTGGTCGAGGAGCAGGGCGAGGTCTCCTTCACCGTCGGCCTCGCCGTCGCCGCCGGCCAAGTCCAACGGATCTGGATCATCCGCAACCCCGAAAAGCTCAAGACCATCAACACCCCACCCATCCCCTGACCGCTGGGCACACGCCCAATCGCGAGGTCGAGGCAAAAAGACGAACGCCCGCCCCCCGTTGCGACGTATGCCGTGCGAGGAACGGGCGGAGGCCCTTGTGCCGATTCCTCGACCGGGCAGCGAAGCCGTCCGGTGGAGCGAAATCAGCGCGGCGTCAGCCGCTCGATCAGTAGTTCAGTTCGGCTTGAAGGAAAGCGGCCAGCGCTTTTCTTCAAACGAGCCGTCGTCAGACGAGTTCGATCCTTGCCATCGGCGCGTTGTCGCCTTGGCGGGGGCCGAGCTTGAGGATGCGGATGTAGCCACCGTTGCGATCCGCGTAGCGAGGTCCGACGTCGTCGAACAGCTTGGCGGCGATCTCCTTGTCATTGAGGT
>JAOBWM010000079.1 GCA_025463365.1 Acidimicrobiales bacterium
CGCACGCTCAGCGCGGAGATCCGCCGGGCGATCGAGGACGCAGCGATACCGCGGGACGTGGTCTCGGCGATTGGCGAGTCACTCAGCCGGTTCGGTACGCAGGCCGCGTTCGCGGTGCGCTCGAGCGCGACCGCGGAAGACCTGCCGGGTGCGTCCTTCGCCGGCCAGCACGACTCGTACCTGAACATCGTCGGCCCTCCGGCGATCCTGCACCACGTCCGGCGGTGCTGGGTGTCCTTGTTCAGCGAGCGGGCCGTGACGTACCGGCGGCGCAACGGCTTTGACGACCGGAACGTGCGAATGGCGGTCGTCGTGCAACAGATGGTCCCGGCCGAGGTGGCCGGCGTCCTGTTCACCGCGGATCCGGTGACGTCGAATCGGCAGCTCGCCACCGTCGAGGCGACGTGGGGGCTGGGCGAGGCACTGGTTTCCGGGCTCGTCAGCGGGGACGTCTACCGAGTGAGCCACGACGTGGTCGTTGACGCCACGATTGAGCACGGGACGCGACCGACCCTGACCGAGGCGCAGGTGATCCACCTCGTGCAGCTGGGCCGGCGGATCGAGGCGCACTTCGGTCGCCCTCAGGACATCGAGTGGTGCTTGGTCGGCGACGACTTCCAGATCGTCCAGAGCCGGCCGATCACCACGCTGTTCCCCATCCCCGAGTCCGGCGACCGGGAGAACCACGTCTACGTCTCCGTCGGGCACCAGCAGATGATGACGGACCCCATGAAGCCCTTGGGGATCTCTCTGTGGCAGCTCACGGCCCTGCCGCCGATGCACGAGGCCGGCGGGAGACTGTTCGTGGACATCGCCGCGCGCCTGGCTTCACCCGCGAGTCGCGCCGGCCTCCTGGAGGTCCTGGGCCGCGATCCGCTGATCAAGGACGCTCTGGAGACCCTCCTCGAGCGCGACGACTTCATCCCGTTGCTCCCGGACGAGGGTCCCACCGGGCCACCGCCTGGCGGCGCGCCGGCACCGATCGACACCGATCCCGACATCGTCACCGAGCTGGTCGGGCACAACGAGGCCTCGGTCGCCGCGTTGAAGCGCAACATCCGGTCGAGATCCGGAGCGGCTCTGCTCGACTTCATCCTGGAAGACATCCCGGAGATGAAGCGGATCCTGTTCGATCCGCGAAGCCATCAGGTCTACATGTCGGCGATGGACGCCTCGTGGTGGCTGAACGAGCACCTGGAGGCCTGGCTGGGCGAGAAGAACGCGGCTGACATGCTCACGCGGTCGGTCCCCAACAACGTCACGTCGGAGATGGGCCTGGCGCTCCTGGACGTCGCGGACGTGATCCGCCCACGTCCGGAGGTGGTCGCGTTCTTGGGAGACGTCGAGGACGACGACTTCCTGGACGAGATGGACGATCTTGCGGGCGGGCGGGAGGCGCGAGACGCCATCGGGGGCTTCCTCGACACGTACGGCATGCGCTGCGTCGGCGAGATCGACATCACGAGGCCGCGTTGGAGCGAACGGCCCAGCACGCTCGTGCCGGTGATCCTCGGCAACATCAAGAACTTCGAGGCGGGCGCCGGCGAGCAGCGCTTCGAGCAGGGCCGCCAGGAGGCGTGGGCGAAGGAAGAGGAACTGCTGGAGCGCGTGCGGGCCCTGCCCGACGGAGAGCGGAAGGCCGAGGACGTCAAGCAGAAGATCGATCGGGTCAGGACCTTCATCGGGTACCGGGAGTATCCGAAGTTCGGCTTGGTCAGCCGCTACTTCGTCTACAAGCAGGCCTTGCTGGAGGAGGCCGAGCGCCTGGTGCAGATCGGTGCGATCCGTGAGCGGGAGGACATCTTCTACCTCACGTTCCCGGAGCTCCAGGACGTCGTGCGCACGCACGAGGTGGATGACCGGCTCATCGACCAACGCAAGGACGCGTTCAGGTCGTACCACGCGCTCACCCCGCCCCGGGTCCTCACGTCGGATGGCGAGGCCGTCGCCGGGGCGTACCGACGCGATGACGTGCCCGCCGGTGCGCTGGTCGGCTTGGCGGTCTCCGCCGGGATCATCGAGGGCCGGGCCCGCGTCATCCACGACATGGGGGAGGCCCATCTCGAACCCGGCGACATCCTCGTCACGGCTTACACGGACCCCAGCTGGACGCCCCTGTTCGTCTCGATCACGGGCCTGGTGACGGAGGTGGGGGGCTTGATGACCCATGGCGCAGTGATCGCACGCGAGTACGGCTTGCCGGCCGTCGTGGGCGTGCAGCACGCCACCCAGCTGATCCGAGACGGTCAGCGGATCCGCGTGCACGGAACCGACGGCTTCGTCGAGATCCTGGCCGAGGAGCCGTAGACCGCCTGGGCAAGTGGAACGCCTGCTGGTCGGCACCATGGGCCCTGCACGCCTCCAGCCCGGACGGGGCCAACGCCGATAATCTACGGACGGCGGGGTATCAAATACCGGAGTTGGCGCTATCGCCATTTGGCTTAGAGTTTCCGGCAACTCGGTACGATATCGACAAAGTTAAGCGTGGTGCGGAGTATTGGTTTGAGTTGTCGGCGTCGGTCGGGACGCTGCAAGTGTCTCGTAAGCAGATGCCGAATGTAGGTAAAGAAGGACTAGGGCGGGTCGATCTTTACGACTTGTTGGCGGATGATGACTACGAGGGCCGGCAGGGGTCATTCGATGACTTGGTGCGTCCTCGTGGCGAGATTCGGGAGTGGTCGGGCAGGTCGAGGGCAAGGATGCTGTACCGGATCGCAACCATCGACTTCGACGCCCTGGCGGGCATCGAAGAAATGCTGACGCTGACGTACCCTCGGTCGTTTCCGTGCGATGGCCCGACGTGCAAGGCGCATTTGCAGGCCTTCCGGAAGCGGTACGAGCGCCGTTGGGGCCCAGCTCGTGGCGCGTGGAAGTTGGAGTTCCAGCGTCGCGGTGCGCCGCATTTTCACTTGCTGATCTTGCGGCCGGCGCATGTCGGCTGGAAGGCGTTCGTGGACTGGTGCGCTCAGGCCTGGTATGAGGTCGTCGGCTCTGGCGATGAACGGCACCTGCGCGCTGGGGTCGCGCTCGATCGTGACGTGTTTCGGCGCGCTGGCAAGCGGGCGTCGGCTCGTCGCATCGCTTGGTACTTCGCTAAGCACGCTGGGCCGGGCATGGCGTCGTCGAAGGCGTACCAGAACGAGCTGCCGGACGGCTTCGCCTCGCCGGGCCGGTTCTGGGGGGTTTGGGGCGTGAAGTCGTCCGAGCAGACCGTGGCGATGCAGCCCGGCCATGCGGCTGAGCTGACGCGCTGGATCTCCGCCTATCGGCGGTCCCAGAACCCGCGGGCTCGGTCGGTGTCGGTGGTGCGGGTGTGGTCGCTCGTCGATCAGCCCGCCCACTTCCTGACCCAGTTCCTCCGGTGGCTCCGTCCGCCGGAGCAGCAATGGGTGCACGAGCTGACCGGGGAGGCCCGATCGTGGCCCCCTGGTCGACCTAGACCGCTCCCCTAGGGGGGCCTCGACGGTCGCTGTGCCACCTCGGAGGCGAGGTGGCATCGCCGCGTCCGGGCTCGGGCATCCAGAGCCCTGGGAGGGCCTTGTAGGCGCCTCCGGGCTGGATTTGCATGATGGATTGCGGGGTCGACTCCCAGGAGACGTGGACGGGTTGGTCGGTGCGGTCCGCGAGCGACTTGGCGAGGTCGATGGTGCCCGATCGGCGGTCACGCACGGTGATGGTCAGGTAGGCCCACGTCGTCGGTCTCATGGGGCCACCTGTCGGCAAGTCGGCCGCTGTGAGTCGGTTAGCGGCTCTCGTTCCGGTGGCGATGGGTC
This sequence comes from Acidimicrobiales bacterium, assembly GCA_025463365.1. GTDB lineage: Bacteria > Actinomycetota > Acidimicrobiia > Acidimicrobiales > Iamiaceae > Aquihabitans. The sequence continues at coordinate 3,774 of JAOBWM010000079.1, forward strand.
GAGGGTGCGGCCGAAGGTGGTCGGCGCCGCCGCAACTCGTGACGTGCTCGAGCCGGTCACGAGACGTCGATCGGTGTCCTGTGACCGCCGCCGTGGTGTCACGGGTTGGGGCCCTGATCTGTGACGCCGGCGCCGGCGTCACGAGACGGATCGCGGTGGTGCTCGATGTCGTAGGCGGCGAGGTCGATCAGTCGTGCGGCTTGCACCAGGAGGTCCCGAGTGCCGGGCTCGCGGTGGTCGGCCGAGTAGCGGATGGTTCCTGCAGTGCGCCGTAGGTCGTCGGCTTCGCGCTTGGCTCGGGTCTGTTCCCATCGTGCTGCTCGGCTGACGGCTTGGCGGCACGCGTCGCAGCATGTCGTTCGCCGAGGGCCGGGCTTGTAGGTGGGGGTAAGCAAGGTCGGCTTGTGGCCCTCGCCGCGGCGGCAGTCGGGGTTCGCGCACGGGTAGGGGTCGTTCCAGCTCATCGGTTTTGTCCCCATCGCTGCTGCGCGGCTTGCGCGCTGATCCCGAACGCTTCTCCGATCGCGCGCCAGGAGTAGCCGCCGTTGGATCGCACTTCGGGGATGGCGATGGCGAGCGCCTGGTCGACCTCGTCGTGTAGATCGCGGAGCATTCGAAGCTCCTCCATGTCGGCTGACCCGACCCTTGTTCCGGCGGCTCGGATCATCCGTGCGACCATCGTCAGGTAGTCGACGGTTTCGGTGTAGCGACGCTTGGACCTGCGGGAACGGGGTTTCGTGCTGGTCGGCGTCAACCTGGGGTTGATGCCATTCTCGGGTTGATCGGTCACGTCAGACCCCCGGAATCGGTTGTGGGTCGGCTGCGGTTTCGAGCCCGTCCTCGACCAGCTCGGCGAGGTCGTCGAGGTTGTCGGTTGCCGCGGCAATCGCGATCGCGGACCACTCCGCGAACGTGACCCGGTAGGGCTGGGACCCGAAAGGTTCGTGCAGTCGGCCGATCGGCTCGATGCCGTGGGCCAGAAGCCAGCAGTCGTAGAAGACCGGCAGCTCGATGAGCACGTCCGAGCCGGGGTTGAGGCGAAGTGGCTGACGCTTCGTCGGGGCGGCCGCCGTGGTGGTCGACCTCGATGCCGGCTCGTTTGCTGTCGCGGCCAGCTCGTAGGAGATCCCGGCCGGGGTCGAGGGTGCGCCGCCCGCCTCCAGCTCGTCCAGCTGCGGCTCGGTGAGGTGCTTGAGCAGCTCTCGCGTCGAGAAGCGCATCGGCTCGACGCGACCGGACTGGTAGGTGACGTTGACCCAGAACCACTGGTCGGCGCTCACCAGCCGTACCCCTCGGGATCGGCGTTGCCGAGCAGACGCATGAGCCGGTCGGCCCGGATCTGCCATTGCGACCAGCCGGGTCGGACCGACTCGCACTCATCGTGAGCGTCGATCATCCAGTCGATAACGCCGTCCCAGCCGGCGCGGGTGGCCGTGGCCCGCTGGTCGCCGGGGACAACCCGCGTCCATGTCCCGTCCTCGCGGTGGTCGAGGCCGAGGCCCTGCAATGCGCGGTGCAGGTCGTCGTCGTGGCCGATCGCAATCGTTACTTCAGTTGCCTTGTCTGCCAGTAGCTCGCTCATGATGGCTTGCCTTCCCTTTGTCGTCTGCGGAGGACGAACCCCCGGTTCGTCCTCCTGGGCGGAGCACAGGGGGACGGGTGACCGGCTGACAACGGGTCAAGGGTCAGCGAGCTTGCGAGCTGAGGGCGCACGGGGAGCGCAGCGGAGCATGTGCCCGGCCCTTGACGCCCCGGAGCGCAGCGAAGGGCTGTATCCGAGCGGGCGACCAGCGGCGCGACGGTGCGTCACGGCTCGGCTGGTGCCTTCGTGCATCTCGTCTGGCGGCGTCGAGGTGCGGTCGGTGTGTGTGGCTGCTGGGGCCGGGAGGACCGCAGACGCCGGAGGCGGTGAGGACCGCACCGGCTGTTCGGTTCACCATGGCGGCGCTTGTGACTGACCAGGTGTGTCACGAGTCCGACTACGGAGCGTGAGCAGCGGCGGGGGAGGCCGGGGCTTGTTCTCTATGGCATAACTGGCCGCTGGTGCTCTACCGATCGCGGTGGCCCTTGGAGGGCTACGGTCGAGGCGTGGGGACGGGGATGGACTGGCGGCTACCGGCCCTGGCGTTACTGGGAACGCCGTGGGGGGTCATCCTCGCTGTGGCGATCTTGAAGGCTCGTGACCGGATGCGGGCTCGACTCCGAGCGCGTCGTGCATCTCGTGGAACCGGCGAGGTGTGCGGGTGCTGCGGTGGCCCGGCGCCGAAGGCGCCGTCTCGGCCGGCGTTGGTTCGCCCGGATCAGCCGGGCGGCTGGGGTCGGACGAACTGGGGCTAGTTCGGTCCTGCCTGGGTGACTTCCTGTCCGGCGTGACGCATGTCACGTATACAACTGCGTTGTAGTTTGCGAGTGTTCACGCCAAGTCCTCCGGCCACCTCCTGGCCTGGGGCCCCCGGTTACGAGCTGGGCTACGAGAACGAGGAATGACATGGACGACCTTCGCGGTCTTCTGTTGGTCGGCACCTTCGCTGGTGTCGAGCCCGTCCGGTCCCGGGATGGCGTTGCCGTCCCGGGGCTGTTCAAAGTCCTGGTGGACACCGGCCGTGACGGCCAGTTCCTCCGCGATGCGACCTTCAACCGCATCGACCGCGATACCGAGACCACGACCGCGTTCGCCGCGCAGCTCGACGAGCTGGCACCGAAGGACGGCGACCCGGTCGCGGTGACCGTTGGTGGTCGGATCTCCAAGCCCAACGCCAAGGGCGACCGGTACATCAACTACGACGCCAAGGCCATCCGGTCGCTGGCCCCGGCCATCCCCGCGGGCAAGTAGTGCGCTCGTGGACCGCCCGACGAATCGTCTCGGGCGTCGTCGTCGGCCTGGTCCTGTTGGCAGCGCGCCTCGTGGTCGGCCGGTGACGTGGACAGCATCATCGGTGCTTCTCGCCGTGCTGGCTGCCGTGGCCCTGGTCGTTGCGCCTGGTGCCGCAGCCTGGGCGCAGGAACCGCCCGCATCATCCACGACGACCGTCGACACGACGACGACGAGCACGGAGGCGACCTCGACCACGACGACCACGACGGCACCTCCGGCAACGGTTCCTCCGGTCGTGTCGCCGGCCGTGTGCCGGTCGCTTGGGGCGAAGATGGGTGACGGCACGCTCACCGACGACGAGTCCACGACGGCCACCTGGCTCGACTCGCTGGACCCCACAGCGGTGGCGCCGTTCTGCTTCGATGAGGTCGAGCTGGGCCAGGCGATCACGGCCTGGCACGACGAAATGTCCGCGGCGGACACCGGCACGACCGTCCTCGCTGCGGGGCTCGCCCTGGTGCTGTTCGTCGCCGCGCTGGGCACCTGGGGAGCGTTCCTGCGATGATCCGCAACGCTTTGCTGCGAACGGCGATCGCGCTGTGGTTCGGCTCGGTGGGGTCGGCCGTTGTGGCTGCTGGTCTGCGGATCCGGTACGGCCGGGTCGCCTCGGGGTGGATCACCTACGAGTCGGTCCTCGTGGTGTCGATGGTGGTCCTCCTGGCGGCGGTCTGCGTGATCGACCACCGCATCGTGAAGGTCGTGCGGCGATGACCGCAGCGCTGGTGGTCGGGCAGTTGGTGGCCGTCGTGGCCGTGACCGTCCTGGTCGAGTTCTGGTTGCGGAGCGGTCCTCCATGAGGCGGCTTCCGTACTGGCGGTCGGCCCGCAACGTCACGGTGGTGCTGTGGTTCTTGCTGCCGACGTCGTGCATCGCTCTCGGGGCCGTGCCGGACTCGCAGTGGTCGGTCGAGCAACTCAACGCGGCGGCGTCTCCGCTCATCTCGGCGTGGGTGTTCGACTCACTCGTTCTGTTGCTGCTGTGCGTCTCGTGGCCGGGCCGGGGCGTGTCGGCTCTGCGGTCGAAGCGCATGGCGCAGGTCGTGCGCTGATGGACCCGCTCCAGCTTGCCGGGTCGTTGGTCGGCTTGTTCTTCGCGACGTTCGGTCCGATGGCGTTGGCCAAGGTCGGAGCACGGTGGTTCATGAAGGCGGCGTTTTGATGCGACCGGTTGGCGACTACTTGTCGTATCTCGTCGCCGGGCTCGGTGCCGGTGTCCTCTGCGGGATCGTTCGATCCCTTGTCTCGATTGGTTGGTGACTAGATGCATTTCTTGCTTTTCGCTCTCGATTCCTCGATTACCAATGGCTATGCGAATTGGTTCTCGAACTTCGTTTGGGAGCTTGGCCCGTTCCTGAGTGGGTTCATGGGTGCCGGGTTCGCGCTGCTCGGTGCCGTGATCGTGATCCGGTTCGGCAAGCGGCTCTTTCGGCGGTCCCTGTGACCGCCGCTTCGGTTTTTCGTTCTTCGATCTATTGCATTGGGAGGGGGTGATTTATATGAACAAGCTCAACATGAAGCTCGCCTTCGGTGCCGCCATCTCGACCCTCGTGGTCGGATTCGCCACCGTCGCGGGCGCCACGTCGGGTGATCCCGGCACGCTCGTGACGGGTGCGCTGCAGGACTGGTCCGACCAGGCCGTGGCGATGATCCCCGCTGCGCTGGCAGCCGGCCTGGCCCTCTTCGGGGTCGCCGTGCTGATCCGGTTCGGCAAGCGCATCTTCAAGGCTGCGCAGTGAGGGCACGGATCGGCACCTCCCCCCGCCGATCCGTCGGTGTGGCCATCGTCGCGACCCTCGGGGTCGTGGCGATGGCCACCGCCATTTTTCTGATCTACCCGCCGAACCCTGCCGGTGCCAGCTCCCGGCAGATCGTCCCGTTGTTGGAGCCTCCGGTGCTCCCGCCGATCCCGGTGTCGGTGCCGGTGACGACCGCTGCCGGGTTGGAGCTCGGGGCGGGCGTCGAGGTGTCGACTGGTGCGGCGGCGTCGGGAGCGGTGGCTGACGGCGCTGCGTGCGGGGCGGTCAGCGGCGGCTCGTGCCTGTTGATCGGCGGTGTGCTGCTCGGGAGCTTCCTGGGCACCACGGCGGTGCTGCACTGGGTGTGGCCGTGCGGGTTCTCGGGGCACTGCACCCAGGCGGCGACGACCTTGCCGACCAACGTCATTCAGTCGGATCTCAAGCCGTGCTCGTCGTCTGCGGGCGCTGGGTTCTCCGCCGCCGAGGCCGCGTATCCGGGTGCGATGTGCGCTCAGATCACGGTGCAAGGCGGCCCGACCGGCGATCGGTGGGAGTTGATGTCGGGGCTCCTTAGCTCAAGCGGGAGCATGTCGTCGGTTCCGAACCTGCTCACTCGGGTGTTCAACTACCTGGCGTTGCCCAACGAGTTGAACGGGTGTTGCTGGGGGCCTGGCGGTGCCGTGTCGGGGACGCAATTGCTGTCCTCGACGTTCACGATCGTTCGGGCGGTGGGGCTGTTGCCGCAAGGCTGCCGGGGGCTCCCGACGTGTGGCCTGCGCCAGAACTCGATGTTGCAGATCCGATCGGTCAATGGGTCACAGGCCGCGATGTATGCGACCGTGCCGCTCGATAAGCGGCTGTACGTGCACGGCGAGACGAGGCGCTTGGAGACCACTGCTACCTGTTTCAATGTGGCTAGCGGCACGACTACCACGTCACAGTTGTTCTCGGTTTGGTTCACTGACGATCATGCGAAAGAGCATCCGATCGAAATTCCTCATTGCCCTTCGGGTACGCAATGGGTGATAAAGCGCCTGATCACTGATCTTCGTAGGTCTGACGGAAGTTACGACCGGTTGTTCGATGCAAGTTTGCCGGACACGTTGCTCGCAAAGATTCCGTCGACGTGTCTCGGTGGTCAGCACTGCACCCCGCAAACACAAGTGGTGAACGGCGTCACGGTTTGCATGATGGGCGGCGTTCAGGTCGACATGATGTTTTGCACGAACGCTCAAACGGTGGCGACCCAGGCGCAGACCACTGGGGTCATCGTTGGTGAGCCGGTGACGGCCCCAGCCATCCCGCATCCGGGCACGCCGACTGGGGACCCGCCCACGTCGACCGACACAGGCGACCCCGTCACCGAGGATCCCGGTGACGCGATGAATGATCCGGTAGCGGACACACCCGACACCGACAGCCGTGGCGACTGCCTACCGCACGGCTGGGGCCTGCTGAACCCGGTCGACTGGGTCGTCAAGCCGGTCAAGTGCGCGCTGCGTTGGGCGTTCGTCCCTACCGAGGGCTTCACACCCCGGCTGACTCGGCTCCACACCGAGTTCGACGACTCGGCTGTTGGCTCGTTGGCGGACGTGGGCGACAGCTTGGGCGGTGCCATCACGTCGGGGCTATCGACGGCGCAGGGCGGCTCGTGTACGGGCCCCGAGTTGAAGTTCCGGACCTCGATGCACGGCGCCGAGTCGACGTATCACCCGTTCAGTTCGTGCAGCGATCCTGAGGCTGGTTACGCGTCGTGGACCCGGACCATTGCGTCGGCGGTGATCGTCTTGGCGGCATTCCGGTTGATCTTCATGCGGGTTGTTGGTGCGTTCTTCGGCAAGACGCCAGCTCCGCCGATCGGCTTCACCGATCAGCCCGAAGGCTGGATGGGGATGGAATGATCACCGAGTTTTTGTTCGACATGATCGAGGGCGTCGTTCATGGTCTGTTGTCGCTCATCCCGCACTGGACCCCGCCGTCTTGGTTGACCGATGGCACGTTCGGGAACGGCGTCCAGGCGGTGGCGGTGAAGGCGGCGCCGATGGGGGCGTGGGTGCCGTGGACGGTGATGGTGGCCGCGTGTGCGTCGGTCCTGGCGGTGTGGGCGGGCACGGTGGTGTTGTCGGTGTCGCTGAAGCTGTACGCGATGATCCGGGGCGGGGCTTCGTGATCGTCCAGGCGCTCGCTCTCGTCGGTGCCCTGTGCGCTTGGGTGGTCGACCGTTGAGGGGCATCCGTGGCTACGTCGGCAAGAACGGCTCCGGGAAGTCGCTGGCGGCCGTGGAGCAGGTCGCGGTGCCGGCTCTGGAGCGGGGCCGTCCGGTGGTGTCGAACTTGACGCTGTTCGCATCGGTCGGGGACGCCGAGCTGCCGAGCGCCGAGCGGGAGCCTCACCCGCTGTGGACGAAGTTGGAGCACCCTCGGCAGATCCCGACCTTGCGGCATTGCACCCTCGTGCTCGATGACGTGACGTCGTGCTTCTCGTCTCGTGAGTCGGGGAAGATCCCGGCCGCGGTGGTCACGATGCTGCAGAGCCTCCGTCACAACGGCGTCGATTGCGCCTGGACAGCGCCGTCGTGGATGCGCGCCGACAAGATCCTTCGCGAGTGCACCCTTGAGGTTGTGCACTGCCGGGGCATGTTGTCGCAGCGGTCGAAGGATCCCGACGAGTGGCCCCCGAACCGGTTGTTCCGGTGGAAGACCTACAGCGCCGAGGACTTCGAAGAGTTCTCGTTGTCGTCGGCCCAGTCGACCCAGAAGGGCTCGCTGCGGGCGGTGCGGTCCCAGTGGTACCGGAGGTCACGGCACGACGCCCAGCACCTGTACGACACGCTGGAGACGGTGTCGATGCTGGAGCACCTCGACGAATTCTCGAACTGCCTCGAATGCGGCGGCACGCGACGGCGACCCAAGTGCGAGTGCGTCGACCGGTCCGTTTCGTGACCGGCTCGAGCACGTCACGAGTTGCGCCGGCGGATCTCGTGACCGGGAGCTCGTGTCACGTCGACGCCGGGAGTTCCGGGTAGTGGCCCGGGGAGGAGTGACCCTCCCCAGGCCTGAGAGCGGTGTTACGAGCACCGGCCCCGCATCGAGGAAGGCTACGTCCCAGCCTCGACAGCGCTCAGTCTGGACAAAGCTTGACCTAAATGCAACTACCCCTAACGCCGATAATCTACGTTATGACAAGTGAAGCGCGACTAGAGCGATCCTTCGGCTCGGGGTTCGATCCAGCACGCGGCTGCGGGCCGGGCGTTGTCGAGGAGCCAGTCCAGTGCGGTGCGGATCTCGCGGGCCGACGGGGTGCCGGCGAGGTCGGCGTCGACGTCCTCGATGGCGGCCTGCAGGCAATACAGGACGCCCTGGAGCTCCTCGAGCTTCTGGCGGTCGACGATCAGGTCGTCGTCGGCGGCGAACCGCCGGGCCATGTGGGCCTGCTGGCGGCAACCTTGGCGGCAGTACTGGCGCGGGCGCCCCGTGGGCCGCTGATCGGGCAGCCTCCTCCCGCACCACCGGCACCGCTCACCCATCGCTGGTTTCGTCACGTGACGTAACCTACGGGGATCCGAGGCCCGCAACGCGGACCGGCTGGGCCCGGTACCGCGGTCGCGTCGTCGCCTGACTTCGCCTCGGAGCAACCGCCGAGCGTTCCGTAGACTGGGTCGACCCCTCGCACCTCACCCGGGAGACATCACCGTGGCCTCGAAGCGAACCCCCCGCCAACTGCTCGTCGAGCGATCCGTCGAGCACGAGCGCCTCTGGCGCAAGCAGCGCCTCGCGCTCGCCTTCCGGATCTTCGGCCGGCTCGGGTTCGACGAAGGCGTCGCCGGCCACATCACCGCCCGAGATCCCGAGCACGCCGACCGCTTCTGGGTGAACCCGTTCGGCCTCAGCTTCAAGCTCATCACGGTCGACGACCTGATCCTGGTGGACCACGACGGCCACGTCGTCGAGGGCTCGTGGCCCGTCAACCAGGCCGCCTTCGCGATCCACTCCGCCATCCACCAGGCGCGGCCCGACGTCGTGGCCGCCGCCCACAGTCACTCCAAGTTCGGTCGCGCCTACGCCACCCTCGGTCGCACCCTGGAGCCGATCACGCAGGACAGCTGCATCTTCCACGAGGATCACGTGTTGTTCGACGACTACACGGGCGTCGTGAACGATCCCGAGGAGGGCAAGCGGATCGCCCACGCCCTCGGCGACCACAAGGCCGCGATCTTGCGCAACCACGGGCTGCTCACCGTCGGCCAGACCATCGAGGAGACCATCTTCTGGTACGTCACGATGGAGCGCACCTGCGAGGTCGAGCTCCTTGCCCGCGCCGCCGGTGACGTCGTGGCAATGGACGTCGAGGTCGCCCGGGCGACCGCCACGCAGATCGGCCAACCGGCCGCCGGGTGGTTCTGCGGCCAGCCGCTCTTCGACTGGATCGCCGAGGTCGAGCCGGCCGCCTACGGCAGCACCGACCCCGTCGACTGACCGAGGGCCCGGCGCCGCGCTCCCCCGAGCGCCGCGTCAGCGGCCGCTGGAGCACCGGTCCGATCGGCCCTGGTGCCCGGCTGGTAGCCTCGTCGAGCCGTTGAACGCGGACGGGAGAGTGCCCCTTGGGGCACGCCGAAGGAGCAATTCCTCCCCGGAATCTCTCAGGCCCCCGGACCGTCCACGTGAGGCAACGCTGGAAAGCAGGCGCAACGGAGCGCCTCACCGAAGGGGAAAGCCCGCTCGCGGGTGAAGCTCTCAGGTTCCACGACAGCGGGGGAGGCCCAGCTTGCGCCGCGCGCTCCCGAGGAGACCCGAGATGACCGAACGCCCCCGCCTTGTCGACCTCGAAGGCGCTGCGCCCTTCGAGCTCCGCCACATCGGGCCCGGCCCGGCCGAGCAGGCGAAGATGCTCGCCACCCTCGGGTTCGGCTCGCTCGACGAGCTGGTCGACGCCGCCCTCCCCACCCAGATCCGCTTCCCCGAGGGCCTGAGCCTGCCGGCGGCGCGCAGCGAGACCGAGGCCCTCGCCGAGCTCCGGGCCCTGGCCGACCGCAACGAGGTCGTGACCTCGATGATCGGCCTCGGCTACCACGGCACCACGACCCCCGGCGTGATCTTGCGGAACGTCCTCGAGAACCCGGCCTGGTACACGGCGTACACGCCCTACCAACCGGAGATCTCCCAGGGGCGCCTCGAGGCGCTGTTGAACTTCCAGACGATGATCGCCGACCTCACGGGGATGACGCTCTCCAACGCCTCCCTGCTCGACGAGGGCACGGCCGCCGCCGAGGCCATGACGCTCGCTCGCCGTGCCGCGAAGGGGGTAGCCGACGACGCCGTCTTCCTCGTCGACGCCGACTGCCACCCGCAGACCATCGAGGTCGTGCGCACCCGGGCTGAGCCGATCGGCATCGAGGTCGTGGTCACCGACCTGTCCGGTGGGCTTCCCGCCGACGTGGTCGCGTTCGGGTTGCTGCTCCCGTACCCCGGTTCGTCGGGCCGGATCGTCGACTGGACGTCGGTGATCGCGGCGGCCAAGGGGTCGGGCGCCATCGTCGCCGTCGACGCGGACCTCCTGGCGCTCACCCTGCTCCGCTCCCCTGGCGCCATGGGTGCCGATGTCGTCGTCGGCGTGGCCCAGCGCTTCGGTGTCCCCCTCGGGTTCGGCGGCCCACACGCCGGCTACATGGCGGTGCGCGAGGGCCTGCAGCGCTCGATGCCGGGCCGCCTCGTCGGCGTGTCGATCGATGCCGACGGCGATCGCGCCTACCGGCTCGCGCTCCAGACGCGCGAGCAGCACATCCGCCGCGAGAAGGCCACCTCCAACATCTGCACCGCGCAGGTGCTGTTGGCCGTGATCGCCTCGATGTACGCGGTGTACCACGGGCCCGACGGGCTCCAGGCCATCGCTCGCCGGACCCATCGCTACGCGGCGCTCCTGGCGGCCGCCCTTCGCGCCGGTGGCGTGTCGGTGGCGCACGGCGACCTGTTCGACACGGTGACCGCCGCGGTCCCGGGCCGCGCCGACGAGGTCGTGGCCGCCGCGCTCGTGGCCGGGATCAACCTCCGGCGGGTGGACCCCGACACGGTGGGCATCACCACCGACGAGACCACCGTGCGCGCCCACGTCGAGGCGGTGCTCGGTGCCTTCGGTGTCGCCGACGTCGACCTCGACCAGCTCGACGCCGTCACCCCCGACGCGGTCCCTGCTTCCCTGGTCCGTGACGAGCCGTTCCTCACCCATCCGGTGTTCCACGCCCACCGGTCCGAGACGGCGATGCTGCGGTACCTCCGGATGCTCGCCGACCGGGACCTCGCGCTCGACCGCTCCATGATCCCGCTCGGCTCCTGCACGATGAAGCTCAACGCCACGGCTGAGATGGAGGCGATCACCTGGCCCGAGTTCGGCCAGATCCACCCCTTCGCCCCACTCGACCAGGCGGCCGGCTACCTCCAGCTCATCGGTGAGCTCGAGCAGTGGCTCGTGGAGATCACCGGCTACGCGCGGGTCAGCCTGCAGCCCAACGCCGGATCCCAGGGCGAGCTCGCCGGGCTCCTCGCGATCCGCGGCTATCACCGCAGCCACGGGGACGTGCAGCGCGACCTGTGCCTCATCCCCTCCAGCGCCCACGGGACGAACGCCGCCAGCGCCGTGATGGCCGGGATGCGCGTGGTCGTGGTCGCGTGCGACGACGCCGGCAACGTCGACCTCGACGACCTCCGCGCCAAGATCGCCGCCCACGCCGACGCCATCGCCGCCCTGATGATCACGTACCCGTCCACCCACGGCGTGTTCGAGGAGGCGATCACCGACATCTGTGCCGCGGTCCACGACGCCGGGGGGCAGGTGTACCTCGATGGGGCCAACCTGAACGCCATGGTCGGCCTGGCCCGGCCCGGCCGCTTCGGCGCTGACGTCAGCCACCTGAACCTGCACAAGACGTTCTGCATCCCCCACGGCGGCGGCGGCCCCGGCATCGGCCCCGTGGCCGTGGGTTCGCACCTCGCCCCGTTCCTGCCGAACCACCCGCTCGTGCCCGAGGCCGGTCCCGCGACCGGCTGCGGCCCGATCTCGGCGGCGCCGTGGGGCTCGGCCGGGATCCTGCCGATCCCGTGGGCCTACGTCCGCATGATGGGCGCCGACGGCCTGCAGCGTGCGACCGAGGTGGCGATCCTCAACGCCAACTACATCGCCCGACGGTTGCAGCCCCACTTCCCCGTGCTCTACACCGGCCGCGGCGGTCTCGTGGCCCACGAGTGCATCGTCGACCTGCGTGGCATCACCAAGGACACCGGCGTGACCGTCGACGACGTCGCCAAGCGCCTCATCGACTACGGGTTCCACGCCCCCACCATGAGCTTCCCGGTACCGGGGACGCTCATGATCGAGCCCACCGAGAGCGAGGACCTCGGCGAGATCGACCGCTTCTGCGATGCCATGGTCGCCATCCGCGCCGAGATCGACAAGGTCGCCTCGGGCGAGTGGCCCGCCGGGGACAACCCGCTGGCCAACGCGCCCCACACCGTCAGCAGCCTCCTCGGGGACTGGGACCATCCCTTCACCCGCGAGGACGCGGCGTTCCCCTCCCCCACGGTGCGCCGCGGCGATCGCTACTTCCCGCCGGTGCGCCGCATCGACGGCGGCTACGGCGACCGCAACCTCGTCTGCTCCTGCCCCCCGGTGGAGGACTTCGCCGAGTAGTCCGGGCCTGCCCAGCGCCAGCCCGAGGCCCGAGGCCACGCAGCAGCCCTCGCGCTTCTTGTGTGCGATCCGGTTCTTGTGTGCGATCGGCGGCTCTAGGGCGACGATCCCACACAAGATCAGATCGAGCGCGCCTTCTTGTGTGCAATCGGCGGCTCCACGGCGACGATCGCACACAAGAAGCGCTCGACGGCACGCGAGTACCGCTCGCGGCTCTGGGCCAGACCGAGGTTCGGGCTCGCTTGCGTCAGGCGATGGGCTCGCTCGGGGTGGCGGCGACGAAGGGCGGCTTCACGACGGTGGCCGCGACGGCGTCACCACGCACGTCGATGGCGACCACGTCGCCGAGGCCCACCGACGTGGGCAGGAAGGCGAGGGCGATGCCCTGTTCGAGGGTGGGCGAGAAGTTGCCGCTGGTGACCACGCCGGCGGGCTTGCCGTCGACGAGGACGACCTGGTCGGCCCGGGGCGGGCGCCGGCCCTCGACGGTGAGGGCGCGGAGGCGGCGGGGCAGCCCGGCCTCGCGCTCGGCCTCCAGTGGCGACCGGCCGCGGAAGTCGCCCTTGTCCCACGCCACGACCCAGCCGAGGCCGGCCTGCAGCGAAGTGATGCCCTTGCCCAGCTCGTGGCCGTGCAGCGGGAGCCCGGCCTCGAGGCGGAGCGTGTCGCGGGCGCCCAGCCCGGCGGGGGTGAAGCCGGCGGCGACGACTGCGTCCCAGAGCGCCGGTGCGTGGTCTGCGGGCACCGCCACCTCGACGCCGTCTTCGCCGGTGTAGCCCGTGCCGGCGACCGTGCACTCGACGCCGTTCCAGCTCAGCGGGCCGACGTGGAAGCGGCCAACGGCCGCAGCCTCGGGCCAGATCGTGGCGAGGATCCGGCGGGCGGCCGGTCCCTGCAGGGCGATGATCGCCCGGGTGGAGGTCACGTCGGTGGCGCCCTCCCCCAGCGCGCCCGAGACGCCGCTGGTGTTCGAGGCGTTGGGCATCACGTCGAACGTCTCGTCGTCGATCCACCAGACGATGATGTCGTCGACGACCGACGCGTCGTCGGGATCGAGCAGGTGGGTGTACTGGGCGCGCCCCGGACCGACCTTGGTGAGATCGTTGGTCAGCGCGTACTGGAGCCGATCGAGGGCGCCGGGCCCGGTGATCCGCACGGTGCCGAGGTGGCTGACGTCGAAGGCCACCGCCGCGGACCGGCATGCCCGGTGCTCGGCGAGGGTTCCCGACGGATAGGCCAGCGGCATGTCCCATCCGCCGAAGGGAACCATCTTCGCCCCGAGGGCTCGGTGGGCGGCATCGAGGGGCGAGGTCCGGAGCGTCGTCACGCGCCGATGTTAGGGCGACCCGGGGGCGGCCCTCGACGGTGCGTCAGGCGATGTCGGCCTGCGGATCGGCCCGCGTCCCGTCGGGGTCGAGTGTGCCGAGGCCGAGCAGGCCGAGCGGCTCGGTGGCCATCTCCGAGGGGCCCGCGGCGTACAGGTGGCTCAGCTGCTCGGGCGGCTCCAAGCCGTACCGCACGAGGAGGGCCAGGTAGTCGCGTTGGTAGAGCAACGTCACGTCGATCAGCGGGTGCAGCTCGCGGAGCCGCCTCAGCTTGCGGTGCTTCTTGGTCACCAGCTTCTGGTTGAGGGTGGTGACCTCGATGTAGCGGGCGTGGTCGGGCAGGAAGAAGTCGGGCGAGAACGCTGAGGACGGCGATCCGTCCGGGCCCCGTTCGAGCACGAAGGTGTGCGGCTCGTACTCCCAGCGCACGCGGTAGAAGTCGAGCAGCCGGGCCAGTTGGCGCTCGGCATTGTGGGCGAACGCGACCCGCTCGTACGGCAACCCGACCTCGATGGGCGCTGGAGTGGCGGGGCGGTCGTTCAGGTCAGCCGCCGATGGCCGAGTGGGGCGATGCGAGCGACGGAACGGAGCCGGCGGCCGCTGTGTCCGCAGCTGCAGGCTCGAAGGTGAGGATCGCCGCGTCGATCTCCTGCTGGACGCCGTCGAGCGAGAGCAGGCTCGTCATCACGAACTGGCCGGACTTCAACACGTCGAGCAGTTCGGAGTCGTCCCGGACGAGGATGGCCTTGCCGCCACCGATCACCAGCCGGGCCGATGCCACCTCTTCGCCGAGCTGCTCGCGCAGGTACAAGAACGCCGCCCGAACGGACTCGAGCTTGATGCCCGCGTCGAGCATCGACTTCACGACCTTGAGCTCCAGCAGGTCCCCGTAGGCATATCGCCGGCGGCTGCCGCTCCCCGCCGCGTCGGCCACCGACGGACGGATCAGGTCGGTGCGGGCCCAGTAGTCGAGCTGGCGGTAGCTGATGCCGACGATCTCGGCGGCCTTCTTGCCGCTGTAGTGCTGGGTCACGGCTGACTCCTTGGCTGTGGGCACCGCATGGGCCGAACGGACCACACCGGTGAAGTTACGGCCCTGTCACCCTACGGGCCGCCGCGCGCGGGGTCAACCACTTCGCGTCCGCCGGCGCCGTGGATGCGAGGGGTGGCCGGTCCCGCACCCGTTCCCACCGCAGGTAGGCAGCTGTCAGGCGCCGAAGTCCTCGGGGTTCACCGAGTCGAGGAACTCCCGGAACTCCTCGACGACCTCTTCGGGCTCGACCCCGTCATCGGTCGACACCACCTCGTCCTCGAGGTAGGAGGCGTCGGTCAGGACCGCCTCCGAGGCGAAGATCGGTGAGCCCGTCCGGGCCGCGAGGGCGATGGCATCCGAGGGGCGGCTCGAGATCGTGTGCACGCCGTCACGGGCGTTGAGCTCGAGCTCGGCGTGGAACACCCCGTCGCGCAGCTCGGTGACCGTGATCTTCTCGACGCTGACGCCGAGGTCGTCGAGGACCTCGCGGAACAGGTCGTGGGTCATCGGGCGTGGCGTCGCCACGTCCTCGATGGCAAAGGCGATGGCGGTGGCTTCGGGTGCCCCGATGAAGATCGGCAGGACGCGCCGATCCCCGCCGACCTCGCGAAGGAGCGCGATCGGTGAGCTGCTGGGCATCTCGACCCGGACTCCGACCAGCTCCATCTCGACCATCCGGTCACGATACCGCCGAACCCTCAGGCGTGGACCCCGTACAGGCGGGTGATGTACCGGTCGGGGTCCGCCGCCAGCGCCTCGCCGTCCCCGCACCAGAGATCGGCGACGTTCCGGTATCGGCCGGCGTAGTCGAGCCCGTAGCCCACGAGGAACCGATCGGGGGCGTCGATGGCGATGTGATCGACGGGGACCGGGAGGAGGCGCCGGGCCCGCTTGTCGGCCAGCGCGCAGACCTGGAGCGACGAGGGCTCGGCGGCCCGCAGGTGCCGGAGCAAGAAGTCGGCAGTGAGCCCGGTGTCGACGATCCCGGCGACCAAGACCACGCGCTCCCCCGCCACCGATCGGTCGAGGTCCTTGATCACGCGGGTTCGGGTCCTGGCCCCGTCATAGGGGGCCACCGCCACGAGCTCGATGCGGACGGGGACGCGCACGCGACGGGCCAGGTCGGCGAGGAAGAGGACCGAGCCCTTGAGCACCCCGACGAGGGTCACGCCCTCGGGGTGCTCGGCGTCGATGGCCGCCGCGATGCGCGCCACCTGGCGGTGGAGCTCGGCCGCGTCGGCGAGCAGGTCGAGGCCGTCGGTCGCGGCCGTGACCACGGGCGCGACCTAGGCCTGGTCGAGGTGGTGGCGCAGCTTGGCCCGCAGCAGCACGGCCCGCAGGTCGTGGCCGAGGGCCGACAGCTCCTCCACCAGCTCCACGGCCTGGCGGCGGGCCTGCGGGTTGCGCTGCTTGAGCAGGGGCATGGCCACCTGCTCGAGGAAGCCGGCTTCGCGCTCGGCCGCGACCTTGAACATCCGCAGGTGGCGGGCGCCGATCCCGTGGGCGATGAACCCGGCCGCCTTGGTGGCGACGAGGAGGGCGTCGCCGTCGTAGTAGGTGTCGTCACCGAGCGTGCGACCGACGATGAGCCCGTACTGCTCGAGCTCGCGCAGGGAGTCGAAGGAGATGCCCGAGGCCCCGACGAGTTCCCCTGCGGTCAGGCTGACCTCGGTGGGCCCGCTGTCGAGGCCGATCGACGGCCGGGCCTCGGCGTAGGTGGCGGTGAGCGGGGCCTCGGCCTGGGCGCGGGCGAGATCGGCCATCCAGATCGGCTGTTGCGCAGCCGTCCGGCCGGCGGCCTCCGGTGCGGTCGACCCCGGGGAGCTGGGCGAACCTGGCGATGCAGGCGATGTAGGCGATGCAGGCGTCGTGGAGGCTGCCGGTGATGCGGGGGCCGTGCCGCCGGCGGCGACCAGCGCGGCACCAGCCTCTGCGTCGGCCTCGGGATCGCTGCCGTCGGCCAGGCGATCCTTGATGACCTTGAGCGGCAGGAAGTTCTCGCGCTGCTGGGTGAGGATCCACCGCAGGCGCTCGATGTCAGCCTCGTAGAACTTGCGGTAGCCCGATGGCGTGCGCTCGGGGTCGATCAGCCCCTGGCTCTCGAGGAACCGGATCTTCGAGATCGTCACATCGGGGAACTCGGCCTGCAGGAGGCTCAGGACCTCGCCGATCGACAGGTGCGAATCGGGGGCCACGTCAGCCCTCCCCACCGGTCACGAAGACCAGCTTGAACTTGCCGACCTGGAGCTCGTCGCCGTTGGTCATCGGTACATCCCCGTCGATCCGCTGCTGGTTGAGGTAGGTGCCGTTGAGCGAGCCGACGTCTCGAACGACTGATCCGTTGGTGGTGCGCTCGATCTCGACGTGGCGCCGCGAGACCGTCACGTCGTCGAGGAAGATGTCGCTGTCGGGATGGCGCCCGACGGTGGTGATGACGTGCTCGAGGGTGAACTCCGAGCCCGTGTTGGGGCCGCGGGTGACCACGAGGACACCGCCCGGACCGACGTCGGCCACGTCGACCCGGACCTCGTCGCCGGGTGCGGCCTGGTCGATGGCGAAGGTGATGGTGGCGGTGGCATCGTCAGCGCGCACGAGTGGTTGGCCACAGGACGAGCAGAAGTTGGAACCCTCGTGGTTCCGGTGGCCACAGTTGTTGCAGAACACGTCACCCACGCTGCGTCCTCCTCGCTCGGTGGGACCCGGGCGCCGGCCGGGACCCGTTCGGTCAGCCTTCGATCAGCTTGCGGTAGCCGTCGGCATCGAGCAGGTCGGCGAGCGCGGCGGTGTCGGTCACCTCGATCACGCAGATCCAACCCTCGCCGTAGGGATCTGCGTTGAGCTGCTCCGGCGCGGCGTCGAGGTCGGTGTTGACCTCGACGATGGTTCCGGCCACCGGGGCGTAGATGTCGGAGACGGACTTGGTCGATTCGACCTCGCTGATGCCGGCGCCGGCGGCGACGGACGCGCCTTGCTCGGGCACCTGCACGAACACGACATCGCCGAGGGCGTCCTGGGCGTAGTCCGTGATCCCGACCCGCACCCGATTGCCGTCGACGCGGACCCACTCGTGATCAGTCGAGTACTGCAGGTCGTCAGGCACGTTCATGGGGCCGAGGCTACCCCAGGTCGCCCGGTCGAGGAGGCGGCCAACCCTCAGGGTCGACCTGACGGTCAGCGAAGGGTCTGGCGGATGCGCCGCCCGTACTCCTGCGCGCGCGCCCGGGCCTTGGCGTTGTCGGGAGCCTCGGCCCAGATGTGGGTCACCGGCTCCTCCGGATCGGGCAGGGCCAGCACCCAGCCGTCGTCGTGGAGGACCTTGACGCCGTCGATCAACTCGAGCCGCCGGTCCTTGCTGAGCTCGACGAGCGTCCGCATCACCAGGCCCTTCTGCTCCCACGGGGTCACGACCGTCTCGTGGGCGATGTGCACGCGCGGCAGCGATTCGCGGACGGCCGACAGCGTGGTCTGCTCCTTGGCGAGCAGCTCGAGCAGCTTGACCAGGGCGGCGCCGCCGTCGAACGCCGGGAGGAACCCGGGGAGGATGAACCCGCCGTCGCCGCTGGCAGCGAAGCCGACGCCGCGCTCGCTGGCCGCGGCCATCAGGGCGTGCGTCGAGGTCTTGGTGTGCTGGATGGTGACCCCGTGCGGTGCCACGAGCTGCTCGGCGACGTTGCTGACGTTGACGGGCAAGGCGATCCGATCGCCCACCAGGTGGCCGGCCACGAGCGAGACGAACGCCAGGCGGGCCTCCTCGTCGGTGAGTTGCTGGCCGGTGTCGTCGATCAGCGTGAGGTGCTCGCCGTCCGCGTCGAGAACTGCTCCGATGTGGGCACCCGATGCCCGCACCAAGGCCGCCACCTCGCGCACGGACTGGTCGCGATCGACCGAGATCGCCTGGCGGGTGGACGCGTACGGGTTCACCCCGAGCACGTCGGCCCCCAGCTTGGCCAGCACGTTGGGCATGACGAAGGCGGTGGCGCCGTACCCGTAGTCGATGACGAGCTTGAACCCGGCGGCGCGCACCGCGGCCAGGTCGACGGTCTCGCCGAGCGCAGCGGTGTAGTGCTCGAGGGCACGCGGGGGGAACCCGATGTCGCCGATCTCGCCGGCGAGCACGCGGCGGAAGTCCTCGCGGTTGAGGAGCCGCTCGACCTTGCGCTGGGCGTCCTCGGTGATGTCGATGCCGTTGCCATCGAAGAACCGGATGACCACGGACTGGGAGTCACCCTCGACCAGGCGGATCGTGACCCCGGCCGACGCCATCGGCTGGCGGGCCTGGTAGCGGGTGACCGGGACCGGTGCGACCTCGAGGTCGAGGACGTTGACCCCGCTCGCGTTCAGCCCGGCCATGAACGCCCGCTTGAGCATGCGGGCGGCGCGCGACGAGTCCCGCGACGTGATGACGGTCGTGTCCTTGCGGAGGGTGGTGGCGAAGGCCATGGCCAGCCGGGCTGCCAGCTCGGGGCTGATGTCGACGTTGGCCAGTCCGGACACGCCGTCGCGGCCGAACAGGCTGCGGGGGCCCTTCGACTCCCAGATGATGGACGAGTTGACGATGGCGCCGGTCTCGACCGTCTTGAACGGGTAGACCTTGACGCCGCTCGTGACGTGGGCGTTCTCGCCGATGAAGCACTCGTCGCCCACCACCGAGCCGTCGTCGCACCGTGCGCCGCGCCGCAGGTCCGAGGCCCGGCCGATGACCGCGCCCCGCAGGCGCACACCTTCGGCGAGGTACGCGTTCTCGTGCACGACGCTGCGTTCGAGGTCGACGTCCCCACGGACCCGCACGTTGCTGCCGAGGACCGTGTAGTCGCCGATGCGGGCGCCGGCCTCGACCCGGCAGTTCTCGCCGATGATGGCGAAGCCCTCGATCTTGGCGTCGGGGTGGACGTCGGCCCCCTCGCCGAGCCAGACACCGCGGCCGAGCTCGAAGCCGGGCACGTCGACCTGCACCCGCCCGTCCATCACATCCTGGTGGGACGACACGTAGGACTCGAGGGTGCCGACGTCCTCCCAGTAGCCCTGAGCCACCGCACCGAACAGCGGCTTGCCCGCCTCGAGCAGCGCGGGGAAGACCTCGCCTGAGAAGTCGACCGGGCGACCTTCGGGGATGAAGTCGAAGATCTCCGGCTCCAGGACGAAGATCCCGGTGTTGATCGTGTCGCTGAACACCTGGCCCCACGTCGGCTTCTCGAGGAACCGCTCGATGGAACCATCCTCGCGGGTGATGACGATGCCGAACTCGAGCGGGTTCTCGACGGCGACCAGCCCGATCGTGGCGAGCGCGTCGTGGTCGTCGTGGAAGGCGAGGATCTCGCCGAGGTCGATGTCGGTGAGGACATCGCCCGAGATGACGAGGAACCGCTCGGTGAGCTGGGCCATCGCGTTGCGAACGGAACCGGCCGTGCCGAGGGGCTGGTCCTCGGTGGCGTACACCATGCGCACGCCGAACTCGGAGCCGTCGCCGAAGTAGGTGCGGATCTGGTTGGCCAAGAAGGCCACGGTCACCACGATCTCGTCGATCCCGTGCTGCTTCAGCAACCCGATGATGTGCTCCATCATCGGCCGGTTGGCCAGCGGGAGCATGGGCTTGGGACAGTTCGAGGTGAGGGGGCGGAGGCGGGTGCCCTCACCACCCGCCATGATCACGGCTTTCATGGCGCCCGAACCTACCGTCGCCCCGCGGACAGCAGAATCACGCCGCGCTGGCCGGCCCGGCCTGTCCGGCTCGCAGCGCTTCGGCCTCGCGGTCGGCGCGACCCTCTCGGAGCGCCTTGATGCCGAGCGGCAGGTAGAGCGCCCATGCCACGTAGCTGCAGATCAGGGCGGGCACCGCGCAGGCCCACGCCATCCACCGGGCCGCCTCGTGCCAGCCGAGGGTGGAGTGCGACGCCAAGAAGAGCGGGAAGACGAACATCAGCCCGAAGGTGCCGGCCTTGCCCCACCACGTGACGTCGATGCGCCGAGCGCCCATGAGACCGAGCACGACGGTGGTGCCGCCGACCACGAACTCCCGGGCCAGGACCATCCACGCCAACCAGATCGGCACGGAGTGATCGATCAGGATCCCGCCCACACCGACGAAGAAGAGCAATCGGTCGGCGACCGGGTCGAGGACCTTGCCGAGGTTCGAGACCTGGTCGAAGTGGCGGGCGATGTAGCCGTCGACGAAGTCCGTCATGCCCAGCACGGCCAGGAGCCAGGCCGCCGCGGCCCGGTTGTCCCGGCCGAACAACAGGTAGAGGAACACCGGCAGGCAGCACAGCCGGAGGACCGAGATGACGTTCGGGATGGTGAGGATCCGGTCCTCGCGACCCTGCTCGGCGGCCGCCCCCGACGTCACGGGCGGCTCGGTCACGGACATGGGCGGAGCCTACCGACCACCTCTCAGCTGGGACCGGACCGGCTGCCTGGCGCCCCGCCCACTCCTAGGATCGCTCCATGGCCAGCCTCTTCTCCCGCATCATCGAGGGCGAGATCCCCGGCACGTTCGTGTGGCGCGACGAGCGCTGCGTCGTGTTCTTGTCGATCGGCCCGCTGCAGCGCGGCCATGCCCTCGTGGTCCCGATCGAGGAGGTCGACCACTGGCTCGATCTCGATCCCGACCTCGCCGCCCACCTGATGGTCGTGGCCCAGGCGATCGGCCAGGCGCAGGTCGCGGCGTTCGATGCCGAGCGGATCGGGCTGATCATCGCCGGGCTCGAGGTCCCCCACACGCACCTGCACGTCCTGCCGATCCGGTCCGAGGCCGATCTCGACTTCGCCAACGCCGCGCCGGCGTCGCCCGACGATCTCGCCGCGGCGGCTGGTCCCCTGCGCAACGCGCTCCGGGCCGCTGGGCACGCCGAGGTCGTCGAAGCCTGAGGTCGCCGACCACCGGGGTCAACCGCCGGATCGGTCCAGCAGGTAGATCCCCTCGGAGTGGTAGGTCACGGCGAAGCCGTCGGCCTCGAGGAGGGACACGACCCGCTGACCTTGCCCCGCCGGCCAGAGGGCCTGATCGGTGCGGGGGTCGGTACCGGTGGTGTCGAGCAGGACGACGTCCACGATCCCAGCGATCCGAGCGACCCGGGTGGCGGTCAGGCCGTCGGGCCGCGGC
Organism: Acidimicrobiales bacterium; assembly: GCA_025463365.1. Classification (GTDB taxonomy): domain Bacteria; phylum Actinomycetota; class Acidimicrobiia; order Acidimicrobiales; family Iamiaceae; genus Aquihabitans. The sequence goes on from JAOBWM010000079.1 coordinate 25,521, forward strand.
GGCAGCTCCACCAGGTGGGCTCGCTCGGCGACCAGGGCCGACGACTGGGGCGACACCGCCACCGCGTCGTCGTCGCCGACCCGCCTGGCCGCGGCCTCCCGTGCGCCATCCGTCGCGTCGCGACTCCCCCATCGCCACGGCTGGCGGTACGGCGACGACGGCGCCTCCGTCACGAACAGCAGGGAGGCGCCCGCGAGGAGGGCGATCAGGACGCGCTTGTCCACGTTCACCCGGGTCACGCTCGGCTCACCAACCCGCTCCAACGCGAACACCAGGGCGATGAACACGAACGCCATGGCCGGCGCGATGTGGGCGGCGGCTGGGGACAAGCTGTTCACGCCGCGCTGGGCGACCCGCTGGACGGCCTGGTCGGCGATCATCGCCAAGGTCAGTCCGGGCAGCGCCGGGAGGAGCTTGCGCGGCGCCACGAGCGGCAAGAACAGCAACGGCGAGAGCACGACGACGAGGAAGAGCACGCTCGGCTCGGCCAGGAGCTCTCGCGCGGAGATGATCGGGTGCGCGAACACCCGCGGGAACTCCGCGAGGGGCGTGACGGCTCGGGCCACGAACTCGCCGGCCGGGGTGAGCCCCCGCGCCGGGGCCTTCGGCCGCAAGGCGATGACAGCGACGATCGACCACGCCAGGCCGCCCGCCGCGGTCAGCGCGCCGGTTCGGCGCTTGCCGATCGACATCAGCAAGACGCCCATGGCCGCGACCGTGAGGCCGAGGTCGGCCCGGCACGCCAGCACCAGCAGGATCAGGACCCAGTAGCGCTTGTGGTGGTCCCGGCGGCCGTGCAGGTAGGCCCACAGCAGCGCTGGAAGCGCGATCACCTCCGGATGGAACGCGCTCAGGTTCGCGCGGTGCAGCGTCGGCGCCAGGGCGAACGCGGCCACGATCACGACGCCAGCCGCGACGCGCAGCCGGGCCTCGTTGCGGGCCAGGCGCCACAGGGGCACGACCGCCAGGGCGATGGCCGCGGCCTGGATGGACGCGAAGAGCGCCTCGGCCGGCACGTACCGCGTGAGCCACAGGATCGGCTCGGACACCACCGACCACGTCCCCGTCGCGGGGTCGACCCCGGCGACCGGGGTCCCCGCCATGTCGTGGCGTCGCCGCCAGGCCGCCTGGAGCCACGGCGCCAGGCCGCTCCCCCCGTCGTGGGCGCGCAGGACGGCGGCATCGAGGGCGAGGAGCACGATGAACAATCCGGTGGCCATCAGCCACGGGAGGATGCGATCGGCGTGGTCCCCGTCGAGCCCGCCCTGCATCCGCAGGACGAGGCGGTTCCAACGCCGCCGGAGATGGACCCCGCCCGCCGGCGTGGTCACCTCTTCGGTGCTCCGGTGTCTGTCGTCTCGACGGGTTCGATCAGCTGGGGGCCGTTGTTGCGCACGTTGCCCACGTCGGTGGCGACCGGATGCATCGTCAGCAGCCCCGCTGGCGCGGGGACCAGGAGCTTCCCGAGCGCTTCGATGTCGTCGTCGGCCGGGTCGAGCCACGCCTCCCATGCCGACGACGGGAGGATCACCGGCATGCGGTCGTGGATCGTGGCCAGCAGCTCGTTGGGCGTGGTGGTGATGATCGTGGCCGAGCGAAGGCGTTCATCGCGGCTGCGATCGGGACCCCGCCACTCCTCCCACAACCCGGCGAAGGCGAGGGGCTCGTCGTCGGGTCGGTGGATGAAGAACGGCTGCTTTGCCTTCTGCCCCTCGATCTTGCGCCACTCGTAGAAGCCGTCGGCCGGGATGAGGCAGCGCTTCTTCTGGAACGCGCGCTTGAAGGCGCTCTTCGTTGCGAGGGCATCGGCTCGCGCGTTGATCATCTTGTTGCCGATCGCAGGGGACGTGGCCCAGAACGGGACCAGGCCCCAGTGGTGCGAGGCGACACGGCGCACGCCGCCATCGGCGAGCACCACGTACACGTCGTCGGTGGGTGCCACGTTCCATGAAGGCTCGATCGCGGTCTCCGTCGGAGGCTCGGCGTCGAAGTAGCGGGCGATCTCGTCGGGCGGCGACGACGAGACGTACCGGCCGCACATGGCGGGGAACGCTACCGGGGAGGCGGGGGGCCGGCGGGGGGCGCGGCAGGATCTACGAGCGGGCCGGTTGGGTGGAAGCGCCGCGAGCCAGGGACCACGCCGCGACGAGGGCCGCCACCACGACGAGGCCGGCAAGCGGGTGCCACGCCGTCGACGCGAGCAGGGCGGCCGCGACGACCTGGACCCCGGTGGCTGTCGTGCGGGCGTACGGACCGACGGCGTCCAGCCGCTCGTGGACCCGTGCGAGGGCCGCGGGCGAACTCGCCGACCGCCCGACGTACACGGCCGAGCCCCGCACGACCCCGAACACGGCGCCGACGAGCAGGGCCTGGGCCGCGCTGGCGGTCAGCACGGCGAGGGCGATCGTGAGGAAGATCCCCGCCGTCATGATGTAGGTGGCGACGCCGAAGCCGATCTGCCAGCCGAAGCCGGCCCCGTAGGCCCACCCGCGGTAGCGCCGGAGCCACGCATCGTCGACCTGGCGCTTGAAGATCGGGAGCTCGACCCCGAAGACGCCGAGATCGATCCCCGCGGTGAGCAGGGCCACGACGGCTCCGATGCCCATCCGCGCATCGAGCGAGAGGCCCGCGGCGGACAGCCCTGCCGCGCCGGTCGCTGCGAGCGCCCCGAGGCAGAGGCCCCCGACGGCCCCGCCCACGACGAACCACGCCGCGGTCACGCCGAAGCGATGGCCGCGACCTGACTCGGTCATCGGCGTGATCGACGACAACATCGACAGTCCGCACGGCGACCAGATCCCGCGCACCGCAGAGGCGGTGGCCACCAGGAGGGCGAGGGCGAGCAGGATGACGGCCATGGGCCCCTGAGCCTAGGAGAACCCGCCGAGGGCCCGGGTGGGGCGCGAGTCCGGACGCTTTCCTTGCCGAAGGGCCCGCCGAGCCGATGATGGAGGCGATGGACCACGACGGGGAATCCGACGGCACCGAGCCGTGGAAGCCCCGCGTGCTGCCCTACCTGCCTGGCGACCTGCCGTTCCTCGACTCGGTGCCCGGGATCGTGGCCCTGGTCGGCCCCGAGGGTGAGATCGGGTGGATCAGCGGTTCGGTCGAGGAGATCACCGGCTTCACCCCCGTGGCGCTCGTCGGCACGAACATGTTCGACTACATCGATCTGGATTGGAACCCGCTCACCCTGGAGTCGATCGGCTTCGCGGTCGAGAACCCGGGTCGCCGGCTCCCGACGCTCATACGGTTCGCCACCAAGGACGGCTCGGGCGTGGTCATGGAGGCCATGGCCAACAACCAGTTCGAGACCCCTGAGGTCGGCGCCCTGGTCGTGCACCTGCGTCCGTGCGCCGAGCAGCAGATCCTGGAGGAGATCCTCGAGGCGACCGCGGCCGGTGCCGCACCCTCGTTGGTCATCGAGAAGATGCACGCCCTGGCATTGGCGGAGACGCTCCGATCGGAGTCCGCGGTGGTGCTCCTGTCCCCCGAGCTCGCCGCGACCGGCGCCGTCCTCACCATGAACGCGGCGGTCTCGGCCGCCACCATCTCCTCGGACCCCCGTAGCCCATGGGAGCGCGCGGTCGCCTCGGCCGCGCCGGTCCTCGTCGCGGACATCCGCGAACTCCCCGACCCCGTCCGCGCTGCTGCGATGGACCAGGGCTACCGCGCCTGCTGGGCCTACCCCGTGCCGCGGCCCCGCGCCGGCGACGTCGCCGCGGTGCTCGTCTTCTGGCGTCGCGAGGCCGGGCTCCCCGAGCCCAATGCGATCTCCATGGCCGACCGCCTGGTCCGGCTGATGGCTCTGATGATCGAGCGCTTCGAGCACCTCGGCCAGCTCAACCACGCGGCGAGCCACGATGCCCTCACCGGCCTCGCCAACCGGGCCCGGTTCTTCGAGCATGTCGACGAGCACCTCGCGAGGGGGCGCGAGCCGGTGGGTGTGCTGTACCTCGACCTCGACGGGTTCAAGTCTGTCAACGACCGCCGCGGGCACGGGGTCGGCGACCGGGTCCTGGCGGTCGTGGCCGAACGCATTCGCGACTGCGTCCGCGACGGGGATCTGGTGGCGCGGGTGGGCGGAGACGAGTTCGCGGTCTCGTGTCCCGGCGCGTCGACGGCCGACCTGGTGCTCATCGCCGAACGGGTGCTGGTCGCCGTCCCCGAGGCGATCGCCATCGGTACGGATCAGATCGTCGTGGGCACCACGATCGGCCTCTCGTCGGCGACGCGCGCGTCGTGCTCGGCCGACCTCCTCGTGGCGTCGGCCGACGCCGGTCTGCTTTCGGCCAAGGTCGAGGGCAAGGGTTGCTGGCGCGAGGGTCCGCTCCCCTCGCTTCCCTCGCTCTCCCCGCTCCCCTGACCAGTTGTGGCGGTGAGCAGCCCGGAAGCACCCGATCCGGTTCCGGGCGATCAGGGCACCTTGCTAGGGTGGCAATCCCCACGGGCTGTAGCGCAGCTTGGTTAGCGCACTTGACTGGGGGTCAAGGGGTCGGAGGTTCAAATCCTCTCAGCCCGACCATGCAAGAGGGCCGGTGACCAGCCGAAACGCTGGGATCCGGCCCTCTGCAGTTCCCGGTGCAGCCACTGATGTCAGCAGATCGTGAGTGCCTTCGCTGTTGCAGGAATCCCACACGACATCGGCGCCTGCGTCACCGCGAACACCACCGACGCGACGTAGCCCCCAGGGCCAGCGAGAATGTGCCCAGGCCGGATCAGCCGACCGACCGGGCCCGGCTCGCCTAATCTCAGCTTGAGGAGGGGCATGGCGATGCAGACCGCACCGGGTGGCACCTGGGCCCGTCGCTGGGCGCCGCTCATCCTCGTGGCCGTGCTGCTCTTCGCCATCGTCGTCGGCGCCCTCTGGGCCCAGCAGAACGAGCAGCAGCATGCACGCGACGATGTTTGCGAACTCCAGGGGCTGTGCTGATGGGCGAGTGGTAGCAGGAGCAGCCACACAGGGACCAGCTCCCGGCGAGGTCTCGCTTCGCTCCGCCGCGGAGTGCCGCGCCTCAGCCACCTTTCCGATCGACACTGCGCCGATGTGGCCGCGCTCCATACTTCGGTCGTCGACTTCAGCCGGGCCAGTGGCCGGTGGCGAGCCAGATGATGGTCTGGACGAGGCGCCAGCCGAGGTAGATCACGAGGGCCACCACGAGCAGCTTGAAGTGCCAGGGGACCTTGTACTCCTCGTCGCCCTCGGCGGGGGGCTCGGCGATGAAGGAACCACAGGTGGTGCACGTCCCGTCGGGCGCCACCGAACGGGGGTTGTAGAAGCGGTTGCACGACTCGCACCAGGGCACGGTCGGACACCCTTCACCCGGGACGCGGTCCGGAGCAAGGCGGGCGCCCAGGTACCCTCGCCTCTCACCCCAACATGGCTCCCACTCCTCCGCGTCTCTCTGTCGTGACGTTCACGAACGGGCCCGGCCCCCGTGTGGCCGCTTCGTTGCGGCGCGTCCGGAACCTGGCCGCCGAGATCGTCGTCGCCGTCGACGAGCGGGTCGATCCCGCGGAGCTGGGACCGCTGCGCGACGTCGCCGATCGGCTGATCCGGGCCGAGTTCGAGTACCCCCTCGAGGCCAACCTGGCCTGGCTGCACGCCCAGGCCACCGGTGACTGGGTGCTCCGCCTCGACGGGGACGACGTCGTCAGCGAGGCCCTCCTTCGAGCGTTGGCCACCCCGGGCTGGGACGACGGCATCACCCACGCCTACCTGAACTACCGCTGGCTGTTCGGTGGCCCGTCGCGGATGCTGGACCAGGCGCCGTGGTGGCCCGATCCGGTGTTGCGGCTGATCCGCCGGGTACCGGGCATCGTCCGGTTCCCCACCACCGCCCACGAGGCTCCCGTCGTGGCCGGGGCTTCGCGCTTGCTGGACCTGCCGCTCTACCACCTCGATCTCCTCGTGCAGGACGAGACCGCACGCCGTGCCAAGGCGGACGGGTACGAGCGGGCCGCTCCCGGCCACCGGACCGACCGCGGCTGGTCGGTGAACACCACCTACTACCTGCCCGAGCGCGTGCAGCCGACGCCTCGGACCGCCCCCTTGCCCGCCGTCGACGTGGCGGCCGTCGAAGCGGTGCTGGCGGCGACGGACAGCACGGCCCGGCCGCACGGGGGATGGCC
>JAOBWM010000154.1 GCA_025463365.1 Acidimicrobiales bacterium
CGCTCGCCGTCGATCTCGACCTCGGCGAACGTCGGGACGCACACCAGGTCGATGCCCCCGGGAGCGACGTAGCCCCGGGCGATGGCGATGGCCTTGACCGCCTGGTTGAGGGCCCCTGCCCCGACGACCTGGACCAGCACCCCTCCGTTGGACCGCACGACGCCCGCCATGGCGCCGGCGACTGAATTGGGGTTGGAACGTGTCGACACCTTGAGGGTCTCCAACGTTGCTCCCTGTTGCTCGAGAGGAGGGGCGTGCACTGGCGCGTGGCTTCGACACCGGCGTCGGTCATCCCTGCCCACCGGGCCATTTGGGGATGCCCGTTCAACTGCTTGGGTGACGGCCGAAGCCGCAGCGTGCGGGGCACGCGCCCGAAAACGCCGAGGGCGTCCGGGCCCCAGCGGTCCGGACGCCCTCGACGGGTGTGGGGGGAACGATGTCGACCAGTTAGTCGAGTGTGATGGGCATGTCGTCCGGGTCGAGTTCGCTGTCCGCCTCGGCCTCGTCGGCATCGGCACCGATGCCGACCTGGAGCCGGATGCGTTCGGAAACCTCGACCATGATCTCGGGGTTCTCCATGAGGAACGACTTGGCGTTCTCCCGGCCCTGCCCGAGTTGCTCGCCCTCGTACGTGTACCAGGCCCCCGACTTCTTCACGAGGCCAAGATCGACCCCGATGTCGAGCAGGGAGCCCTCACGGCTGATGCCCTTGCCGTACATGATGTCGAACTCGGCCTGCTTGAACGGCGGGGCCACCTTGTTCTTCACGACCTTGACCCGAGTGCGGTTGCCCACGATCTCGACGCCGTCCTTGATGGACTCGATGCGGCGGATGTCGAGCCGGACCGACGAGTAGAACTTCAGCGCCCGGCCACCAGGGGTGGTCTCCGGCGAGCCGAACATGACGCCGATCTTCTCCCGGAGCTGGTTGATGAAGATGCAGATGGTGTCGGTCTTGTTCAGGTTGGCGGTGAGCTTGCGCAGCGCCTGGGACATCAGCCGGGCCTGGAGGCCGACGTGGGTATCCCCCATCTCGCCCTCGATCTCGGCCCGAGGCGTCAGTGCCGCCACCGAGTCGATCACCACGACGTCGAGCGCACCGGAGCGCACCAACATGTCGGTGATCTCCAAGGCCTGCTCCCCCGTGTCCGGCTGGGAGATGAGCAGCTCGTCGATGTCGACCCCGATGGCCTTGGCGTAGATCGGGTCCATGGCGTGCTCGGCATCGACGTAGGCGCAGATGCCGCCGTTGCGCTGGGCCTCGGCGACCACGTGCATGGCGAGCGTGGACTTGCCGGAAGACTCCGGACCGTAGATCTCGACGACGCGGCCACGAGGCAGGCCGCCGACTCCCAGGGCCAGGTCGAGCGCCAGGGCGCCCGTGGGCACCGTGCCGATCGCCATCGACCCCTTCTCGCCCATCTTCATGACCGAGCCCTTGCCGAACTGCTTCTCGATGCCGGCCAGAGCCATGTCGAGTGCCTTTTCACGCTCCATGACGTGCTTCCTTTCGTGTGCCACGACGGCGGTTGGTTGGTGGCTGCTTCGTGCAGCGATCCGATGACAGGACCCTACGAAGGGGGTCTGACAACCAAGCCGCCGGAGCGGACCAGGCTGGGCCGTTCCGGGGACCCCGGAACGACACGCATGGTATTTCGAACAGGTGTTCGTGGCAAGGACCCTCACCGGATTTCTTCGGAGATCCCCGCACGGGCCGGACGAGGCCGGCGATCCGCGGCCCTCGCCAGCCGCCGACCGGGCGGCCTCGCCTCGGCGGGATCAGAGGTGGGGACCCGCCAGGAAGGCGACGCCGAGCACCACGAGCACCACGCCGTACCCCCGCTCGAGGCGGGTCGGGTCGGTGCGCAGGGCCACGCGGGCGCCCAGCCCGGCCAACGGGACCGACCCGGCGGCGAACGCGGCCACCACTGCGAGATCGAGGTGGCCCAGCGCCAGGTGGACGAGCGTGCCGGGCACGGCCAGCACCGATGCCACGGCGAGCGAGGTGCCGAACGCCGGCTTGATCGGCAGGCCGAGCACCGCCACGAACAACGGTGCGAGCAGGAACCCGCCGCTGTTGGCGAGCAGGCCCGCAGCCAGTCCCGTGATGACCGCGACGGCGATGGTGCGCCCGCGCATCGACGGCGCGTCGACTCCCTTGACCTCGTCATCCACCGGGGCGGCCGTACGGCCGGCATGCCACGTCATGCGAGCGCCGAGTGCGACGAGGATCACGTCGGTCACGCTCACGAGCGAGCCGGCACCGACCCAGCGAGACGCCACCGCACCGATGATCGTGGCCGGCACCCCGGCGATGAGCGACCACGTGAGGATGTCCCGGTCGATGAGGCCCTTGCGCCGATACCCGTGAGCCGCGACCAACGAGCCGGGGACCGTCGCCGGCAGGGGTGCCGCCAGCGCGATGACCGGCGGGATGCCGAACGCCACGAGCACCGGAGTGGCCAGCGCCGATCCGCCCTTGCCCAGCAACCCCCCGAGGAAGCCGATCCCGGCTCCGACGACCAGCACGGGAAGGAGGGAGGCGATCACGACTCCCAGAGGACCACGCTTCGTCCCATGCGTCCAACACTTGATTCGCATTGCTCCGATAAGCTGTGCCGATGGATCTCCGTCAGGCTTCCTACGTCGTGGCCGTGGTCGACCACGGCACGTTCACCGCGGCTGCGGCGTCGATTCCCGTGAGCCAGCCCGCGCTCTCCCAGGCGGTCGCCACGCTTGAGCGGGAGCTCGGCGCCGAGCTCTTCCACCGGCTCGGCCGCCAGGTTCGCCTGAGCCCGGCCGGTGAGGCGTTCCTCGAGCCGGCGCGCCAGATGCTCCGCGATGCGGAGGTCGCTCGTGCGGCGGTGGCCGACGTCGTCGGCCTGACGTCGGGCCGTCTCGACGTCGTCGCCCTCTCCACCCTCGTGGCCGAGCCCCTGGTCGGTCTGGTCGGTCGGTTCCGGAGGATGCATCCGGGGGTGCTCGTGCGCATCACGGAGCCCGAAGATGCCGATGCGGTGGTGGGCGACGTGCGGTCGGGCGCCGCCGAGCTCGGACTCGGTGACGTCGACGAGGTCCCGGCGGGGTTGGCGCTGGATCCGCTCGGCCGCCAGGCGCTGTTCGCCGTGCTGCCACCGGGCACCGGGCTCGCCGACGATCGGCGCCTCCCGGTCGCCCGCTTGGCCCGCTTCCCGCTCATCACCACGCCTCGCGGCACGTCCAGTCGGCGGCTGCTCGGCCAGGCCCTGCGCCTCGCCGATCCCGATGCCGATCCCGAGATCGGCGTGGTGACCCAGCACCGCGAGGCGATCGTCCCGCTGGTCATGGCCGGCGCCGGCGCCGCGATCCTGCCCGAACCACTGGCCCGTGCCGCCGCCGCGCTCGGCGCCGTGATCGCCCCACTCTCGCCGCGGTTGGAACGTCCCGTGGCGCTCGTCCGTCGGTCCGGCCCGCTGTCACCCGCCGCCGAGGCGTTCCGGCAGCTCGCCGTGGGCAACCCGTTCTGAGCGCTCGGTGTCGCACCGGTGCGACGCGCGCCGCTCAGAACGGTGGGGCGACCCGGGCCGGGCCTTTCTGAGCGCTCGGGTGTCGCATGAGTGCGACGCGGGCCGCTCAGAACCGCGGGACGACTCGGGCGGGCCAGCCCGACTCTCGGGCCGGACGTTTCTCTCGAGCCGGGCCTTTCTGAGCGCTCGGTGTCGCACCGGTGCGACGCGGGCCGCTCAGAACGGCGGGACGACTCGGGCCGGGCCTTTCTGAGCGCTCGGTGTCGCATGGGTGCGACGCGGGGCGCTCAGAACGGTGGGAGGACTCGGGAGGACTCGGGCGGACTCGGGCGGACTCGGGCGGACTCGGGGGGACTCGGGCCGTCCGGGCGGGGTCGATGTCACGCGAAGCGCGCAGGTTCGCGCGGTGGGCGGGTAGGTGGCTGGCATGGCCAACGGAACTGCCAGCGGCACCGCCAACGGAACCGCAGGCACCTACGAACGGGACACGAGCTACCTGACCGACCGGATCACCGCTGATGGACGCGATGGCTGGCCGGTCGAGGCGGGCCGGTACCGGCTGGTGGTGTCGCGAGCGTGTCCGTGGGCGAACCGCGCCATCATCGTCCGCCGCCTGCTCGGCCTCGAGCCCGTCCTGTCGATGGGCATCGCCGGCCCGGTGCACTCCGCAGCGGACAGCTGGACGTTCGACCTCGACCCCGGCGGGATCGATCCCGTGCTCGGCATCGGTCGCCTGCGTGACGCGTACGACGCTCGTTCACCCGGATACCCGAAGGGCATCACGGTCCCGGCGATCGTCGACATCCTGAGCGGCAAGGTGGTCACCAACGACTTCGCCCAGATCACGCTCGACCTGTCGACCGAGTGGCGCGCACACCACCGCGAGGGCGCGCCCGACCTCTATCCGGAACCGCTGCGTGACGAGATCGACCGCGTCGCCGGCGTCATCTACGAAGAGGTCAACAACGGCGTCTACCGCGCCGGGTTCGCGTCGTCACAGGAGGCCTACGACGAGGCCTACCGGCGACTGTTCGCCCGCCTCGACAACGTGTCGGACCGCCTCGCCGGCCAGCGCTACCTCGTCGGCGACACGATCACCGAGGCGGACGTCCGGTTCTTCACCACACTCGTGCGCTTCGACGCCGTCTACCACGGGCACTTCAAGTGCAATCGCTCGAAGCTCGCCGAGATGCCGGTCCTGTGGGCCTACGCCCGCGACCTGTTCCAGACTCCCGGCTTCGGCGACACGATCGACTTCGACCACATCAAGCACCACTACTACGAGGTCCACCGAACCTTGAACCCCTCAGGGATCGTGCCCGCGGGACCCGACCTGTCGAACTGGCTGACCCCGCACGATCGCGATCGGCTGGGCGGTCGGCCGTTCGGTGCCGGCACGCCGCCCGGCCCGCCACCACCCGACGAGGTCGTCCCGACCGACCACACGCCGCTGAAACCCCAGCGCGCCGTCGCCGCCAAAGATGCTCCTGCCCGCCGCGGCGGCGATCACCATGACGATGTCGTCTCGTCGAACGGACCCGACCACTGGCCCTGGAATCGGCGCAGGGGTGCAACGATGCGCAAGACCTGAGCGTCGATGATGCGTGGGCCCGGTGATGGGAGAGGCGGTTCGGGTGGGGACGCATGCCGGGGACGACGAGCTGCCCGCCATTCGCGCTGTCCGCTCCTGCCGCGCGGACCTACCCGCGCGGCGGGGGGTGCCCGTCGCCTCCGAGCCGATCACCGCCGCAGTCGAACAGCCAGCCCAGCCCAAAGCGGCCCGTACTGATCCAGCTGCGACACCAGCCGGCCCGGAGGCTCGCGACGATCGGTGGGACCGGCTCGCCAAGCTCTACCGCACCGAGCAGGCCGGACTCGTGCGCCTCGCCACGCTCCTCACCGACGACCACGCGGTGGCCGAGGAACTGGTCCAGGAGGCGTTCGTCCGTCTGCACGCTCACCTCGACCGGGCCGACCGGCCGGGCGCCTACCTGCGGACCACCGTCGTCAACCTCAGCCGGGGTCACCACCGCCGGCGAGCCGTGGCCGACCGCCACCCACCCGAGCAACCCCGGTCGACCCCGGAGCCCACGCTCCCCCACGATCACGACCCCGTCTGGCTCGCGCTGCAGGAGCTTCCCGACCGCCGCCGCATCGCCCTGATCCTCCGCTTCTACCTCGACCTCCCCGACGACGAGATCGGCCGCATCCTCGGCGCCCGCCCCGGCACCATCCGCTCGCTGGTCTCGCGAGGCCTGTCGAGCCTGAAGAAGGAGCTCGAGCCGTGACCGATCCCACCGACCCGCACAGCCCGGCCGAGCGCGGTCTGGAGACCCGCCTCCGCGCCTCCCTCGCCGCCCGAGCCGCCTCGGCGCGGATCAGCGCCGACGAGGAGGACCTCCGTCGCCGCATCGAAGGGCGCGCCGACCTGTCCCTCGCCGCCAGCGGCCACCGCCTTCGGTGGCCGAATCCGCTGCTGCGAGCCGCAGCCGCGCTCGTGGTCCTGGCCGCCATCGCCACCGCGGCCGTGGTCGCCACCCGTCCCGACCGCCCCGACCCGGTCGTCCGCACCGACCCGGGTTCGGCGACCGGGTGGTACATCCCCACCGACCTCCCGGCCGGGTGGACGGTCGAGCAGATCAGCGTGTCCGGCGGCGGAGACCTCATCGAGCGCCGTTGCCCGTGCACCAACCGCACGTGGGGCTCGAGCGACGGCAGTCGGGTGGTCAGCTCCTCGACGGATTACCAGGCCGTGGACGGACCGGCCCCGGCGAGAGCTGCCGTCATCGACCTCGGCCACGGCGTCCAGGGCGCGTGGGCCGACGCCGATCACGCGGAGGGGTGGCACAGCGGGCTCGCCTGGACGGAGGGCCACGATCGCACGGTGGTCTACGCCAACGACGCCGTCGGACGGGCCGGCCTGGTGTCGGCCGCACGCCGGTTGGTCACCGATCACGCCGGCCCACCGGCAGCGGACCTCGTCCTGCGAGCCTCGGCCCGGGAGCCTCGAGCGATCGTCCAGTCCCCGCGGATCCAGCTCGGCGTGCGCACGGGGAGGAGCGGGGCGTCGCTGTCCGCCACCCTGTCTCCGGCTTGGACGGCGTCGACCGGCCAGCTCGGGAACGACGTGCTCCGCGAGGCGCAGTGGGGCCCCTACCTGGCCCCACCCGACGGTCAGGAGGAGCCCGCGTTCATCGGGCTCTTCCCCGACGCGGCCTGGTACGTGACCTACGGCAGCCTGCGCCTGCCCGGCAAGGGGAACGGCTCGAAGGACGCGGGCGGCCCCGCGTACGAGCGGTTCCTGCGATCGCTCCGGCCGGCCACCGCGGAAGAATGGGCCGCCTTCGTCCGCAGCATCCCGGGCCACGACGACGAGCTGTTGGTCCCGACCCTGGACGACCTCATGACGCCACTGCCGAAGGCACCGCCCTCGCACACCACCACGACGTCAGCACCCTCGACGACGCGTCGCGCCCCGGCGGGGTCGGTCCTCCCCTCGGTCTCGTCCACGACGACCGACGGCGGCCTCCCGATCGTGTCCTCGGTGGTCCGCTCCTTTCCGAACGGCATCGACGAGGGGCCGGACTACACCGATCTCGACGAGCTGCGGTTCGGCCTCACCGTCGGCGGGACCAGCGTGCAGGCCGGCCAGGACCTGTTCGGCCAGCTCGTGGTCGAGAACCCCACCGAGCACCTCGCGGTGATCAAGCCCTGCACGGGGACCCGCACGTTCGGCGCGCTCGTCCCCGAAGCCGAGCAGGACCGGACCATCCTGTTCGAGGACCTCTCGTGCGAAGCGGAGACGCTCCACTTGCCCCCGCACTCGTCGCGGACGATCGACGTCCCGATCCCCGGCCGCGGCAGCGGGTGGTCGGCCCGCTCTGGGCCGGGGGCCGACGGCGCGTGGTTCGGCACCCTGGGCCCGGGCCGCTACCGACCGATGGTCCAGATCTCCGGACGGCGCACCACGATCCGGGTGACCGCGCTCGATCCGATCACCGTGCTCGCCGACCCGTGCGGCGGCTACTCCGACGACCTCGCCATCGCGCTCCTCTCGAGACCGTCGACGTCGGAAGCGCGAACAGTCGCACGCCGGTTCGGCCTGCACGTGACCGTCGCGTCGGTCGACCGGATCGGGCGCAACCTGCCCTTCGGCGTCGACTGCCACCGTCTGCTCGTGGACGTCGAACACGGCGAGGTCGTCCACTACCGCGTGGCCTGAGCCCGATTGCATCACTCGGCTTGCATCACTCGGCTGCTCGATCCAGCGGGACACCGAGCAACATCGCGGGCGGGCCGCACGTCGGACATGGTGTGCGACTGGTGGACGATCGAATCGGCGGTGCGCGCGTGCGTGAACTGGGTGACGGGGGTGAGCCACCCGACGAGCGACCCGACGCGGTGTCCGCCGACCTGGCGGCGCTCGAGGCGCTGTATCGGGCCGAGTACCGGGAGTCGGTGCGCCTCGCCCGGCTGCTCACCGGCGACCTGCACCGCGGGGAGGAGCTGGCTCAGGAGGCATTCGTGCGGATCTCGCCGCGGCTCGGTTCGCTCGACGAGCCCGCCGCCTACTTGCGCACCGTGCTCGTCAACCTGTGCAGGGACCACGGCCGCCGTCAGACCACCATCAAGCGCAACCCACCCCCGCCGCCCGCTATCACCGAGGCGCCGGCCCTGCCGCCCCACGTCGATGCCGTCTGGCAGGCCGTCATCGCGCTGCCACCCCGCCGCCGCGACGCGGTGATCCTCCGCTCCTGGCACGACCTGACCACCGACGAGGTCGCCCGCACGGCTACTCGTTCCGTGTCGTCTCCAAGGATGGCAAGGGCAGCATCCTCAGCGCCGATCTGGCCTGCAGGCGCATCGATGCCGAGACCTCGGGCGGCTACGTGCTCCGAGTCGACATCGGCTGACGCCTGGCCGGGCAGTCGGCCGATGGGTCAGTCAGCCGCCAGCAGCCGGGAGCGCAGGGCGGTCATGGCGGTGATGACGGAGAACTGGCGGACGAGGACGCGGTCGCCGGGGAGCTTCACCTCGAAGGCTTCGGGACCGGCGTCACCGCCCAACGGGCCGAGGTCGAGGCCGACGTAGACGGTGCCCGGCTCGACGCCCTCCTGGGGGTCGGGGCCGGCGACGCCGGTGACGGCCACACCGATGTCGGAACCGAGCACGCGCCGGGCCCCGGACGCCATGGCCGACGCCGCCTCGGCCGACACGACCGGTCCCTCGGGCACGCCGAGGACCGAGTACTTCACGTCCGATGCGTACGACACGATCGAACCGCGGAACACGTCGGAGGCGCCGGGCACATCGCAGATCCGCGACCCCATCATCCCCCCGGTGAGCGACTCGGCCAGGCCCAGCGTCAGCCCACGCGCCCGCATCAGCGCGAGCACGGATGCCTCGATCGTCTCGTCGTCGACCCCGAACACGAGGTCGCCGAGGATCGCCCGCACCTCGGCCTCCTCGGCCGACAACAGCGCCTCGGCCTCCGCCGTGTCGGCGCCCTTGGCGGTGAGGCGGACCTTGATCCCCTCGATGCCGCTGGCGAGGTACGCGAGCGTCGGGTTCCCGGTCCGGTCGAGCTCGGCCACCCGGCCCGCCAGTCGTTCGGCCAGCCCCGACTCGCTCTCGCCCCACGTGCGGAGCGTGCGGCTGACGATGGTGGCGGAGATGCCGGCTCGGCGCTGCAGGTCCGGAAGGATCGCCTTCGACACGATCTCTCGCATCTCGGCCGGCACGCCGGGCACCGCGTAGAGCACCTTGCCGGTGTCGGGATCACCGATCGGACAGATGAGGCCCGGGGCGGTGCCGGGTTGCGGGTCGTGGATCGCCCGGGCGCCCACGGGCACCTCGGCCTGTCGGAAGTTGTTGGCCGACATCCGGCGGCCGCGCGAGCTGAACATCCGCTCGATGCGAGCGGCAACCTCCTCGTCGAGCTCGAGATCGACGCCCATCACCTTGGCGATGGCATCGCGGGTGATGTCGTCCTGCGTCGGTCCCAGCCCGCCGCACACGATCACCGCGTCGGACCGCTCCAGCGCCTGTTCGAGGGCTGTGACGATCCGGCCCAGGTTGTCGCCGACCTTGGTCTGGAACAGCGAGTCGATCCCGACCAGGGCGAGCTGCTCGCCGATCCACGAGGAGTTCGTGTCCACGATCTGCCCCAGGAGCAGCTCGGACCCGACGGCGACCACGTCACAGCGCATCGCCGCACCCTAGGCACGCCGAGCGGCGAGGTCGCTCGCCCAACCGTTGGGAGCGTGACGCCGCCGGGGGTGGGGCCGATCCAAGAGCCCACCCCCGGCTCCCCCGTGGGGGAACGGGATCCGCGTTCACAAGCCCCCAGGTGACCTTCCGCCGCTGACAGTAGTCACGCCACCGCGCAGCGCAAGGATGGCGCCGACGTCCCACCCGTACGGGTGGGACGGGTGGGACGGGTGGGACGGGTCGGACGGCTGGCTGGATCAGGCGGCGGAGGGGCGGTGGCCGAGCGTGGTGGCGGCGCTTCGCCCGTCGAGCAGGTACTGCGCCCCGGAGACCCACGTGAGGGCCACCGCGATCCACAGGAGGCCCGCGGCCCAGGCCCGGTGGTCACCGGTGGGCGGGAACAGCGCCAGCGCCACCGCGAACTCCTGGACCACCGTCTTGATCTTCCCCAGCGGGCGGGCCGGGACGGCGAGACCCTGGCGGGCCAGTTGGGTCCGGTAGCCGCTGATGGCGACCTCGCGGACGGCGATGAGCGCCACCGGGACGAGCCAGAAGCGGTGCGCCGATACCAGCGCGAACAGCGCACCGAGCACGAGGACCTTGTCGGCCAGCGGATCGAGGAAGGCGCCCGAGCGGGTGGTGCCGTGGCGACGGGCCACGTAGCCGTCGATCCCGTCGCTGAAGGCCAGCACGAAGCCGAGCACGAAGGTCGGCCAGGTGGTCGGGGCCCGCAGGATCTGCACGAGGAGCAGCGGGGCGAACACCAGCCGAGCGAGGGTCAGCGCGTTGGCCGGGGTCAGCAGCGCGCTCGGCCCGTAGCGACTGACGAACGCGGCCGCCGACGTCGGCAGCGGACCGGTTGGGGTCGGCTCGGCGGGGACGGCAGTCATCTCAAGCGGCCTCGAGGTCAGGACCGAGTGCTCCGGTCACGGTCAGCGTCGCGAAACTACCAGCCACCAGATCCTCGGGGACGGTGATGATGCCGTCGATCTCGGGAGCTTCGCGGTGCGAGCGCGCGGTGCCAGGAGTGTCCACGAGCACTTCGACCTCCCGCCCGATCAGTTGGTCACGTTTTCCAGCAGTGATCCGGTCCTGGATCTCGCGCAGCTCGGCGAGTCGTTCGGCCACGAGCGACGGGTCCACCATGGCGTCGAGGTCGGCGGCGTAGGTGCCCTCCTCCTGCGAGTAGGCGAAGAAGCCGCACCAATCGACCTGGGCCTCCTCGACGAACCGCAGCAGCTGGTCGTGGTCGTCCTCGGTCTCGCCCGGGTAGCCGACGATGAAGTTCGATCGGAACGCGGCCTCGGGCTCGCGGGCCCGGATGTCGGCGATGCGGCGCAGGAACTTCTCCCCGTTCCCCCACCGGCGCATCCGTCGGACGAGCGGCGGCGAGACGTGCTGCAGCGAGAGGTCGAAGTACGGCACCCCGGTGCTGCAGATGGCGTCGATCAGCCCGTCGGTGAGATCGGACGGGTACAGGTACAGGAGCCGGGTGCGACGGACCCGTTCGGACACGGCCTGGACGAGCGGCACGATCGAGCGCTCCCCGACCCCTTGGTCCCGGCCGAACGAGGCGAGGTCCTGGGCGACGAGCACGATCTCCTGGGCCTCGAGCTGGTCGACCTCGGCGAGGATTGCCTCCACCGTGCGGGACCGCTGCGGGCCACGGAAGCTGGGGATGGCACAGAACCCGCAGGCGCGGTCACAGCCCTCAGCGACCTTCACGTACGCCCACGGGCGCGAGGACCGCGGGCGCGGCAGGTTCAACAGGTCGAACGCGGGCACCGATGGGCCGGTCGGCGGCTTGCGCCCGATCGACACGGCGGTGGCGGTCGGGGCCGGCGACAAGGGGGAACCGGGGGCGTGGAGCTCCTCGCCGAACCCGGCGACCAGGTCGACCTCCGGGAGGGCATCGGCGAGCTCAGCGCCGTAGCGCTCGGCGAGGCAACCGGTGACGACGAGCCGTGCGCCTTCGGCCTTCGAGTCGGCCAGGCCGAGGATCGTGTCGATGGATTCCTGCCGGGCCTCACCGATGAACGCGCACGTGTTGACGACGAGCAGGTCGGCCGATTCCGGATCGTCGGTGGGCGCGAACCCTTGCGCGTCGAGCCGGCCGACGAGCTTCTCTGAATCGACCTCGTTCTTCGGGCACCCGAGGGTGACCAGGTGGTACCGCGACATGGCCCGGCAACGCTACTGGTCGAGCAGCGCATGCCCGCAGCCCGGCGGACCGGCACCGCAGTAGCGTTCCGCCGCCATGGAGCTCCGCACCGACCCCCTGACCGGCGTGCGGGTGCAGGTGGCCGGGGCCCGGCAGTCGCGGCCGAACCGCCCTGACACCGGCTGCCCGTTCTGCCCGGGAGGCACCGAGGCCCCCGAGCCCTACGAGGTGAAGGCGTTCACCAACCGCTGGCCGTCCTATCCCGACGACCGCTGCGAGGTGGTCCTGTACGCGCCGGACCACGACGCCCGGCTGTCCACGTTGCCCGAGCCGCACGTGCGCAAGGTCGTCGACCTGTGGGCCGACCGCACGGCTGCCCTCGGCGCGCGGCCGGACCTGACCTACGTGCTGGTCTTCGAGAACAACGGCGAAGCCGTCGGCGCCACCATCGCCCACCCGCACGGCCAGATCTACGCGTACGACGTCCTGCCTCCGGTGCCGAGGAAGCTGATGGCGCGGCTCGCCGCGGGCCATCCGCTCCTCGAGGACCGGCCCGAGCTCACGGTCGTGGAGCGCGACGGATGGCGGGCCTGGGTGCCGTCGGCCTCGATCCACCCGTTCGGCATGCGGGTGGCCCCGCTCGACCGCCGGCCCGACCTGCCCTCGCTCGAGGACGCCGACCGGAGCGCCTTCGGGTCGGTCCTGGCCGAGGCGCTCCGGCGTCTGGAAGGGGTGTTCGATCCGCCGATGCCGTTCAACTTCTGGATCCACCAGCGACCGACCGACGGCAACGCGTGGCCGGCGGCGTGGATGCACGTCGAGATCGTCGGTCCGCAGCGAGCGCCCGGTGTCCTGCGCTACGTGGCTGCTGCTGAGCAGGGCAGTGGCGAGTACGTGAACCCGGTGGCTCCCGAGGACGCCGCCGGGCAGTTGCGCGCCGTGCGGAGGTGAGCAGCACCGGCCCGGGCGGCGGGCCCTCGACGGCCACCGTCATCGCCGTCGCGCCCGGGCGCGTGAACCTCATCGGCGACCACACCGACACCACCGGAGGACTGGTCCTGCCGATGGCCATCGACCTCGCCACCACGGTCACCGGCCGCACGGGTGGCGATCGCGTCGTCCTCCGGTCAGCCGCCGAGCCGGAGGTGGCGGTGGTGCCCCTCGACGTCATCGACCCGGCCGACTGCTCGCCGGGATGGGCGCGCTACGTCGCCGGTGTGGTGGCGGAGCTCCGACCCTCGATCGGGTTCGACGGCGAGGTGCGCACGACACTGCCGGTCGGCGCAGGCCTCTCGTCGAGCGCCGCGCTGGAGGTGGCGGTGGCGCTCGCCCTCGGGTTCGAGGGCTCACCACTCGAGCTGGCCCGCCTCACCCGACGGGCCGAACAGCGGGCGTCCGGCGTCCCGTGCGGGATCATGGACCAGCTCGCTTCGGCGTCCGGCGTGGCCGGACACGTGCTCTTGATCGATTGCGGCGAGGAGACGATCGAGCCGATCCCGATGCCGGCAGGTGCCGAGGTGCGCGTGGTGCACTCGGGTGAGGCCCGGGTGTTGGCCGGCTCGGCGTACGCCGAACGCCGGGGCGCGGTGGAGGCGGCCGAAGTCGTGGTCGGCCCGCTGCGAGCGATCCGAGATGTGTCCGACCTCGACGCCCTCGAGGATCCGATCCTGCGCCGCCGCGCCCGCCACGTGGTGACCGAGAACGAGCGGGTTCGAGCGTTCGCGGCGGCGATGGGGCAGGAGGACCTCGCCGCCGCCGGCGAGGCCATGGGAGCGAGTCACGCCTCCCTGCGCGATGACTTCGAGGTGTCGACGCCGGCACTGGACGCGCTGGTCTCCCGGCTGACTGCGACGCCGGGCGTGTTCGGCGCCCGGCTGACGGGCGCCGGCTTCGGCGGGTGCGTGGTGGCGCTGACCGAACCCGGGGCCATCGACGATGGCTGGCTCGTGCGCGCCTCGGCGGGCGCCCATCGGTCCACGACCGGTTGAGCGTCGAGGGCCCCGAAGTCCTCACCCCTCGGCGTGATCGGCCGACAGATGGTTCGGCTTGCCGGCGGAACCGGGAAGGAAAGCCCGAACCGCCGTGGTGGCCGGAGCCCGAAGGGGCCCGGCCACCACGCTGCGAAGTCCTGGCGGACGAGTGCCCGTCGACGTCAACCGTCGATGGCCTCGGCAATCCTGCGATGCAGGCGGTGCGCGGCAGCGGGCGTGCGGACCCCCCACCAGAACAGGTCCTGGCCGTCGAGAGGCACGACAGGGGCGACGGCCCGCAGTTCGGCGAGGTGCGCAGGCCGGAAGGCGTAGGGCTCGCTGGGCGCGAGCACGATGTCGGGCCCGAGCTCTGCCACCTCGCCGAGATCGACCTCGGGGTAGCGGTGCGGTGCGTCGGCGAGGACGTTGGTCACGCCGATCGCGTCGAGCAGCGACGATCCATAGGTGTCGCCGGCGAGGCTCATCCACGGTCGCCGCCAGATGGGGACGAAGGCGCGAAGCCCGAGCCCCCGAAGGCTCGGAACCGGTCCCCCGCGGTCCGCCGCCGATGGCACGACCCCGACCACCTCGGCCAGGGCCGCGAGCGCCGGTGCCACCTCGGCCGCCGTGCGCGGCGAACAGGCGTGGACGGCGAGCCCCGCGGCGGCGAGCGCCTCGGCGTCGTCTCGACGGTTCTCTTCGTCGTTGACGACCACGAGGTCGGGGGCCAGGGCCACGATGCCTGCGATGTCCGGGTCCTTGGTGCCGCCGACGGTGGCCAGGCCGGGCTGCTCGCAGAACCGCGTGCACGCCACCGGCACGACCCCCCAGGCCAGCAAGGTCTCGGTGGTCGACGGGACCAGGCTCACCACCCGCAGGTGGGCGCCACCGGTCACATCCGGTCGAGGAGCTCGGCCTTCTTGCGGGCGAACTCCGCGTCGCTCAGCACGCCCCGCTGGTGCAGCTCGGACAGTTGGTCGATCTGGGCCGGGATGTTCGTGGGTTGCGGCGTGGTGGCGTCGGCGGCAGCGGGTGCGGGCCCACCGGCGCGGCTCATGCGCTCGTACTTGCGGTTCTCGTTGGCCTCCATCTGCACGTAGACCTCCTTCTGGACGATGGAGGGCTTGCGGATGTCGGTGAAGGACTCCGTGCCGCGCTCGCCGGCCGACTCGATCCCGATGTCGCCGGCGCCGACGATCCGCTCGAAGAACGACTGGTGGAAGAAGAC
The DNA here is from genome assembly GCA_025463365.1 of Acidimicrobiales bacterium. Lineage (GTDB taxonomy): Bacteria > Actinomycetota > Acidimicrobiia > Acidimicrobiales > Iamiaceae > Aquihabitans. Next base: position 15,076 of record JAOBWM010000154.1, read on the forward strand.
CGTGTTGACCCGCTCCAGCGGGATCTCGACGCCCTGCTTCGAGAACACGCCTCGACGGGTGACGATGCGGTCGCTGGTGAGCACGAAGTTGGTGGAGTTCCACTTCAGGTAGGTCCACCCGAACCAGACGAGCGTGACCAGCACCAGGACCCCGCAGGCCACCGACACGACCGTGCCGCCGGTGCCGCTCGGGGCCCACCACACCGCGCCGAGCAGGCCGACGATGATCGCGCCCACCAACGCCAGGGTGGACGGGGCGAGGAAGAGCCAGTGCGGTCGGAGGTCGAGGACGAGCTCCTCGTTCTGGTTGAGCAGGTTCTTCGGAAAGGCCACGGCGGGAGTGTAGGACGGAGCCGGGACAGGGGTCGGGGAGGGTGCAGCGGGCCCGGCTCGGCTGTCAGAGGTCTTGCGTAGGGTTCGACCCGTGGATGCCGACCGCGTGCTCGAGGACCTGGACCCGTCCCAGCGCCGCGCCGTCACGTCCACCGCCCAGCCGCTCGCCATCCTGGCCGGGGCCGGGTCGGGCAAGACCCGGGTCCTCACCCGCCGCATCGCCTATCGCTGCGCCACCGGCTCCGCCGACCCGCGCCGGGTCCTCGCCCTCACCTTCACCCGCAAGGCCGCCGCCGAGCTCGACGGCCGCCTCCGGGCCTTCGGCCTCCGGGACCTGCCGGCCGCCGGCACCTTCCACGCCCTCGCCTACGCCCAGCTGCGCGCCCGATGGGCCTCGCAGGGTCGCGCCGCTCCGGTCCTGCTCGATCGCAAGGGCCGGTTCCTCAGCCGGATCCTCGGCAACACCACCCGCATGGGACCAGCCGACCTGGCCAACGAGATCGAGTGGGCCAAGTCCCGTCTGGTCACACCCGACCGCTACCCCATCGCTGCCGCCCAAGCCGACCGGCGGCTGCCCGTGCCGCCCGAGCGGATCGCCGAGTGGTACGGCCGCTACGAGGCCGACAAGCGCCGCCGTGGCGCGGTCGACTTCGACGATCTGCTGGCCCATTGCGCCGATGCCATCTGGGACGACCCTGCGTTCGCGGCAGCCCAGCGGTGGCGCTTCCGGCACCTCTTCGTCGACGAGTACCAGGACCTCAACCCGCTCCAGGAGCGACTGCTGCGCGCGTGGCTGGGCGACGGAGCGGACCTCTGCGTGGTCGGGGACCCGAACCAGGCCATCTACGGCTGGAACGGAGCGGATGCCTCGTTCCTCGTCCGATTCGCCGACCACCATCCCGGTGCCGAGGTCGTCGAGCTTCGGGACTCCTATCGGTCAACGCCCCAGATCCTCGCGACCGCCGCGGCCGTCCTCGACCGCGGGCGCGGCACCGTCGCGCCTCTCGTCGCCCACCGCGCCGATGGGCCGGCGCCCGTGGTGGCCGCGTTCGCCACAGACGGCGACGAAGCCAACGGCGTGGCCCGAGCCGTCCACGACCTCCACGTGCCGGGCCGGCCGTGGTCCTCGCAGGCGGTGCTGATCCGCACCAACGCGCAAGCGACGCTGTTCGAGGCGGCGTTCCGGCGGGCCGCGATCCCCTACCGGGTCCGGGGTGCGAGCCAGCTCCTCGACCAGCCCGACGTCCGGGACCTGTTGCGCCGGCTCGATCGGGAGCAGGAGCCCCTCGCCACCACCCTGGCGGACCTGTCGGGCGCGTTGGCCGACGAGCGGGCCACCCTCGTCTCCGCGGCCTTCGAGGCCGATCCGGAATCGGCCGCGGCCATGGGCGACGCCGCCGACGCGCGTCTCGACGAGGACCTCGCCCTCGAGGCGACGGCGTCGGGCCGCCGCCTGCTCGCCCACGAGCACGCCGTCCGCCTCGGGCGGGACCTCCTCGTCGTCGATCCCACGGCCCGCACGGACGGGTTCAGCGGCTGGCTCCGCACCATCCTCCAGGACGACGGACCAGGCCGGGCCGACGCCGTCGACATCGTGTCGTTCCACGCGGCCAAGGGCCTCGAGTGGCCGGTCGTGCACCTCGTCGGCCTCGAGGCCGGCCTCGTCCCGATCACCCACGCCCGGTCGCCTGACGCACGGGCCGAGGAGCGGCGCCTGCTCTACGTCGCCGTGACGCGAGCGGGCGAGGTGCTGCGGTGCACGTGGGCTCGGCAACGCACGTTCGGCGAACGGGTCGTCGACCGGTCGCCCTCGCCGTTCCTCGCCGAGCTGGGCATCGCCATCGCCACCCAGCAGGACGCCCCGCCCGCATCGGATCCCTCCTCGGCCCTGGCACAGTCGCGCGCGGCGCTCGCCGCCGCCGGACCTCCCAGCGAGGTCACCGCGGTCAGTGATCGCCTCGACCTCGACGACACGGCCGCGGGCGCGGGCGCGGGTGCGGGACCGGACACGTTGCGCGCCGAGCTGCGGGCATGGCGGGCGCAGGCCGGCCGGGCCGCCGATGTCGCCCCCACGGTCGTGTTGTCCGACCGAGCCCTCGAAGCGCTGGCCCAACACCGGCCGCGGACCGAGGAGGACCTGGCCGCGATCGCCGAGATCGGTCCCCTCGTCCGGGCGCGCCTCGGGGCTAGGTTGCTCGCCGTCGTCGCCGCCCACCCGGGCGCCGACCGCCATCCACTCGTGCCGAGACCCCACGCCACCGGGTCCGTCTAGATCGCGGCGGTGGTTCGCCAGGAGGTCCCGTGCGCTTCGAGCTCGAGCAACGCTTCGACACTGGGTCGGCTGCGGTCATCCGCGCCTACGCCGACCCCGACCTGTACACCACGCTTGTCGGCCTGCCGAAGCTCGGTGGCATCGAGGTGCTCGACCACTCGGCGACGGCTGACCGAGCCGCGCTCCGCGTCCGGTTCGCGTTCACGGGGCACCTCCCCGCGGCGGTGACCGCCGTGGTCGACCCGAAGCGCTTGACCTGGGTGCAGGAGACCGACCACGACCTCAGCGGCGGCACCACCACCTTCCGCCTCGTTCCCGATCACTACGCGGACCGGCTCACGGCTTCCGGGACCTTCCGCGTCCGAGACGCAGCAACCGGCAGCGGCTGCACCCGCACGATCTCTGGCGAGCTGAAGGTGCGGGCCGCGTTCGTCGCCGGCAAGGTCGAGCAGGCGATCGTGAGCGGCCTCGCCGAGTACCTGCAGGCCGAGTCCCCGGCCGTCGACCGCTACCTCGGCGGCTGACGCAGGACCGGCCTCGCTACCGCTGCTCTTCCTGGCGGGCCTCGCGCTCGGCCAGCAGGTCGAGGAACTGGCCCGGCTGCATCGAGATGAAGATGCCCTTCGCGGTGGCGGTGATGCGATCACCGGCGAAGCACGTGCCCTCGGTGAAGATCTTCCGGCGCTCGACACCGGTGAGGCGCCCTTCGTACCGCAACGCAACGTTGAGCGGCGTCGGCGACTCGTACCGGATCGACAGCGTCCCCGTCATCCCTGGCGCGCCAGAGAGGGCCTGGGCCGCACCGAGGAGCTCGTCGAACGCCGCCGCCACGTAGCCGCCGTGGACGCAGCCGGGAGGGCCTTCGTAGGCCTGGCCGAAGACGGCGTTGGCGACGATCACCCCGTCGACCTCGCGGATGTCCATCGGGGGCGCCAGCGGGTTGGCGATGCCGATCAGAGGACTGTGGTCGTAGAGCGGGTCGGGGCGACCGCCAGCCGTGGCCATCTCGCTGAAGCCGTAGAGCGTCGCCTGCTGGTGGCCCTCGAAGCGGGCCGCCGCGGACTGCACCTCCTTCGTCGCGGCCGCGATCACGTCGTCGGGAGCGTCGGTGGCCACGAGACGGTCGACGAGGAGGCGGGTGGCGTCGGCGAGCTCCTTCATGGCGGCCCGCCGCGGCGAGAGCTCACCGTGCGACGCGGCTCGCAACCGCTTGGTCACGAGGTCGAGCCGGGCAGGGTCGGCCTCGCCGGTCATGCGTGGCAGGTACTCGCTCGGGGGATCGGCATCGGGTTCGGACATGGGGTGCTCCGGGGGAAGGCGTCGTCAGTCGGCGATGTCGATGATGACCGGCGCGTGATCGGACGGCTGCTGGCCCTTGCGGGCGTTTCGGTCGATGGTGGCGAAGGTGACCCGGTCGGCCACAGGCCTGGTGCCCAAGACGAGGTCGATCCGCATGCCCTTGTGCTTGTGGAAGTTGCCGGCGCGGTAGTCCCACCAGCTGTACAGCCCGGGTTCGGGTTGGCGAAGCCGGAACGTGTCGGTGAGCCCCCAGCTCTCGAGCTCGGCGAGCGCGGCTCGCTCGGCCGTACTCGTGTGGGTGGCGCCGACGAACTCCGCCGGATCCCACACATCCTCGTCCGTGGGTGCGATGTTGAAGTCGCCGGCGACCACGACCGGGTCCGAGGGATCAGCGGTCGACGCGAGCAGGTCGCGCAGCCGGGCCAGCCATCGCAGCTTGTACTGGTAGTGGTCGTCGTCGAGCGATCGACCGTTCGGCACGTAGGCGCTCGCCACCCGCACCCCACCGCACGTGGCCCACACCAAGCGGGCCTCAGGGTCGGCCTCGGCCGTGTCACCGCCGAACCCGAACTCGGGATCCTCCAAGCCAACCCGGCTCAAGATGGCGACGCCGTTCCAGCGGCCCTCCCCGTGGTGCACCGCCTCGTAGCCGAGGGCGCGGAAGGTGAGCGCCGGGAACGCAGCATCCGCCAGCTTCGTCTCCTGGAGGCACACCACGTCGGGCTCCAACTCGGCGAGCCACGCTTCGACCCGCGGGAGGCGGGCCTTCAGCGAGTTGATGTTCCAGGTGGCCAGGCGCACCTCGGCGACCCTAGCGCCGGGTCCTCCAGCACCAGACCGGTGCGTCGACGCGTCCGGACCGGGCGCCCGCAGGCGCCCGGTCCGTCACGGTCGAGGAGTCCGTGAGCCGAAGCTCAGCGTGCCTTCTTGGCCGCTGCTTTCTTGGCTGGGGCCTTCTTGGCCGCTGCCTTCTTCGCGGGCGCCTTCTTGGCCGCTGCCTTCTTCGCAGGTGCCTTCTTGGCTGCTGCCTTCTTGGTCACTGCCATGCTGGGTGCCTCCTCGGCTTGTTGGTTGCTCCCGGAGGAGACGGCGTCGCCTCGGGGATCGGTTGCAGAAGGCTCGGCGGCCGTCGCGGCGCCCACACCGGGGACCGCAACGTCGATGCCCCGACGCGGGGGATCGAATGCCGTGACCACGAAGGTCCGGACCTCGCCCACCGTCAAGACCTCACGGGCCTTGGTGGGAGCGGGATCCGCCATTGCCTTCAGCGGGATGTAGCACTGGGCACCGTCGGCGACGGCATAGGCCCCGTGCGATGAGAACCGATCCACCGTCGCCTCGACCAACGAGCCAACCGGATGGTTGCTCACGAAGGTCAAGAACGGCATCGGCTCGTTGATCGGCGTCTGCTGTGCAGAGGGCGAACGCCGTCGACGATTGCGCGACGACCGTGACTCCTCGGCCGGGGCCTCGGCGAGTTCGGTTTCGTTCGCGGCCGTGGAGCGCTTGCGAGGGGACTTGGCCGCGGCGTCTGCCTTCTTGGCAGCCTTCTTCGCGGCGGGCTTGGGCGGCGGCGACGTTGGCACCGGCATCGGACCGGTGGCCTCGGCCGACACCTTTGCGGCGTTCGACTTGGCGGGCTTGCGACCCGACCGTGCGTCGCGCGTGGCGCGTCGACTGGTCGGTCCTCGCACCGGAGTCCGCGGCACGAACACCCAACCGACGTGCGGCACCGGCTTGCCCCCGATGAGGCGGCCCTCGTCGAACAGCCAGTCGTAGGTGCCGTGGAACTCTTGGAACGAGTCGTTGGAGAAGATGGTGGCGCCCGCCTTCTCCGCGATCTGCAAGACGAAGGCGTCGCCGCGACCGATGGCGCCGGCAGGCGGCGTCACCAGTTCGCCGTTCACGATGCCCGCCTCGAAGAGCGGCCGCTCGGACTCGTCGATGCGATGACCGAACGTCGCGTCGACGACGACGGTGAGCGCTGGATCCCCGTACTCGTCGAGGAACGCGCGCACCGCCTCGTTGAGTTGGGCGAGGCTCGGCGTGGTGCGACCTTCGGTCGCGATGTTCGATCCGTCAACGATGACGTGCTTCATGGTCATGTGGCCCATCAGTCAAGCAGCTATGACACGCGCGACGAGGGACCGTGAAGCATCAGCGCGCTACGACGCGGCGATGGTCGACACGATCGCGCGCGCCGTCGGGGTGTCGGCGCGAACGGTCACGACCGCGATGCCCGCGCTCGCGGGCACGATCACGATCTGCAACCGCCGCGTGATCGACGCGAGTTTCCGCGTGCATCGAGCCGCAGGGCCCGCGCTCCCTTGGCCAAGCCGCGCACAGCGAGCGGCTCGGAGCGGACGCCGGGGCGCCGAGCGCGGTCATCTGCTTGCACGTCTGATCGGCCCCCAGCCGATCGCAACTCACGACACGCACGACGCGCGGCGCTCCTGCGCGACGACGCGCCGGTCGCTCGGCGCATCGCCCTACCATCGGCCGCCGTGCCCATCACCGCAGCGCTGTTCGACTTCGGCGGCGTGATCTTGTCGAGCCCCTTCGATGCGTTCGCTCGCTACGAGGCGGACCGGGGCCTGCCGCCCGGCTTCCTCCGATCGGTCAACGCGACCGACCCCGACACCAACGCGTGGGCGCGGCTGGAGCGGAGCGAGCTCGACCTCGACGGGTTCGCGGCCGCGTTCGAGGAGGAGTCGTCCACGCTCGGCCACCGCGTCCCGGGGTGGGACGTGCTCGAGCTGCTCGCCGGCGATCTCCGTCCCGAGATGGTCGAGGCCGTCCGCCGCTGCGGCGAACGCCTCAAGACCGCGCTCCTCACCAACAACGTCACCGGCATGGAGGCGAATGGCGAGCTCGCCGATGTGGTCGCCATGTTCGATGTCGTCGTCGAATCGAGCGTGGTCGGTGTGCGCAAGCCCGACCCTGCGTTCTACGAGATCGCGTGCGAACAGCTCGGCATCGAGCCCAGCGAAGCCGTGTTCCTCGATGATCTCGGCATCAACCTCAAGCCGGCGCGTGCGATGGGCATGGCGACCATCAAGGTCGGCGACCCCGCGGTGGCGATCGCCGAGCTCGAGGCAGTCGTCGGCTTCCCGTTGCGCTGATCGGCTACTTGTAGCCGCCGGCGATGGCCTCGACCCACCACGCCGGCGCCGCGTTCATCAGCGTCGACAGGTCGAGGTAGTCCCACCAGCGGTGCACCTGGCCGTCGCGCACCTCCTGGACCGAGGTGAAGGGCAGGCGCACGCTCACGCCCTCCTCCCACGTCCACGTCTCAGCGTGCTCGGTGATGACGAGGTCGCCACTCGCCACGATCGGACCATCGTGGAGCTCGTAGGCGAGGAGCGGCCCGAGACCGAGGCGCAGCCGTGCTGCGGTCTCCTCCGGGCCGAAGGCCCCCTCGTCCACCTCCATGATCGGCACGTCGACGTAGTGCCCACGCGGCGCCATGAACGCCCCCACCTCGTCGAAGTCCCGCCGCGCCAGCGCCGCCCAGAACTGCTCGACGAGCGCCACGTTGCCCACCGCGTCGGAGGAAGGGGAAGCGTCGGTCATGGGCCGACGGTCTAGCGCGAGGCATCTCCTCGCGCCCCGGGTCGTCGACGGGCCGGCTACTTGGCGTCGGCCCAGGAGCGGCCGAAGGCGAGGTTGACCTCGAGGGGCACGCGGAGCTCGGCGGCGCCGTGCATCACCTCGTCGGTGAGCGCGGCGACGTCGTCGTGCTCGGACGGCGGGACCTCCAAGATCACCTCGTCGTGCACCTGCAAGACGATGCGGCTCTCGGCCTCTCGCTCCTCGAGGGCGTGGTCGAGGCGGATCAGCGCGACCTTGAAGATGTCGGCCGCCAGGCCCTGGATCCCCGCGTTCATGGCCTGGCGCTCGCCCGCCTGCTTGATGCCGCGGTTGGGCGAGGCAAGCTCGGGGATCGGACGGCGGCGCCCGAACAGGGTCTCGGTGTAGCCGCGCTCACGGGCCTCGGCGACGGTGCGCTCCATGTAGGCCTTCACCGACGGGAACGCCGCGAAGTACGCATCGAGGATCTCGGCGGCCTCGGAGCGGGCGATGTTGAGGCGGGTGGCCAGGCCGTAGGCCTCCATGCCGTAGGCGAGGCCGTAGGAGACCATCTTCGCCTTGGCTCGCTGGGCGCCGGTGACATCGGCCGGGTCGACGTGGAACACGCGCGCCGCCGTGGTCGTGTGGATGTCGTCGCCCGCGTCGAACGCCGCGATCAGGCCCGGGTCCTGGGCGAGGTGGGCGATGCAGCGCAGCTCGATCTGGTTGTAGTCGGCCACGAGGAGGTCGAAGCCGGCCGCCGGCACGAACGCCTTGCGGAAGGCCTTGCCCTCCTCCGAGCGCACGGGGATGTTGTGGAGGTTGGGCGCGTCCGATGACAGCCGACCCGTGCGGGCGACGGTCTGGTTGAAGGTGGCGTGGATGCGGCTGTCGGGGCCGACCTCCGACAGCAGGCCCTCGCCGTAGGTCGACCGCAGCTTCTCCACCTCGCGGTAGCGCAGGAGGTGGTCGATGATCGGGTGTTGGCCGGCGAGCTTCTCGAGCGACGCGGCGTCGGTGGAGTAGCCGGTCTTGGTCTTCTTGGTGGGCGCCAGCCCGAGCTCGTCGAACAGGATGGTTCGCAGCTGCGGCGTGGAGTTCACGTTGAACTCCTTGCCGGCGTCGTGCTGGATCGCGGCGGCGAGCTCGCGGACCTCGTCGGTGAAGCGGTCGTTGAGGGCCTGGAGCTCGCCATGGTCGACACCGACGCCGAGGTGCTCCATGCGTGCGAGCACCGCGACGAGCGGCGCCTCGATGTCGTCGTGCAGCGACCGCGAACCCTGGGCGTCCATGGCCGCGAGCAGCGGCTCGACGAGCCGGTCGACCGCCAGGGCGCGACGGCCTGTCAGCAGGCCCTGGTCGACGGACTCGTCGCCGCTCAGGTCGAGTTGGCCCTCGGGCGCGGCGGACCCGACGGGGAGCTCCAGGTGCGCGTAGCGCCTGAGCACGTCGTCGATCGTGTAACGGGTCTCGGCCGGGTCGAGCAGGTAGGCCGCGAGCGTCGTGTCGATGGCGAGGTCCGGGAGGGGCCGGTCAGGCGCTCCGGCGAGGAGCGTCCGCAGGATCGGCTTGGCCGGGTGGGCGGCGAGCGAGCGAGCGGCGAAGACGTCGGCGAGGGCCGCGTCGACCTTGGGATCGGCGAGGGTGGCCGCGGGCAGCCAGACCACCTCGGCCGCGGCACCGTCGACCACCAGCGCCATGCCGTCGAACGCGGAGCGTCCCTCGACGCCGGCCCACGACGCCGCGACCGCGAGGGGGCCCGAGCCCGAGGCCAACGTCGCCAGCACCTCCACGGCGCGACCCGCGTCGTCGATGTGCTCCACCTCGGCCTCGAGGACCTCGGTGTCCGAGGGGACGTCGCCCAGGTCGGCCTCGAGCGCCTCGGACAACCGGTCGTAGAGGCTGCGGAACTCGAGGAAGTCGAAGAGGCGATGGACCTCCTCGGTGTCCGGCTTCGGGCGGGCGAGGTCGTCGAGGCCGATGGGCAGGTCGACGTCTCGGCGCAGCACCATCATCTCGACGTTGCGACGAGCCCGGTCCTCGTTGTCGACCAGGTTCTGGCGGAGCTTGGGCGTCTGCTCGTGGGCGTTGGCGAAGATCCCGTCGAGGCCGCCGTAGGTGTTGATGAGCTTGGCTGCTGTCTTCTCCCCCACCCCGGGGACGCCGGGCAGGTTGTCGCTCGGATCACCGCGCAGCGCCGCGTACTGCACGTAGTCGCGGGGGTGGACGCCGGTCCGCTCCAAGATGCCGGCCTCGTCGTAGTTGGCGTAGTCCGTGACGCCGCGCTTGTTGTAGATGACCCGGACGTGCGGATCCTCGACGAGCTGGTAGCTGTCGCGGTCGCCGGTGACGATGAGGACGTCGTCCCCGCGCTCCTTGGCCAGGGTGGCGAGGGTGGCGATGATGTCGTCGGCCTCGACGCCGATCTGCTCGATGGCAGGGACGCCGAGCGTGTCGACCACCTGGCGGACCAGCCCGAGCTGCTGGCGCAAGATGTCCGGCGCCGCGTCGCGGTTGGCCTTGTACGTCGGCTCGCGGTCGTGGCGGAACGTCGGCTCCGGTCGGTCGAACGCCACCGCGATCGCATCGGGCTGATGCTCGTTGATGAGGTAGATGAACATCGACGTGAAGCCGTACACGGCATTGGTGACCTGCCCCGATGCCGTGACGAGGCTCGTGGGCAGTGCGTGGAACGCCCGGTAGGCGAGCGAGTTCCCGTCGATCAGCATGAACTGCATGGGAGCCGATGGTACGGCTCCCCGACGCGGCCGGGCGCGGGCGCTCCGGACCCCAGGTGGGGACCGGTGTCAGGTCGGGGCGAGATCCCCGTCGAGGATGCGCTGCGCGACCGCGCGCATGGTCTGGCGGTCCCGCATCGCGGTCTTCTGGATGAACGCGAAGGCAGCGGCCTCGGTGAGGCCGCCGTCGTCCATGAGGTGGCCCTTGGCCCGATCGACGGTCTTGCGGGTCTCGAGCTGCTCTTCCAGCGACGTGGCCTGGTCGTGCAGCGCCTTCAGCTCGGTGAAGCGTCCGAGCGCGACCTCGATGGCCGGGAACAGGTCGGCCTTCTGGAACGGCTTGACCAAGTAGGCGAGCGCGCCGGCGTCGCGGGCCCGCTCGATCAGGTCGCGCTGGCTGAACGCGGTGAGGATCAAGACCGCGGCTCGACGCTCGCCGGCGATCTCACGGGCCGCGGACAGTCCATCGAGGCCGGGCATCTTGATGTCGAGGATGGCGACGTCGGGGTTGTGCTCGCGCACGAGCTCCACGGCCTCATCCCCTCGACCGGTCTCGGCCACCACCTCGTACCCCTCTTCCTCGAGGGTTTCCTTGAGGTCGAGGCGGATGATGGCCTCGTCCTCGGCGATCACGACACGGGTGGGCACCGTTGCGCTCCTGTGTTGGGTGGGTTGTGGTTCGATCACGTGGTCAAGCAGTGGCGGCGACGAGCCGGTCGAGCAGGTCGTCCTGCGTGGCTTCGAGCTGGGCGACCTCGGCCACCAACGCATCGCGGTGGCGGCGCATGGCCTCGGCGTGGCGAGCAGCCTCGCGGTGCTCGTGTTCGGCCAGCGGGGTCTCCGACACAAGCGCCCGCAGGCGGGCCTCGTCGGCATCGTCGGCAAGGTGGGCGAGCTGTTCGTCGGCCACCGCGACCTCGGCGCGAACCGTCTTCAAGCGGTCCGAGACGTCTCGCAGACGCCGCTCGATCAAGGTCCTACCCACGGGCCGGAGCCTAGCCATCGCCCCGGTCATCGCTCACCGCATGGACGCCGGACCCTCCACGACCGACCAACCCGCAGGGTGTGCGCGCCCTGGCGCGCCCACCACCACCCCACGCGCACACCCGACCACGGGGCGGGGGCGGGGTCGGGTCCGGGGCGGCGGGTAGGGGCGGCGAGGATGGTGGACGTGGAGCACGACCGAGGTGGCGAGGACGATCCGCTCGGGCTGCGACCGTGGGGCATCGACCTCGGCTACCACGACGTGCATGGCGACTGGAACGAGCCCACCCGGCCCGTCGCAGCCGCGCTCCGCCGGGCGATGGGGGCCACCTCCGACGATCCCGACGAACGACCTCCGGCCGCGACGCCCCTGCTCGTCCTGCGACGTCAACCAGCGCCCGACGGCAGGCCGGACCCGGGCGCGGATGCCGACCCGGGCGGGACGGGCATCGCCCCGCACGGGCGGCCCATCGACGTGGTGTTGGAGGACGGGACCCGGATCGGAGTGGCACCGGGCGAACCCCTGCCGCCGGACCTGCCCTACGGGTACCACCGCATCGAGGCCGAGGTGGAGGGAACCGGCCCCGCCGCGGGACCGGCCGTCACCAACCTGATCGTCTCGCCAGGCCGGTGCGCGCTCCCGGCCGGCCTCCGCACGTGGGGTGTGGTCGCCCAGCTGTACGCCGCCCGATCCCGCCGGAGCTGGGGGATCGGCGACCTCGCGGACCTCCAGTACCTGGTCGACTGGGCGACCGAGCGAGGGGCCGGGGTCGTCGGGCTCAACCCCCTGCACGCACCGACGCCCGCGGGCCCGGTGGCCGACAGCCCCTACAGCCCGAGCAGCCGGCGCTGGCGCAATCCGTTGTACCTGGCCATCGAGGACGTGCCCGGTGCCGCGCAGCTCGACGGGATCACCGACCTCGTCGCGGCCGGGCGTGCCCTCAACGACGGCGCCATCGACCGGGATGCAGCCTGGACCCTGAAGCGCGATGCGCTGGAGCGGCTCTGGGTCGGGTTCGGTGGCGCCCCCGCCTTCGATCGGTACCGCGCCGAGCGGGGCGATGACCTCGCGAGCTGGGCGACGTTCTGCGCCCTCGCCGACCACCACGGTTCCGGCTGGCGCGACTGGCCCGCCGAGCACCGGCACCCGGCATCGAGCGCCGTCCAACGGTTCGCCGCTGACCATGCGGACCTGGTGTCGTTCTGGGCGTGGCTCCAGTGGCTGCTCGACGAGCAGCTCGCCGCGAGCGGGGCCGGCGACGTGGCCATCGCCGACCTGGCGGTCGGGATCGACCCCGACGGTGCCGATGCCTGGCAGTGGCAGGAGCTCCTCGCCGAAGGCGTCACCATCGGTGCGCCACCCGACCTGCTCGGCCCCGAGGGCCAGGATTGGGGCCTGCCTCCGTTCGTGCCGTGGCGCGCCCGGGATGTCGCGTACGCGCCGTGGGCCGCCACGTTGCGGGCCGCCTTCCGCCATGCGCGCGGCCTCCGCATCGACCACGTGATGGGACTGTTCCGCCTCTTCTGGATCCCCGAGGGAGCCGGCGCTCGACAGGGCGCCTACGTGCGCTTCCCCGGGAGCGAGCTGCTCGACGTGGCCGCCGTCGAGAGCCATCGGGCCGGTGCGCTCGTCGTGGGCGAGGACCTCGGCACGGTCGAGCCCGGCGTGCGCGAGCTGCTCGCCGAGGCCGGCGTCTTGTCGACGCGCTTGTTGTGGTTCGAGGACGATCCGCCGCGCGACTGGCCTGCCCAAGCGATGGCCGCGGTGACCACCCACGACCTCCCGACGATCCGCGGCGTCTGGACCGGGGCCGACCTCGCCGACCAGCGCGCCGCCGGCGTGACGATCCCGCCCGACGGCGACGAGCAGATGCGCCACCGACTGCGCGTCGCGGCGTCCTCCGACGACGACGCCACCGTGGACGAGATCGTCGTGGCGGCCCACCGGGCCCTCGCCGACTCACCGTGCGCCATCGTCACCGCCACGCTCGACGACCTCCTCGGTGCCGAGCACCGCCCGAACATCCCCGGCACGATCGACGAGCACCCCAACTGGCGCATCCCGCTCCCCCGCCCCATCGACGAGCTCCCCGGCAACCCCCTCGCCGACTCCGTGGTCGACACCCTGCGCCAAGGCCGCGCCGGCGCATGATGCCGCCCGGCGGGAGCCCGCCGGTGCGCTGCCCGAACGAGTCGCGCCGTGGTGCCCGGGGCGGGACTCGAACCCGCACGCCCTTTCGGACAGAGGATTTTGAGTCCTCCGCGTCTGCCATTCCGCCACCCGGGCGGGTGGTTGTGCGTCGGTCGAGTGTAGGCGGCGGGCCGGTCAGGCCCGATCCGGGTTCGAGGCGCGGTGCCAACTCGACGATGGCGCGCTCAGTCGCCGGCGAGGGCCTTCAGCAGGTTCTTCGGGGTGTCCTTCGGGCTGATCTTGGGCCACGCCTCGATGACCTTGCCGGCTTCGTCGATCAGGAACGCCGAGCGGACGATGCCCATGTACTTCTTGCCGTACATCGACTTCTCGCCCCACACGCCGTAGGCCTCGGCGGTGGCGTGCTCGGGATCCGACAGGAGAGCGAAGCCGAGGCCGTACTTCTCGTCGAACTTGGCCAGCTTCGCGGGGGCATCCGGGCTGATGCCGAGGACCACGGTGTCGCCGATGTCAGCGGCGACGTCGCGCAGGCCGCAGGCCTGGGTGGTGCATCCGGGCGTATCGGCCTTCGGGTAGAAGTACACGAGCACCTTGCGACCCTTGAAGCTCGACAGCCGGACCTTGTCGCCCTTCTGGTCGGCCAGGTTGAAGGCGGGAGCGCGGTCACCAGCAGCAGGAGCATCAGCCATGGCGCTCACCGTACCGTCCTCAGGCGCGGCCCTCGGCGGCGAGGTCGGCCCGGTTCTGCAGGAGCGAGACGAACTCGTCGACGTCCTCGAGGGTGACCGTGGCGCCCGGGTGCCGCAGCCGCCCGAGCGGCTCGATCGCGGGCACCGGATCCCGGAAGGTGATGCACGCTCCTCGACGGGTCGTGGTGGCGAACGTGACGCCGCGGTCGGCGAGGGACAGGTGCGCCGGGCCGGCGACCTTGAGCCACTGGTAGGGCCCGGACGCCTCCACGGACTCGACGTTGGCGATCGGGGTCTGCAGGTGCCACAACCCGAAGCGGATCTCGAGGTCGTCGTCCCCCACGGTCACGCCCGTGGTCCAGGGCGTCACCCCGGAGAGCGCGCCAACCACGGCGACCTTCGGCTCGAACGCGAACCGGAAGGATCGGGGTCCCGCCGCGAACGTGCGTGGCGTCGGCGGCGGTCCGACGGGCTTGTCCTGCTCGACCGCGGGATGGTGACCTTCCCGGTTGTCGACGGGGACCGGGCCACCGGGATCGGCGATCGGGTCGGGGTTGGTGCGGGCGGAGCGGCCTGGTCGGGTCATCGGTGGACCTCCGGGATCGGCTTCCTCGGCCACTACCCCGGGGGCGGGCCCGCCATCCCGTTCGGCCCGTGACATGGGCGACCCTCCGAGGGCTGCCGCCACGCCGCCAACCGGCCTACTCCGAGGCGTTCACCAGGTGGGTCGTGGCCATGGTGAAGTAGTCGACGAAGCGCGCCTCGAGCTCGGGTGCGAGGTCGGCGGCGCCGACCGCATCGAGCATGTGGCCGAGCCACGCGTCGCGCTGGGCCAGCCCGATGGGGACGTGGCCGTGGCGGGCGCGGAGGCGGGGGTGGCCGCGCTGGTCGGAGTACTGCGCCGTGCCGCCACCCCAGTACTGCGCGAGGAAGCCGGCCGTGTTGGTGATCGAGTCGGTCAGGTCGTCGGGATAGAGCGGCCGGAGGACGGGATCGGTCTCGACGGCGGCGTAGAAGCGCGCGGACAAGGCGTCGAAGAACGGTCGGCCGCCCACGGCCTCGAACACGTTCACGTCGGGACCGTCCACCGGGATGTTCATCGGCCGACCAATCGGTGCGGTCCGCCGCCTGGGCCGAAGAATCCGCCTTCGGGGCGAGCGTGGGCGTGGAAGTGGTCGGGGATGTTGCGCATGTTGCCGTCGACCCAATGCGACCCCAGCTGCTCCTGGGCGACCCGGGTGAGGTGGGCCAGCATGTGGCCGCGCTCGTCAGCGGGCGGGTCGACGCCGTGGCCCCGCCAGACGACCATCGGCGTGGCGCAGATCTCGCACTCGGCGATCCAGCACGTGTCGTCCTCGTGGAACCACGGCGTGATGCGGGCGGCCTCGCAAAGCGGGCAGGCGGCGTCGAACGATCGGGCCTCGGTCACGCCGCCAGCGTAGGAGCCGGGTCCGCTGGCCGCCGTCCGGCCGCCGTCCGGACGGTACGTTCGGGTCCGTGACGAGCGAGCACGGAACCGCGGGGCAGGGCTACGTGGTGGCCCCGGAATTGGGATCGGGCCCCGGCGTGTTGGTGCTGCACTCCTGGTGGGGGCTCACGCCGTTCTTCCGGTCCGTGGCCGACCGGTTGGCCGACGCCGGCTTCGTGGCCCTCGCCCCGGACCTCCACGGCGGTGGACGGACCGCCGACACACCTGACGAGGCCGAGGCCCTGCTGGCCGCCACGGACACGAACCGAACCGCGAACATGGTGGTGGCATCGCTCTCGGCGCTGCGGTCCATGCCCGCCACGCCCGACGGCCGCATCGGCATCGTGGGCTTCTCGATGGGCGCGTCGTGGGCGCTGTGGGCCGCCACTCGCTTTCCGGACGATGTCGCCGCGGTCAGCGCCTTCTACGGCAGCCAGGACATCGACTTCGCGCCGGCGCAGGCGGCGTTCCAAGGCCACTTCGCCGAGCACGACGAGTTCGTGAGCGAGGACGAGCGGGCCTACCTCGAGGCCCAGCTGCGCCTGGCGAAGCACCCCGTCGAGTTCCACGACTACCCCGGCACCGGCCACTGGTTCATGGAGTCCGACCGCCCGGCCGCGCACGTCGCCGAGGCCGCCGACGCCGCGTGGGAGCGCACCATCGAGTTCCTCCACCGCCACCTCGACGACCCGCCGACCTGACACCTGCGCGGCCGGCCGTCCAGGGCGGGCCGGTACGGTTGGCGACCATGTCGCCTGCTCGCCCACCCCGCTGCCGGCTCGGCGCGCTCGTCCTCGCCATCGGGTTGGTGGTGGCCGCGGCCGGCTGCACCACGAGCGAGGGGAGCGACGGCGCTTCGCCCCGGCAGAAGCCTGACATCGGCTCGGCGGCCACCTTGCAGGCAACCACGTCGACCGCCGGCGACACGACCACGACGGCGACCAAGGCCACCGTGCCCGCCACCACCGGCGTGACCGACGCCCTCGAAGCCGCCCAGAAGCTGTACGACGCCTGGAAGGCCGGCGACCACGCCGGCGCTGCACAGGTGGCGACCCAGGAGGCCGTCGACGGCATCTGGGCCACGCCCCCCGGCGACTACGCCCCGTACAACCACTGCGACACCGGCGAGTTCACCACCGGCGGCTGCCTGTTCCGCGGCAACAGCGGCACGATCCAGTTCGACCTCGAGAAGCGGGGCGATCTCTGGGTGGTCGTCGGCGCGGTGTTCGCCGAGCCCTGACCAACGCCCGACGACCGGCGACCGGCGACCGGCGCCCGAGGACGGCGCCCGAGGACCGGCGCCGAACGCGGCTCAGCCGGCGTCGAGCGCGGCCCGCAACGACGACACGTAGGCGTGCAGGTCGTCGGGCGTGCCACCGTCGAGGACCCGGCGGACGATGGCCGTGCCGACGATGACGCCATCGGACACCGCGGCCACCTCGGCGGCCTGCTCGGGGGTCGACACGCCGAAGCCCATGATCACCGGCTTGTCGGTGGCCGCCTTGAGCCGGCGGGCCAGCACGGCTGCCTGCTCCCCGATCGACACCCGCTCACCGGTGATCCCCATGAGGTTCACGCCGTAGATGTAGCCGCGGCTCTGCTCGCAGATGCGGGCCAGGCGGTCGTCGGGCGAGATGGGGCCTGCGAGCAGCACGGTCTCGATCCCGGCCGGGTCGGCGGCAGCGCGCCACGGACCCTGCTCCTCCATGGGGACGTCGGGGAGGATGATCCCGCTGAAGCCGGCGTCGGCCAACTCGCCGGCGAACCGCTCCTCGCCCATGTGGAAGGCGAGGTTGTAGTAGGTCATCGCCAACAGGGGCACCCCGGCGTCGACGCTCCGCAGCCCGGAGAACACCGTCGCTGGCGTGGTCCCGGCGCGCAGCGCCTGCTCGGAGGCCTGCTGGATCACCGGTCCGTCCATGGCGGGATCGGAGAACGGGATCCCGATCTCGATGGCATCCGCCCCGGCGTCGGCCAACGCCCGGATCAGCTCGGGCCAGGGGCCGAGGCCGCCGGTGAGGTACGGAACGAGCAGCTTGCGGCCTGCGGCTCGGGTGGCACGCAGGGAGACCTCCATCGAACCGGGCTCGGGTGGCGGAGGGAGCGGATCGCGGCTCACAGCTCGTCCTCCAGCAGGTCCATCATCTGCGCCACGTCCTTGTCGCCGCGCCCCGACAGGTTCACGAGCACGGTCTTGCCGGCCAGGGAGGGCGCCTCGCGGATCACCCA
>JAOBWM010000160.1 GCA_025463365.1 Acidimicrobiales bacterium
AGGGCGGAGCCGTAGACCGCGGTGAGCACGGCCACCGCTCCCGCGGCCGCCGCGTACGGGGCCACGGCCGAGAAGTCGAGCCGGGCGACGATCGTGGTGTCGAGCCCGGTCACGAGCACCGCGGCCAAGGTCCACACCCCGTACGCACCGCAGAAGCCGAGCATCTGGCGGGCGAGGGGCCGCGACACCAGGCGCCGCCGCACCGGGATGCGCAGCCGGACGAACGCCAGCCCGATCACGACGTGGCCCACGATCGTCGTCGCAGCCCAGGCGCCGGCGAGCACCGCGATGCCCCTGCCCTGCACCGCCAGCACCGCGACGAGCGCCGCGCCGAGCAACCGGGACCCGAACGTGATGGCGGCCGGAACGACCACCCGGTGGATCGCCAGGAAGTACCCGCTCAACGCGGTGGCGAGCATGGAGAGGAGCGACGACACCCCGATCAGCCCGAGGGTCCAGCGGGCCTCGGCCACGAGCCCGTCGGGCATCCGGGTCCAGATAACCGGGACCGCGGCCACCAGGACGGCGAGCACCACGGCGCCGGCGGCGATGAGCCCGCACTGGAGGGCCAACATGGTGGCGACCGCTCGGCCCCGCCCCTCGTGGTCATCCGCGTCGAGCGAGGCGGTGAAGTGGCCCATCGCGCTGAGGGCGCCCAGGTCGAGCAGCGCGAGGTAGGTGCCGATCTCCACGCCGATGGCCCACACCCCGTAGGGCTCCGGCCCGAGCCGACGGATGAGCAGTGGCGGCAGCACCAGCGCCAGGAACGCGCCGGATGCGGTCCGCAGCAGGCTGCCCAGCGAGTTGCGAGCGAAGCCGGTCGCCACCGGGTCAGACCCCGGCAGGGCGGAAGAACCGGTCGAGCCGGCTGCGGTCGTCACCGGCCGCGCTGTAGGAGCCGTAGACCGTCATGTCGCTGTTGCGCACATGGTTCAAGACCGTGCCGCAGACCTTGGCGCCGGCCTGGTCGAGCAGCTCCGTGGCCCGGCTCACCTGGCGCCGGGTGGTGCCCGTCACGGACGCCACGAGGAGCACGGCATCGACCTTGCTCGCGAGCACCAGCGGGTCCGCCACCGAGAGCACCGGCGGCGAGTCGAAGATCACCACGTCGGCCTGCTGGGCGAGCGTCTCGATCAGCTCGGTCGCTCGGCTCGACTGCATCAGCTCGGCGGGGAAGGACTCCTCGGGGCCGGACGTGATCACGTGCAGTCCGGGCACGCCGTCGACCTTGCGCAACAGCCCGTCGGCCCCGTCCTCGCGCAGCAGGGCCGAGGTGAGGCCCTTCTTGTTCGTCAGGTCGAAGAACCGGTGGATCGTCGGCCGGCGGAGGTCGGCATCGACCAGCACCGTGACCTTCCCGGCCATGGCGAACATGGCGGCGAGGTTGGCTGCGGTCGTGCTCTTGCCCTCTTCCGGTACGGCGCTCGTGACCTGGATCGTGCGCAGGTCGTGCTCGGTGCCCATGAACTGGAGGGACGTGCGCAAGGAGCGGTAGGCCTGGGCCATCGCCCCCTCGGGCTCGTCCATGGCCGCCACTCGGTTCGGGGACTTGGACCCGACCGGTTCGCGGAAGGGGATGAGCCCGAGCACCGGCCGGCCCGCAACGAGGCGCTCGACGTCCTCCTTCGACTCGATGCGATCGTCCACCAGGTCGACCAGGAAGGCCAGGCCCACGCCGAGCACGCTGCTGGCGACGAGGGCGAGCAGCACCGACCGCAGCGGTTGTGGCGTGACCGGAGCGGTGGGCAGGGCCGCGGGATCCACGAGGTTGGCATCGCCAGTGCTCAGCGATGCGCTCAACGTCAGGGCGTCCGCCTGCTGGCGCACCACGGTGTAGCGGGCCCTGGCTGTGTCCTGCTGGACCTTCAGCGTCGCCGCCTCGGCGCCGCTCGTCCCGTCGATCCGGGCCTGGAGGCTGTCGATCTGCTTGGCCAGGACGACCAGCTCGTCCTGGAGAGCCTTGGAACCACCCCGGAGGTCGGCTTGCTTGGTGGCCTTGCGGTAGCGGGCGTACTCCGTGGCCGTGGCGTTGGCGACCGCCTGCGCCAGCGCGGGATCGGTCGAGGTCACCGACACCGAGACCAGATCGGTGCCCTCGACGGGCATCACCGTGACCGGCGGTGTGCCGGCGCCGAAGCGCTCCTCGACCCGCGACCGCACGCTCTCGCTCGACATCACGCGCACCTCGGTGTCGATGATGCGCTTGCGATCGACCACGACCGGTGCGTTGGCGCCGGCGATCTCCTCGGAGCTCTGCCGGGGCTGGATCAGCACCCGGGCATCCGCGGTGTACCGCTTGGCCTGCAACAGGCTCGAGCCGAGGGCCGTCAGCGTCACCAGGGCCACGAACCCCGCCACGACCCGCCGCCGCCGGCTGATGACGCCGACGTACTCGCGCAGGGCCGGCTCGTCGTCGACGGCCCGCTCGATCGGGCGGTACCCGGCGGCGCTCATCGGTTCGGGCCCGCGGTGGGGACGGATGGGCAGATCAGCTGCAACGG
Source organism: Acidimicrobiales bacterium (assembly GCA_025463365.1). GTDB lineage: Bacteria > Actinomycetota > Acidimicrobiia > Acidimicrobiales > Iamiaceae > Aquihabitans. Next base: position 2,502 of record JAOBWM010000160.1, read on the forward strand.
AGTTCCTCGTCGTTTCTCGACCCGGGCGGGCCCTCACCCGCTGCCCCACGAGATTCGACGGAGATCGCCCGCTCCCTGCTCCGTTCAGCGGCTCAGCCCGCGACGCTCCGTCCAGCCCGCGATCGGCGGCTCAACCCGCCGCGGCGACGAACTCGTCGATGCGGCCGCGCAGGACGTCGAGGCTGGCCGTCCAGAACCCCACGTCAGCCACGTCGATGCCGAAGCGGGCGGCGAGGGACGCGGCGTCGCCGAGCCCGGTGGCCGACAGCAGGTCGTCGTAGCCCGCCCGGAAGCGATCCGGATCGCGCTGGAACTCGGCATACAGGCCGATGCCGAACAACAGCCCGAACGTGTAGGGCCAGTTGTAGAACGCGGAGTAGTAGTGGCCCTTGACGGCCCACATGTCGCGGTGGCGATGGTCGGGGTCAAGCCCGGTGCCGTAGGCCGTGGCCTGAGCATCGAGCATCAGCTCGCGCAGTCGGTCCACGCTCAGCACGGCGTGCTCGCGCTCCTTCGACATCGCTCGCTCGAACAGGAACCGCGAATGGATGTCGACGACGACCTGGCAGGCGCCGGCGAGGTCCCCGTCGAGCAGCGCGAGCCGGCCGCCGGGATCGTCCCCCACCGCGGCCAGCCCGGCCTGGACCATGATCGTCTCGCAGAAGATGCTCGCGGTCTCCGCCAACGCCATCGGCGTGCTCCGCTGCAACGGCGTGCGGTCGCCCAGGTTGACGTTGTGGTAGGCGTGGCCCAGCTCGTGGGCGAGCGTCTGCACCGAGTCGAAGCTGCCGTCGAAGTTGCAGAGCACGCGGCTCACCCCGCCGGTCACGTTCATGCAATAGGCCCCGCCGACCTTCCCGTCGCGAGGAGCGGCGTCGATCCACGCCTCGGCCACCGCCGTGTCGACCAGCTGCGCCAGCCGCCCCGAGTAGGTGGCGAACGCATCGCGCACCGCCGCCGTCGCCTCGGGCCAGGCGAATCGCTTCGGCGTGCCGACCGGCGCGATCAGATCGGACCACGGGAGCCCACCGGGGTGGCCGAGCAAGGTGGCCTTGGCGCGCAGGTACCGGTGCCAGTCGGGCAGCGACGCGACGACGGCCTCCTGCATCGCGTCGAGGATCTCCCGACTGACGCCGTTGTTCTGGAGCGCGGGATCGAGCGCGTCGGTCCACCCGCGGCGGCGGTTCAGCGTGTTGGCCTCACCCTTGAACGCGTTCAGCGACGTGGCCAACGGCACGGCAACCGTGTCCCACGCCTCGAGCTCGGCCTCGCACGCGGCAGCCCGGCGCGCCGCGTCGGGGTGGGTCGCCAAGCCGCGCACCACGCTCATCGGGAGCACCTCGGGCTCCGCTCCCGGTACCCGGACGGTCGCCGTGAGCCGAGCCGTGAGGTCCGCGTGGAGCTTCGCCCAGGCCCGGCCACCGGTGAGGGAGAGCTCGGCGGCCAGCCCCTCCTCGGCTTCGGACATCTGGTGCTGGGCAGCGATGGCCCCGCGCTCGAGCGCATACGCGTGGTCTGAGGCCTGGGTGCTCCGCCTGGTGAGCTCGGCCAGGTCGAGCCGGGCGACCCACGCATCGAAGCGGGTGTCGAGGTTGGCGAACGCCGAGCTGCCGGCTTGGTAGCGCGACAGCGCGGCCGAGGCTGCGTCGTCGCGAGCATCGGTGCTGACGTGGCCGTAGAGGTAGGAGCCGACGAGGCGCATGTCGGCCAGGAGGCGGTTGAGCGCCGGCACGACCTCGTCGACCGCCGCGACCTCGGCCTCGGTCACCGGCAGCGGGGCACCGCCGCGGATCGCGAGCTCGTCGAACCGCAGGAGCAGCCGGCCGATCTCGGCGGCGACCCGCTCGGTCCCGGCCACCAGCTCACGCGAGCCCACGGACGAGAAGAAGGGGGTGAGGTCCCAGCGCGGAAGCTCGGTCGTGGCCATGGCGTCAGGCCTCCAGGCCGCCGAGGTCGTCGGGAACATCGACGGCGTGGGCCTGCAGCGCCTCGAGCGGCACGAGGTCGAGCACGCGCTCGTTGGTGGCGGCCAGCACCACCCCGGCCGCGGCACCGTCGGCGAAGGCGCGGGCCCAGTTGCGGGCCGTGACGCACCACCGATCGCCAGGTACGAGGCCCGGGAAGTGGTAGTCGGGCATCGGGGTGCTGAGGTCGTTCCCGATCGAGCGCTGGTGGGCGAGGAACTCAGCCGACACGACCGCGCAGATCGTGTGGCTGCCGAGATCCTCCGGGCCGGTGGAACAGCAGCCGTCACGGAAGAACCCAGTCATCGGATCGGTCCCACACACCTCCAACTCGCCGCCGAGGACGTTGCGCTCGCGCCGCTCCGGAACGGCTCGCGGGTCGTGAGGATCGGGCATGGGCCGAGTATCGCAGGCGGGGGTGACACTCAGAATGGTTGGGTCCCCGGTCGGGGTCGGGTCTGACCCTGGGTGTGACTGACGAAGTGTTGTCTTGTCGCTGATCTGTCGGCTCGGTTCTGGCCGGGGACGCGCACCAACCGGT
>JAOBWM010000170.1 GCA_025463365.1 Acidimicrobiales bacterium
GATCGGCGGCGCCGGCGCCGCATCGGCGGCCGGCGTTGATCCCAGCGGCAACCTGGTAGCCATCTGCGGTCGAGCCGCCGGAGGTGCGAGATGTTGCTGCAGGACCGAGTGGTCGTGGTCACGGGCGTGCTCACGCCCTCGTCGATCGCCTTCACGTGCGCGCGGGTGGCCCAGGAGCAGGGCGCGACGGTGGTCCTCACCTCCTTCGGGCGGGCCCTCGCCGTCACCCGGCGGGCGGCGCGCCGGTTGCCGGTGGAGCCGGAGGTGCTCGAGCTCGACGTGGCCAGCGCCACCGACCTCGCGGGCCTCGCCGACCAGGTCCGCGCCCACCACGACCGGGTGGACGGCGTGGTCCACGCGATCGGCTTCGCCCCGGCGGCGTGCCTGGGCCAGGACGACGGGCTGTTCGCGGCCGAATGGGAGGACGTCGCCACCGCCCTCCAGGTCTCGGCGTGGTCCCTGCCGGCCCTCGCCAAGGCACTGCGGCCGCTGATGGGCGCCGGCGGCTCCATCGTCGGCCTCGACTTCGATGCATCGGTGGCGTGGCCGGCGTACGACTGGATGGGCGTGGCCAAGGCTGCCCTCGAGTCCGCGTCGCGCTACCTGGCCCGAGACCTCGGACCGGCCGGCATCCGGGTCAACCTGGTGGCGGCCGGCCCGCTGCGCACGGTCGCCGCGAGGAGCATCCCGGGCTTCGCCCGCATCGACGAGGTGTGGACCGAACGAGCACCGCTCGGCTGGGACGTCGACGACCCCGAGCCCGCGGCACGTGCCGTGGTCGCCCTGCTGTCGGACTGGTTCCCCGCCACCACCGGCGAGATCGTCCACGTCGACGGCGGTGTCCACGCCATCGGCGCCGCCGGGCCGCCCCTGGGCTGACCCTTACCGCACTACGCGCTCGTACAGTTCGACGGCGTTGCCGGACGGGTCCACCAGGAACGCCTGGCGGCCCGGCCCGACCGGCGAGCCGTCGGTGACCTCGACCCCTTCGGCGCGCAGCTCGGCGATGGTGGCGTCGAGGTCGGCCACCTGGATCGCCAGGTGCTGGCCGAGGTTCTGCGGGGTGGGCGCGGCGATGAGGTGGACCTGCTGGCCGCCGACGTCGAGCCACGCGCCGCCGAAGCCGAAGTCGGGGCGGTCGTCTCGCACCGTCAACCCGAGGATGCCGGTGTAGAAGGCGAGGGCGGCATCGACATCGGTGACGTTCAGGGAGACGTGGTGGACACCGAGCGGCTGCACACCTCCGAGTCTGCCAGCCGGTCCGACGGCGTGGCGGGTGACACGATGCCGGGCATGGACCTGAGCGAGCTGCGCACCGTCCGCCTCGATCGCGAGGGCGCCGTCGCCGTCGTCACGCTCGACCGACCAGATCGCATGAACGCCTGGACCGGCCGGATGCACACCGAGTACCGGGCGGTGTTCGCCCACCTCGAAGCCGACCCGACCGTACGAGCCGCCGTGGTGACCGGAGCGGGGCGGGCGTTCTGCGCCGGCGCCGACACCGCCGCCCTCGACGGCCACGCCGAGCGAGGCGGATACGACCCCGGCACGCCGCCCGACCTGGCCACGCCCGGCCACGGTGCCCGGCCCGAGTTCGACCACGCCTTCGCCTGGCACTTCGGGCTCCGCTTCCCGGTCGTCGCCGCGATCAACGGGCCGGCAGCCGGCGTCGGCCTGGTCCTCGCCTGCTTCTGCGATCTGCGGTTCGCGTCGGCGGGCGCCAAGCTCACGACCTCGGCACCCCGGTTGGGCCTGCCCGCCGAGTACGGCCTGTCGTGGGTGCTGCCCCGATTGGTCGGGATCGGCCACGCCGCGGACCTCCTCATCTCCAGCCGGGTCGTGCTGGCCGAGGAGGCCGCCACGATGGGTCTCGTCAACCGCGTCGTGCCCAAGGGTGGCGCGCTCGATGCTGCGCTCGGGTGGGCGCAGGCTGTGGCGACCGAGGTGGCCCCGTCGTCGGCCGCCCTCGCCAAGGCCCAGCTCTACGCCGACCTCCACGGCGACGTCGGCACCGCGGTCACCCGCTCCGAACGCCTCCTCGACGAGACCATCGCCGGCGACGACTACCGCGAAGGCGTCCGCGCCTGGCTCGCCAAGCGCCCGCCTGAGTTCGCCGACCTCGACCCCGGGCCCGGGCCCACGCTCTGAGCCGCCCTCCGACAACGTCGGCGACCGACGTGGGAAGCTGCCCGCCGTGAGCGACGAGCGGAACGATGCCGAAGCCGCCGACCTGCCGGAGTGGCTGCGCCCGTTCGTGATCGTGGTGATGCTGGTTGCGGTCATGTGGGCCGTCGAGATCCTCGACCTGCTGCCCCACACGAACTTCGACCGGTGGGGCATCCGTCCTCGCACCATCGCGGGCCTGCTGGGGATCGTCACCGCCCCGTTCCTGCACGCGGGGTTCGCACACCTGATCGGCAACACCGTGCCCTTCCTCGTGCTGGGCGGGATCATCGCCACCGGCGGCGTGGCTCGCTACCTCCAGGTGACGGCGGTGGTCGCGCTGGTGTCGGGCGGCGGCACGTGGCTGGTCGGCCCGAACCACAGTGACCACATCGGCGCCAGCGGGGTGGTCTTCGGCTACCTCACCTACCTGCTCGCCCGCGGGTTCTTCGAGCGCAAGGTCACCTACCTGCTCGTGGGGGCGGTGGTGCTGTTCGTGTACGGCGGGATCCTGTGGGGCCTGTTCCCCCACGTCGGCATCTCGTGGCAGGGCCACATCTTCGGCGCGGCGGGCGGCGTGGTGGCGGCCCGTATGGTGCACGGCGCCGGACGCGCCGAGCCCACGCGCGACGACGAGCCCGCCGCCGCCTGACCGCTCCCCCTCCGCCCTCAGCCCTCGCGCTCAGCGCCAGCCGGGCACTGCGGGAACGCCCGGCACCGCAGCCGGGCCGGTGTCGAGGCTGAGGCCGAGCGGATCGAGGTCCGGGATGCGGTGCAGCATGAGCCGCGTCTGGGTCTCGACCACCAGCTCGCTGCTCTTGAGCGAACCCAAGATGGCGTCGAGCTCGGTGGTGCCGGCGCACAGGACCCGCAGCTGGTAGTCGAAGTGGCCGGTGACGTGGACGGCCTCCACCACCGCGGATTGGGCCCGCAAGGCCGCGACGAACTCCTCGCGGTCGGTGCCGAGGCGGAGGCGCACGTCGATGGCCGCCTCGACCGTGCGACCCACCTGCTCGGCGTCGACCACGGCGCGAAAGCCACGGATCACGCCGGTGCGGACCAACCGGCGCACCCGGTCGGCGGTGGCCGTCGCCGAGAGCCCGATGGTGCGGCCGAGCTCCTGGTAGCTCGCGCGCCCGTCGACGCACAGCGCCTCGACGAGGGCACGGTCGATGGGGTCGAGGGTCACGGACATCACGGCCGAGAGTAGTGATTCCGAAGGGTTCCGGCGAGTCATCCGTGGATTCGAGCGTGTGAGACGGTCAGACGCTCGAAAGCTCGGGCACCTCCACAGATCGGGCGGTTCTTCCGCGCCACCCGCGGCGGGACTTCCCGCACGATCGACCCCATGCCCACTGACGTTCCGCTCCCGCCCGTGCAGAGCGCCGAGGAGATCGTCGATCGCTTCCTGGCGGGGACGCTCGACCGAGACTCCTGGACCCACGCCGCCCACCTCTTCGTCGCCCGCCACCTCCTCACCGCGACCGCGGATGCCGACGGCGCTCTGGCCCAGCTCCGCATCCTGATCCAGGCACACAACGAGCGCGTCGGCCTCCCGCCGGGTCGCGGTGGCTACCACGAGACGATCACCCGGTACTTCGTGGAAGCGATCGACCACGCCCGCCCGCCGAGCCTCGCCGCCCTCCTGACCGAGCCGACGTGCCGGCGCGAGTCGCCCCGGCGGCACTGGTCCCGCGAACTGCTTGCCTCCGACGAGGCCCGCACCGCCTGGGTCGAGCCCGACCTCATCCCCCTCCCCTGGGCCCCCACCTTCGAAGCCCGGATCACGCCATGACGCGGACCGGCGCGCCCAACCACCAACCAAACCAGCCAAACCGGCGAAACCGACACCAACCAACACCACACCCTCACATCCACAGCTCGACTTGCGGGAGTCACCCCATGCACGCACCACCTACCTGCCCTTCGTCTCCTCCAGGCCGCCGCCGAGGCGCGGTCCTCACCGGCCTCGCGATCTCGGTGCTGACCGCGGGGATCGTGCTTCCGGCTCGGCCGGCAGCGGCCGGGCCCACCACGGCGATCGCCATCACCGGGCGCGTCAGCGTGGCCGGCACCTACGAAGGAGCACCCGAGGGCATCGCCTCGCACGTCTACCTCGACGGGTCCGGTCGCTTCGCCTACTTCACCACCTCGAGCTCGCTGGTCGACGAGGACACCAACGGCGTCTACGACGTGTACCGCCGGGACCGGGACAACGCGGTCACCACCCGGGTCAGCGTGACCGGCCCGTCGACCCAGATCGAAGGACCGTCAGTCGTGTGCGGCGTCAGCCGCGACGGCAACACGGTGGCGTTCCGCTCCACCGGCAAGAACCTGGTCGGCGGGACCACGCCGCAGGTGTACACGCGCAACATCGTCGGCGAAGGGACCACGATCATCAGCCGCTCGACGGCCGGGGCTGCCGCCGTCACCGGCACCACCGCCGGCCAGCCGTGCCCGGTGAGCGACAACGGGCAGATCGTCGCGTTCGTGAGCAACGCCGCCATGTTGACGCCCGGAGACACCGGCAACGACGACGACGTCTTCATCCACCAGTACCTCGGCGGGATCACCGTCCGGGCCAGCGTGAAGCCCGACGGCACCGAGGCCGCCGGCCAGTCGAGCTGGCCCAGCCTGTCGAACACCGGCCAGACCGTGGCGTTCGAGTCCTCGGCCAAGTTGGTCGGGGCCGATGGCAACGGCAGTTGGGACGTCTACACCCGCGGCGGGGGGACGACCTTGCTTGCGAGCACCGACGAAGCAGGGCTCCAGCTGGACGGGGCGTCGCGCCACCCGGCGCTCTCGGCCAACTCGGCGTACCTCGCGTTCGATACGACCGACCCCTCGGTGATCGCCGACGACGACAACGGCGGGACCGACGTGGTCCGCAAGCAGCGCTCGAACAACGACCTCGAGGTCGCCTCGGTGACCAACGTGGGCGCGGTCGGCGCCTTGCCATCGACCGGGTCCACCATCTCCGACGACGGCCGATTCGTGGGCTTCGCCACCGCCTCGGCCAACGTCTACGTGGGCGACGGCAACGGGTTCGTCGATGCCTACCGGCACGACTTCGCCCTCGACCGGACCGACCTGGCCAGCCGGCGGGCCGGTGGCGTGGCCGCAGGCAACGGACCGTCCCCCGAGCCGCCCGCACTCTCAAGTACAGGGCTGGTGACGGCGTTCCCGTCGAAGGCAAGCGACCTGACCATCGGCGATGCCAACGGCCTGAACGACGCCTTCGTCCACGACTTCGCGGTGGACATCGTGCCGTTCGACACCGCAGCGGCGTTCGCGGAGCAGCTGGTCGTCGACTTCATCGGCCCCGACGCCGATCCCGCCTACGTCGACCAGTTCGTCGTCGCGATGCAGAACGGCATCTACAGCCCCGACCTCTTCCTCGTGATGGCGGCGAACTCGAAGCTGTTCGCCTGGAAGCGGGCACCGCTGGTCCGCCTGTACTGGGCGTTCTTCCGCCGCCTTCCGGATCTCGGCGGCCTCGACTACTGGAACGGCAAGCTCGTGAAGGGATCGAAGCTCTCGAGCGTCGCGGCCCAGTTCGCCAAGAGCAGCGAGTTCCAGACCAAGTACGGCGCCCTCTCCAACCAGGCCTTCGTCACGAAGATCTACGAGAACATCTTCGACCGTGAGCCCGATGCGACCGGCCTCGCCTACTGGACGAAGAAGCTCGACGCGAAGCAGAAGACCCGCGGCGACGTGATGGTGAGCTTCTCGGAGTCGACCGAGGGCGTCCGCCTCCGCCAGCCCGAGGTCGACACCGTCCTCGTCTGGCTCGGGATGATGAAGACGATGCCGTCGAAGGCGACCTTCGACTCGGCGGTGGCCACCTCGCGCGAGAGCGGCGTGCGAACCACCTTCCCCGCCGAGATCCGCCACCTCGCCGCCTACCAGGCTCGGGTGGCGTCATGAGCCGCGGCACCGCCACCACACCCATCCGCACCGTCACCACATCCATCAGGAGGGCCGTCGCCGTCGCCGTCGGGGTCGCGATGGCGGTGAGCGCGACGGGACTCCTCGTCGCCACGCCGGCCTCGGCGGCGCCGGCTTCGTTCCCCCACACCGGGCGCATCAGCGTGTCGTCGACGGGGGTCGCCGGTGCGACGTCGGTCGCCAACCGAGCGATCGTGAGCGCGGACGGACGGTTCGTCCTGTTCTCGACGGCGTCCCCGCTGGTACCCGAGGACACCAACCAGCAGTGGGACGTGTACCGCCGAGACCGCCTCGGCAGCACGACCGCCCGGGTCAGCCTCACCAACGCCGACAAGCAGTTGACCGGCCATGCCGAGCTGTGCGGCGCCAGCCGCAACGG
>JAOBWM010000192.1 GCA_025463365.1 Acidimicrobiales bacterium
GCCGCCATCACGCTGGCGCTCAGCATCTCCGTCGCCGTGGTCGTCCTGGCCAAGTCGAGCGAACCGGCGGCCAACGCCGGCAACCTGTCGAGCAACCAGCTCGTGCTCCACGTCGGCGACGAGCGCACGGCTCCCGATCCGACCCTGACCGATGCCGAGCGCGCCCAGCTCGACGCCTCGGCCGCGAAGGTCGCCGCCAACGTCGACGGCGCCCGCCCGATCCCGCTGGATGTCGCCATGAACCCGTCGACCGCCGGTGACGCCGCCGGTCACGAGCCGGTGTCGTTGGCTCGCCGGATCTCCTCCCACAGCTTCAACGGCTTGGGCTTCGCCTACGTCGCCACGCCTGAGCTCCTCCGGCACCTCGGGATCGACCCGACGAGCGTCCGCTCGTCCACCGAGCTGCTCACGTCGCGCCCCGACGACGTGCTGATCCTCGACATGACGGTGCGGCCTGATCGGACGGGGTCCGAGACCCACGTGCAGCGAGTCGACCTCCCGACCTACACCTCGGCTCCCAGCTCGCTGATCACCGACCGCGCCCTCCGGGACCACGGTTGGGTCCGGGTCCGTGCCGGGTGGTTGATCGAGTCCTCCACCCCACTGACGTCGGATCAGATCGCCGGGGCGCGGCGCACCGCGGCCGCCCTCGGGTTCACGATCGAGACCAGGACAGGACAGGACGCGCTCGCCACCTTGCGGACGGTCGCGACCGCCGTCGGCGGCCTGCTCGCGCTGGCCATCGTCGCCATGGCGATCGGTCTCATCCGCAGCGAGGCCGCCGGCGACCTGCGCACCCTCACGGCCACGGGAGCCGCGGCCCGCACCCGGCGAAGGGTGACCGCGAGCACGGCCGGGGCCCTGGCCCTGCTCGGCGTGATCTTGAGCACGGCCGGGGCCTACCTGGCCCTGGGCGCCGCGTTCCACGCCGATCTCGCCCGGCTCGTCCCACTCCCACTCGCCGAGCTCCTGGCGCTCGCGATCGGGTTGCCAGTGGCGGCCACGATCGGCGGCTGGCTCCTCGCCGGCCGCGACCCGCGCACCTTTTCTCGTGAATCACTCGATTGAGTGACAAGGTACGATCACAGCCGACTGGAGGCCCTGTAGCGCGACAGAATCGCGTCATGTCCGTCGCGGGTGTCTGGGGCAACTACGGTCATTTCGACGCCGTTGTCCTTGAGACCAACAGGGATGGCTCCGCCCAGGAGGCCATTCTCATGGATACCGACCCCCGGGCGCACGCGGTGCGTGCGCTCTCTCACTTCGTCATCTCTGATTCGACCCTGCGCGAGACGTTGGACGAGATCTGCCAGATCACGACCGATGCGCTCCCGGCGGCCGCCTTCGCCGGGATGACCCTGCTCGACGAGAACGGTCGAGCGACGACCAGCGTGTTCACCGATCTCGAGTCACCCGAGATCGACACCGCCCAGTACGACGCCGGCAGCGGTCCGTGCCTCGACGCGTGGAAGCGTCGTCAGGTCATCCGCATCGACGACACCGCCGCATCGGGTGGTGCCTACCCGGAGTTCATCGCCGCCGCGATCGCCCATGGCGTGCGCAGCACCCTGTCGCTCCCCCTGCACGTCGGTGACGACGGCCTGGGCGCGCTCAACATGTACTCCCGCCAGCCCAACGGGTTCAGCCTGGAGGACGAGCAACTCGCCGTCGAGCTGGCCGCGGTCGGCTCCGTCGTGTTGGCCAACTCGGGCGCGTACTGGGGCGCCTTCGAGCTCGCCCAGCAACTCGACGAGGCGATGCAGTCCCGCGCCGCCATCGAACAGGCCAAGGGCATCTTGATGGCCCAGGACCCCACCATCGACGCCGACACCGCGTTCGACCTCCTGCGCCGGGCCTCTCAGCGCGAAAACGTCAAGCTGCGCGAGCTGGCCGCCCGCATCATCGAGCAGCGCGCCTGACACCGCTCGCCCACCACGGCGAGCGGGTGCCGGCACCACGCGCTTGCGTTCGAGGGGCGCGAGCACCAGCCTGCGCGGGCGGCAGGAGCAGCACGAACCAGCACGATCGAGGCACGCCATGACCGATCCCACCCACGATCTCGTCATCCGCGGTGGCACGGTGGTCGACGGGACCGGGAACCCGGCTCGCACCGCGGACATCGCCGTCGACCGCGGCCGGATCACCTCGATCGGCACGGTCGAGGCCGCGGGCGCGGAGGAGCTCGATGCCGACGGTGCCATCGTCGCCCCCGGCTGGGTCGACATCCACACCCACTACGACGGCCAGGTGACGTGGGATCCCGAGGTGTCGCCGTCGTCGTGGCACGGCGTCACCACGGTGGTCATGGGCAACTGCGGCGTCGGCTTCGCCCCGGTGCGCCCTGAGGGGCGGGCCTTCCTCATCGAGTTGATGGAGGGGGTCGAGGACATCCCGGGTACAGCGCTGCACGAAGGGATCGACTGGGCCTGGGAGACGTTCGCCGAATACCTCGACGCGGTCGATTCGATGCCGCGGGTCCTTGACGTCGCCGCCCAGGTGCCCCACGCCGCCATCCGCGCCTACGTCATGTGCGACCGGGCCCACGACGAACCGACGCCCGCGGAGGTCGCGGCCATGGCGGACCTCGTCGAGGACGGCCTGCGAGCGGGTGCCGTCGGCTTCGCCACGTCCCACACGCTCCTGCACTCGTCGAAGCACGGCTTCGTCCCGGGCACGATGGCCACCCCCGACGAGCTGCTGGCGCTGGCCGATGCCGTCGGTCGGGCCGGCCACGGGGTGTTCCAGCTCATCACCGACAACCAGGGCCTCGGCCTCGACCGGCTGTGGTTGCGATCGGTGGCCGAGCGCGCCGGCGGGACGGTCACCTACTCCCTGGCCCAGTCGCCGCTCGCGCCGCAGTCCTGGCGCGAGGCCCTGCGCTACGCCGAGCAGGACCGCGCCGACGGCTACTCGATCGTCCCGCAGGTGGCCAGTCGTCCCGTCGGCATGTTGTTCGGGCTCCAGTCCTCGCTCCACCCCTTCATCACCCACCCGACGTACCGGGCGATGTCGACCCTGCCGCTGCCTGAGCGTGTGGCCCGCATGCGTGCCGAGCGGACGCAGCTGTTGAGCGAGGAGCCGGCCACAGGATCGGTCGTCGCCCGCGCGCTCATGTCGCGCTGGTCGCAGATCTTCCCGCTCGGCGCCCAGCCGGAGTACGAGCCGCTCCCATCGACCTCGGTGGCGGCCGTCGCCGAGCGTGAGGGCCGCCGGCCCGAGGAGGTCGTGTTCGACTGGCTGCTCGAGCAGGACGGCGAGGCGCTCCTCTTCGCCCCGCTGGCCGGTTACGCCGACGGCGACCACGAAGCCATCCGGGAGATGATGCTGCACCCCGACACCGTCCTCGGCCTGGCAGACGGTGGTGCCCACTGTGGCCTGATCTGCGACGCGTCGATGCCCACCTACCTGCTCACCCACTGGGCCCGCGATCGCCGGCGCGGCGAGGGCGTCCCGCTCGAGCAGGCCGTGCACCTCCAGACCGCCCGACCGGCGGCCATCTACGGCTTCGCGGACCGCGGGACCCTCGCCGCCGGGATGCGCGCCGACATCAACGTGATCGACCTCGACAACCTCACCCTGCACGCACCCGAGATGGCGTTCGACCTCCCCGCCGCCGGACGGCGCCTGGTCCAGCGGGCCGACGGCTACGTCGCCACGATCGTGGCCGGCGAGGTCACCTTCGCCGACGGCCGGCCCAGCGGCCGCCGGCCCGGTCGCCTCGTGCGCGGTGGCACCGTCGGCCGCGCCTGACGACCTCGACCGCCGCCACCGTTACGGTCGACGCCGTGAACGATGGACCCGGCACCAGGACGACCGAGGCCCTGCTGGCGACGCTCCGAGCCGCGACGGGCCATCCGCAGCTCGAGTTCCACGAGCCACCGACGAGCCTTTCGGGCGGCTTCTACGCCGAGATGCTTCGCTTCCGCCTCGACGACGCGCCATCGCCGCTCGACGGCGACCTCGTCGCTCGCATCGTCCCCGATCCGGTGCTCGGGGCGTGGGAGGGCCTCATCCAGCGGGAGGTGACGGCCCAGGGATTCGCCACGCCGGCCGTGCGGCTGATCGCAACCGACGCATCGCCGCTCGGACGGTTCCTCATCGTGATGGACCACGTCGACGGCACGCCACCGATCGCGGGCCTCTCCATCCGAACCATCGCCGGCCAGATCCCGAACCTCGTCCGGAGACTCCCCGACCAGCTCGCCGCGGTCGCGGCATCGCTGCATGCCCTCGACCCCGAGCCGCTCGCCCAGCAGCTCGCCGATCTCGGCCTCCCGATCTCGACGACGACGGGCGGATTCGTCGCCCAGCAGGTCGCCCTGGCCGAGGCCGTCGGCCAGCGCGAGCTGGTCGATGCCGGCGAACGCCTGATCGCGCGCGAGCCAACGAGCACGAAGCGGGTCATCAGCCACGGTGACCTCCATCCGTTCAACATCCTCGTCACCGACGAGGGTCCGGTCCTGATCGACTGGACCGTGGCCCGGCTCGCGCACCCGGCCTTCACCCTCGCCTTCACCGACCTCATGCTCTCGCACCCACCGATCCCCCTCCCCCGCGCCGGCGCTGCAGTGCTCGGGCCCGTCGGGCGCGGCATGGCGAAGCGCTTCCTCCGCAGGTACCAAGCGCTGGCAGCGCCGGCCGGTCAGGTCACCGAGGCCGAGCTGGACTGGCACCGCGGGGTTCATTCCCTGCGGATCCTCGTCGAGCTCGCGCGCTGGGACGCCGCCGGCACGCGACCGACCCACGGTCACCCCTGGCTCGTCCTCGAGCCCACGGCCCGCGCCGAGCTCGGCCTCGCGCCGACCTGAGCGACCGCGGCGGCGTTCGCCGACTTGCGGACGTCTCACCTCGATCGTGGTCCGCAGGCGGCGTCGACGGCCGAAGCCCGACGTCATGGGCCCGACCTCAGAAGCCCGGCCGTGACGCGCGTCCGGCGTCATCACCAGGCCATCCGCCGGTTCTCCTCTCCACCGAAGCTGGCACCTTGACGCCTGAGGAGGCACCGTGAACCGCGGCATCCGAGACGACCACCATCGCCACCGGGAGAGGAGGCGGCGCGCCGGCGCGATCGTGACCGCCATGCTGCTCCTGTCCTCCTGCGCCGGCAGCAGCGCAGCGCGGGAATCCGACGGGCGAGGGACCACGACCACCCGTCACGGCGAGCCGTCGGGACGAGGGCGACCCAACGCCGATCCGGCCGCGACCACGGTCCACTTCGAGGTCCACGGGGTCGACGTGGTCGGCCACCTGACGGCGGCGCCGTCGTCTCGGGGTGCTGAGCCGAAGCCGGTGATCGTGATGGCCCACGGACTCGGACTGCTCCAGTCGAGCGGCCTTCGGCCGTACGTCGAGCGCTTCGCGGGCGCGGGGTACCCGGTGCTCACCTTCGACTACCGGACCTTCGGAGAGAGCAGCGGCGAGCCCCGCCAGCTCATCGACCCGGCGATGCAGCTGGAGGATTGGCGCGCCGCGATCGCCTACGTGCGCCACCACGGGTGGGCCGGCCCCGACCGCGTCGTGCTCTGGGGCTCATCCCTGTCGGGTGGGCACGTGCTCGCCCTGGGTGCGGAGGATTCCCGCCTGGGCGCGATCGTCTCGCAGGTCCCGCACGTCGACGGCGCGGCCTCGGTGGCGGCGGTCGATCCCCGTACGGTGCCCGCCCTGCTCGGCGCCGCGACCAAGGATGTGACCGCGGCACGACACGGCGACGAACCGGTCACGATTCCGATCGTCGGCGAGCCGGGCACGCCGGCACTCATGTCCCAGCCCGGTTCGAAGGCGGGCTACCTCGCGCTCATCGGCGACGACCCAGGGTGGTCCAACGCCACCCCTGCCCGAGTCGTCGGGACGCTGCCTGGCTATTCACCCGGGCAGCACGCGGCCGACAGCACCGTCCCGACGTTCATCGGCATCGCCACGCACGATCTCGTCACTCCACCCGAGCCGGCCCGAGCCCTCGGCACCCAGATGGGCGCGGTGGTCGAGGAGTACGACGCCGGCCACTTCGACGTCTACCGGGGCAAGCAGTTCGAGGCGATCGTGGCCGACGAGCTCACCTTCCTCCGCCACGCCCTCCGCTGAACCCCGGCCGACCTGTGCGCTATGCCCGGTGTGCTGAGGTGCCGCGCCACCGGCTTCGACGAGACGCCCGATTCGTCGCCATTCCGCGCGGCTTGGGTAGACCCGGCGCCCCATACGCTGCCGTTGAATAGCGGGAGCTTGTAGGTCACGCCATAAACTGCTTATTTCCGACCTTTCGATCGCTCTCGACAAGCAGCGTCGGATGCGCGTGGTGGGAGCACATCTTGCGAGGGCCTCCTTCGCTGACTTCATGGTCGCGGTCCGTCCAGCGACCGAGATGACCCTGGCACCACGGTCTTCAAGCGCCCGATGGTGCGCATGGCGAACTGCGGACGGACATCAGAGGTCGAGGAGGGTGGGGCGCCAGGTGCCGATGCCGCTGACGTGGATCCGGCCCTTCACCGACCCGGAGAAGGTGTTGGGCGGCGAGTAGCCGAAGTCGGCGGTCGCGCCGGCGCTGACCCCGATGCTCCCGCACCGGGCGCTGGCCGAGGCGTCGAGCCCGACCGAGATCGACAACGAGTTGGCCGTCCCTTGCACGGTCGCTTGGAACGATCCACTGGCGGAGAGCCGCGCGGTGCAGATGCCAACGTCCTTGTGCCAGCTCCACGGCCCTGCTTCGACCGATGCGGTGGGGCTGTAGGCCCCCGTCGACGAGATGGAGCCGTAGATGTTGAACGACCCCGGCAGCTTCATGACGTTGTGCACCGAGGCGCTGAGCTCCAGCACGGTGACCTGGACGGTCCGGATGGTGACTCGGATGAAGGGGCTCCGGCTCAAGTACTCGATCGAGAGCACCTGGCGGCCGCCGGAGAAGAACCTCACGTACGCCGTCGGGTAGCCGAGCACCTGACCGATGGTCCCGTTGTTCACGCCCAGGTACAGGCCGAAGCTGAGTGTGGGTTCGGACGTGATCGACATCCACGCTTGCCCGGCACCGAGCCCGGGGATGTTCACCGAGGCGAGGGCCGAGAGCCCCTGGGAGGTCGATGAGCGGGATTGACGCCGGTAGAGGGCGAACGTGCCGGTCCCGAAGTTGTAACCAGCCGGGTTGACGGCCCCCGTGCTCGTCAGCTCGAACAGGGTCCCGGCCGCGCCGTGGGAGAACGCGCCGCTGAAGCTCAAGGTGGCGAGCTTGGGGACCGCGACCTGGCCGCCCGCCCGCAGGGAGGCGGCGCCGCCGCTGCGCGACAGGCTGAACTGCGCGCCCGCCAGCGAGACGGTCAACAAGTAGAGCACGCCCCGCCACCCCATCGGATGATCCGGCGAGTTCAAGGACGGTTCACCGGCGCCTGGGCCCAGGGGTCGCACCCGACGCTGGGGCGTAGTCCACGCTGCCGCTGAACCCCATCAGAGCACCGAGGCTGACAACGGCAGCGCGAGAGAAGCCGACGACGACACGGTCACCCCCGTTGCACCAAACCATCCTGCAAAGGCTGACAGGTAGTGGCGGAAATGTCGAAAAAGGGGCGATAGCTACACCAAAAGGTAGAAAAACCTTGACATCGTTTGGTGTCATGGTCGAGAGTGGCATCCGTCATCCCCGTGTGGCATTCGACACACGGCACCGCCGAGCGAGAGGCCCGCCATGCTCCCCCCATCCGCCCGAACCCGTCGACCCTCTCGACGACCGATCAGCGCGCTCCTCACGATCGCGATGGTGACACTCGTCTCCGCCGCGATCGGCTTCCCGGGTTCTCCCGCCGGCGCAACCACGATCGAATACGCCGGCACCACCGCCGGCCAGGAGAGCACGATCGTCATCCACAAGGGCGACGCCTACCAGCGCACCATCCACCCGACCGGCACGGTCACCGCCCGGCTCGACGATTCGGCAAATCGCGTCACGTCGGCCAACGTCACGTTCGAGCCCGCCTTCACCGAGACCTTCCCCGGCCCCTTCGGCATCAAGGTGTACGCCTCCGCCGCCATCAGCCAGATCGCCCCTGCCTCCGGCACCACCGCGCCGGGGGGCGATGACATCAGCACGGTCGCCGTCGACACCAAGGTGCGGATGGCCCTCACCGCGTACCGCACCCTGGACGGGACCCAGCACCCGGCCACCGACCAGAAGCTGTCCGACCCCGTGAAGTGCACGGTCGACATCTCGCTGCACCTGGTGGGCACGGCCAACCGCCGTACCGGGGTGCTCAGCCTGGCGGCCGACCAGTTCACCATCCCGACCTTCCCCAATGGCTCCATCGACCCGGCCAAGACGTGCGGCGTCGCCACCGGTGAGCTCAACAAGTCGGTGGCCGGCACCAGCAACACCGCCGCCCTGATCTTCAACGGCGGGCCCACCTCAGCCCATTACACGGGCATCTCGACGGGAACCACGAGCACGGTGGTGGTCAAGCGGGGCACGATGCTCGAGCGCGTCCTGCACCCCACCTCGTCGATGACCGGCGACATCGACTTCGTCCACGGCCAGGTCACCAACGTCAGCGTCCGCTTCCGTCCGGTCACGATCCGGGCCCTCCCCGGCATCTTGCGGTTCCTCCCGGTCGACGCCCGCATCCAGATGACGCTCGTCGGCACGCCGACGGCCACCCTCACCCCGAGCAACCGCGTGGGCATCGACAACCTCACGGTGATCTCGACGGCCCGCATGGGTGTCGGGCTGTCGGCGCTGGGCATGGGCCTGACCGACTCCAATGCTTGCCACGTCGACATCCGCCTCCAGCTCACTGGAACCGTCGATCGGGGCACGAACACGGTCCACCTCGCGCAGAGCGGGTTCGCCATCCCCGCGTTCCCGATCAATGGGTGCGGCATCTTGTTCGCTCCAGCACTGACCATGCTGGTGTCGGGCTCGATGAACACGATCGCCCTCGACTACGTGGACGGCGTTCTGCCCTGATCGCTCGGGCGGTCAGCCCCCGACCACCGCCCGTTCGACGGGGACCCCGCCGATGTGCCGGCGGGGTCCCCTCGCGAGCGACCCACGGCACGTCAACGGTGGACCTCCTGGGGAACGTTCACGTCGTCACCGAGGGCGCGGTGTCGATGGCGTCATGATCGAACCCCCAGCCCGAGGGCTATCCGAGGAGGGCGCACCCGACTGGGGCTTTGTCAACGATGCCGGTGAACATCATCAGAGCACTGAGGCTGAGAACCGCGACGCGAGAGAAGCCGACGACGACCCGGTCACCCCGCGGCACCACAACCATCCTGCAGACCAGGAAGCCAACGCCCACCGCGGCGGCGATGACGGGGGCGTTCTGCCATCCATTCCTCGCGATTGCGAAGGGAACGGCGATGGCCAAGACGACACCGACGAATGCAGGCGCCGGCGAGCGGTCGAAGGCCAACGGTCCCTTGGCTTCGTCTGCAGCGGCCATCGGTGTCCAATACGTTCGGGCCGCGGAGAGGACCCGGCCGTGGGTTTCAACATCCGGTGCCGGGTTCCTCGAGGATCCCGGAGACCTGTTGCCGGACCTGGCCGGTGGTGGGAGCCCAAGAAGGGAATCGAACCCTTGACCTTCTCATTACGAGTGAGATGCTCTGCCGACTGAGCTACTTGGGCGTGGAGGGGAAACGGTACCCGACCACCCGTGAACCCCGACAACCCGTTCGGCCGCAGGGCATGAGGCCCGCCGGTGCGTGGATCAGTCGATGAGCGAGGGCAGCTTCAGGGCAAGGGCGAGGAGTTGGAGCTCCTCGTTGGGGTTGCGGATGATGTCCTCCGCCGCCAGCTGGATCGCCTCCAACGCTTGGAGCGCAGGGCCCGGATCGGCGGCGACCACGAGCTCGTCGCGATAGGTCGCGGCGAGCGAGCCGAGGCCCATGCGCAGCTCGTCGGTCCGCAGGCGGCGCCGCTCGCGCTTGTGTCGATCCTCGAGGACCTTGGCCCCCGAGCCGCGCTGGCCGTACCGCTCCACCCGTTCGGCCATCTCGACGACCTCGGCTTCCTGCCGGGAGATCAGCGGCGACTCGGCATCGTCGATGGCGGCGCGCAGCTCGGCGATCACCTCCGATGCGCGAGCACCCGTGCCGTCGAGGCGGCGAGGCGCGTCCCGCCAGGCGGCGAGCCGGAGGGCGAGGCGGTCGTCGGTGGCGAGGAGACGCGCCCGGTCCAGGTCACCGTGGGCGAAGGCGGCGGCCTCGGCAGCGCGGTCGGCGGGGATGCCTTCGACCTCGAGACGAGCGGCCACCACGGGCGTCGAAAGTGGGGCGAACTCGACCCGCACGCACCTCGACGCGATCGTCACCAGCTCCGGTGGCAGCTCCTCGGCCAGCACGACGAAGAAGGTCCCGACCGGCGGCTCCTCGATGGTCTTCAGGAGCTTCGGGCCGACCGTTGCGGCGACGAGGTGGAACTCGTCGAGCACCAGCACCTTGCGGCTGCCCTCGATCGGCGAGCGGCTGGCCCGGCGCACGATCTCGTCGGCCTGGTCAGCCGAGATGGATGCGCCGACCCGCTCGACCATGATCAGGTCTGGGTGCTGCCCGGCGTGAGCGAGCGACCGGGCCCGGCGGGCTCCCTCCGCATCGCCCTTGACGTCGAACTCGGCGGCCAGGAGGTCACCCGCGAAGGCCCGGGCCGCGAGCTGCATGCCGGACCCGCGTGGACCGAGGAACAGCCACGCGTGGACCGGGTCGTGGGCCGCCGCGGAGCGCAACATGGCCACGGCCGGGTCCTGGCCGACGACACCGTCCCACGCGTCCTCGGTCTCGAACAGGGCATCGGCCATGCTCACGGCTGCACCGCCCGACGAGCACCCGATGCGATCGCTGGAGCGACGCGCCGCCAGAAGCGGCCCGGCACCATCGAACGAGGAGACGCCGTCAGGCACATCGGCCTCACGATCGCACCGCCGGGTCGGGAAGGCGCTCGGCGATCACGGCGTCGACACGATCGCTCACCTCGTCGACAGACCCGGCGCCATCGACCACGACCCAGTGCGACGGGTCGGCCGCGGCGAGCGCCGCGTACCCGTCGGCCACTCGGCGGTGGAAGTCGTCGCCGGCGGACTCGAGGCGGTCGGGCGCGCCCGCGGCCGCGAGCCGCTCGGCGGCGATCGCCTCCGGGACGGTGAGCAGCACGACGAGGTCGGGCACCAGACCGTCGGTGGCGAAGGCCGACAGCGCCGCGACCTTGTCCGGCCCGAGCTCGCGTCCGTAGCCCTGGTAGGCGATCGACGATCCCACGAAGCGGTCGCACACGACGTCGCGTCCCCGGTTGAGCGCGGGGCCTATCGAGGTGGCCACGTGGTGCGCCCGGTCCGCGGCCATCAACAGGGCTTCGGCGCGAGGGTCGAGGTCGCCGGTGGCGTGGTCGAGCAGGATCTCGCGCAGGCGGGCACCCACCGGCGTGTCGCCCGGCTCGAACGTGAACACTGCCCCCCACCGGTCGGCCAGCAGCCGGGCCTGGGTGGACTTCCCGGACCCCTCGCCGCCCTCGAACACCACGAACCGACCCATGAGCCGCCGAGGTTACCCAGCCCACCCGACCCTCCCGCCCGACCCCACCGGCCCCCAGTCCAGCGTGACGATTCCCCCCCGTTCTGAGCGCCCACTGACGCACCCATGCGACGCAGACCGCTCAGAAAGGACCCGCCACCACCCGGCCCCGTTTCTGAGCGCCCGGTGACGCACCCATGCGACCCAGACCGCTCAGAAGGCACATTCCCCACCCGCCGACCCACCCACACCCGCTTCTGAGCGCCCCGTGACGCACCCATGCGACGCAGACCGCTCAGAAAGGACCCGCCACCACCCGGCCCCGCTTCTGAGCGCCCGGTGACGCACCCACGCGACGCAGACCGCTCAGAAGGCACACCGCCCGGCGCCCGACCGTGCCCGGCCGAGCGCGACGCGACGTCAGTGGGTCAGAAGGGGGCTTCGTCGTCGTCGTGGGGGGTGGGGTCGGCCACCGGCGCCAGCTCGGCATCGGTGGCGGCCGCCTTCTTCTTGGCCGGGGCCTTCTTGGCGGCGGCCTTCTTCTTCGACGCCGGGGCCTTCTTGGCTGCGGCCTTCTTCTTCGCCGGCGCCTTCTTCTTGGCCACCTTCTTCTTCGACGGACCAGCGTCGCGGCGGATCTGGAGGAGTTCGGAGGCCCGCTCGTCGGTGATCGTCTCGATCTCGTCGCCCTTCCGCAGCGAGGCGTTGGTCTCGCCGTCGGTCACGTAGGGCCCGAAGCGGCCGTCCTTGATCACCATCGGCTTCTCGGAGACGGGGTCGACGCCGAGCTCGCGCAATGGCGCAGCCGCGGTCTGGTTTCGGCCTCGCTTGGGCTGGGCCAGGATCTCGAGCGCACGGGGGAGCTCGACGGTGAAGATCTGCTCCTCGTTCTCGAGCGAGCGGGTCTCGGTCTTGGCCTTGCCCTCGGCGTCGACGAACTCCTTGGTGAGGTACGGCCCGTAGCGGCCGTTCTGTGCGCGGACCGAGCCGCCGTCGGCCGGGTCGACGCCCACCACCCGCGGCAGCGAGAGGAGCTGCATGGCGTCCTCGAACGTGATCCGCTCGACGGTCATCGTCTTGAACAGCGACGCCGTCTTGGGCTTGTCCTCGGGCTTCACCTTGCCCTTGCCCTCGGGCATCTCGCCGATCTGCACGTAGGGGCCGAACCGGCCGGCCTTCACGACGACGTCGAGGCCGGTCTCGGGATCCTGGCCGAGCACCCGGTCGCCGTTCGGCGCGTCGAGCAGTTCGAGGGCCTTGAAGACGTCGAGCTCGTCGGGCGCGAGGTCGTCAGGGATCGACGCCGACTGCTCGCCCTTCTTCAGGTACGGCCCGAACTTGCCCGGCTTCACGACGATCTCCTCGCCGTCGGGAGCGATGAAGCGCATGACGACGTTGATCTCGGCCGGGTCGATCTCTTCCTTGCCCCGCTCGACCAGCAGCTTCAGCCCGGCGCGAGCACTGGTGTCGGCCAGGTCGGCCGGCTGCTCGCCGGCTTCGTCGCCGAACCAGAACTTGTTGAGCCACGGCTCACGCGCCACCCGGCCGCCGGCGATGCCGTCGAGCTCGTCTTCCATGCGGGCGGTGAACGCGTAGTCGACCACGTCGCCGAAGTGCTCCTCCAGGAGCTTGATCACCGCGAACGCCGTCCACGTGGGGACGAGGGCGGTGCCCTTCTTCCAGACGTAGCCGCGGTCCTGGATGACCTGCATGATCGACGCATAGGTGGACGGCCGGCCGATGCCGAGCTCCTCCAGGCGCTTGACCAACGAGGCCTCGGTGAAGCGAGCAGGCGGCGACGTGGCGTGGCCCTTGGCCTCGAGCTCGGGCGACGGGAGCGACTGGCCGACGGCCAGGACCGGCAGCAGGGTCTCGCGGTCGTCGAGGGCGGCATCGGGATCGTCGGTGCCCTCGACGTAGGCCCGGAGGTAGCCGGGGAACGTGATCGATCGGCCGGAGGCGCCGAACGCGGCGTCGCGGCCATCAGATGCGGTGGCGGCGATGCGCACCGACACGGACTGGCCGCGGGCATCGACCATCTGCGACGCCACGGTGCGCTTCCAGATCAGGTCGTAGAGGCGAAGCGCATCGGCGCGCAGCTCGCCGCTCAACGAGTCGGGCGTGCGGAACGACTCGCCGGCCGGGCGGATGGCCTCGTGGGCCTCCTGGGCGTTCTTGACCTTGCGGTCGTAGGTACGGGGCACATCGGGCACGTACTCGGCGCCGTAGAGCTGGCGAGCCTGGGTGCGGGCCGCGTTGAGGGCGGTCTCCGACAGCGTCGTGCTGTCGGTTCGCATGTACGTGATGTAGCCGTTCTGGTACAGGTCCTGCGCGACCCGCATGACCTGCGCGGAGGTCATGCGGAGCTTGCGGCCACCCTCCTGCTGCAGGGTCGACGTCATGAACGGCGGCTTGGGCCGAGACGTGAACGGCTTCTCCTCCACCGAGCGCACCGCGTAGGACGAGCCTTCGAGGGCACTCGCCAGGCCGCGGGCCCCGTCCTCGTCGAGCACCACGACATCTCGGGTCAGCGTGCCGCTGTCGTCGAAGTCCTTGCCCGAGGCGACGCGCTTGCCGTCGACCTCCACCAGCGTGGCGCCGAACGCCGGATCGGTGGGGAAGGCGGCGTCGATGTCCCAGTAGTCGGCCGAGTTGAACGCGATGCGCTCGCGTTCGCGCTCGACGACGAGACGGACCGCGGGCGACTGGACCCGACCGGCCGACAGGCCGGCGTTGACCTTGCGCCACAGCACCTCCGACACCGGGTAGCCGAAGAGCCGGTCGACGATGCGACGGGTCTCTTGCGCGTCGACCAACCCCTCGTCGATGTCACGCCAGTTCGCCACCGCGTGCTCGATCGCCGAGCGTGTGATCTCGTGGAACACCATCCGCTTCACGGGGACCTTGGGCTGCAGGACCTGGAGGAGGTGCCAGCTGATGGCCTCTCCCTCGCGATCCTCATCAGTTGCGAGGTAGACCTCGTCGGCCTCCTTCAGCAACGCCTTCAAGCGACGGATGACGTCCTTCTTCGACGCATGCACCTCGTAGGTGGGCGTGAAGTGGTGGTCGACATCGATGTTGAGGCCCTTGGATGGCAGGTCTCGGATGTGGCCGACGGACGACTCGACGTTGAAGTCGTCGCCGAGGAAGCCCGCGATGGTGCGGGCCTTGGCAGGGGACTCGACGATCACCAGGGGCTTGGCCACGCGGGGTACAGAACGCCATGGGAAGGGGTCGTGTCAAACACCCCTGGTAATAGGGCAACCGCCCGAGGGCCCGAGCGGAGGCCGTCCGAGGTGGCCCGAGGGACCCGGCGAGCACTAGGCCAGTGCCCGTGTCGACCGTCTTGAGCCCCTCCACCCGTTCCCAACGGGACCGGTTGGTGCGGCTCGGCGTGATCATCTTCGTCTCGTCGCTGCCCATCGCCGGCGTGCTGCTCGCCCTCGTGAACTGGCAGGTCGCGTTGGGCTACATCGTCGTGTGGACGGTCGGCCTGATGTTCGGCGTCCGCCAGCAGCGAACCTCGACCTTGCGGATCGACCACGCCGGGCTCCAGTACGAGGCGGGCACGTTCGTGCTGCGGGCGGCGTGGTCCGACATCGACCGCATCGGCGCGGTCACGCTCCCCGACCGCAAGACCGAGGCCTTCGTCCTGAAGCCCGGCACCGGCGCGCTGCGGTGGACCCAGTCGCCGCAGGTCCGCCAGCAGGTCACCTCCCGGGGCTGGGATCGGATCATCCCGATCGACGACTTCGCCCCCCGCTGGCCGGCCGGCGCCCTGGGCGACGCCCTGCGCGAACACCGCCCCGACGTCCTGGACCGAACCGACACCTGAGTACGGGCCGCCGATCGCGGCCGACGGCGATCAGGAGTGCGTGATGGTCACCGTGGCGGTGTCGGTCAGGAGGGTGGTGGTGGTCGAGCCGTCGGCGCCGTCGTGGAACGCGCCGATCGTCGGGCCGTCGGACAGGAATCGCTCGAACCAGGCGTCGCGAGCCTCGAGGTCCGGCCCGCCATCGGTCGGCGACGGGCAGCCCACCGCCGTGTGCGCCCACTGACCGGATGGCACGAGGCGGCTGCCCTCGAGGCGCATCGGCCCTCCAGCACCGTTGCACCCGGGCACGACGACCATGCCCGGCTGCGAAGCGTCGATCACCGCGCCGGGAAAGCGATACCCGGCCCCGCCCTCCATCACCTTGGTCACGGTCCACCTCTCACCGAAGAACCCAGCGACCGCGAAGGTGGTTCCGCCTTCGGGCGGCGAGGAGGAGGTCGGACGCGACACAGGGGTGTCGGGCGACGTCGTGACGGTCCCACCCGGACGAGCGGTGGTCGTCGACGTTGCCGTGCGCGTTGTGGTCGTGCCTGCGGGGTCGCCGGCCGGATCGGCGCCAGTCACCCGCGTCGCCTCCATGCTGCTCGTGCCCGACCGCAGCACGAGATGCTCGCCCCGGAGCTCGATGGTCGGTCCCGTCTGGAAGAAGGTCGCCATCGCGGGAGGCGGCGAGTCGTTGCAGAGCATGTCGTGGGTCACGAACCCGTCCACCACCAGATGGTCTGTCCGAATGCTCACGCCGTCGGGTTGGGTGTGGATGCGGTTGCAGCCCGCCAGCCTCAGGGAACCCGTCGCCATACCCTTCGGATCGCTCTGCCTGGCCTCTTGGAAGGTGAACCGCACGGGAACACCCACCCAATCCTCGAGGGGTCCGGTCGGGCCGGGATGCTCCGTCACGTGCTCCGACTTTCTTCCGTCGACCACGAAGCGGGTCACCTCCCAGGAGTGGCCCCAGATGCCTTCGGGGGCGTCCAACCCGCGCACGTCGTCCATCTCGATCATGTCGTGGCCCTTGGAGAGGGTCAGGCGCTCGCCCGAGACCGTCACGTGGACCCGGCTCAGCAGGAAGGTCTGGAGCCAGGCCTCCTGGTCCATGAGCCCCTTCACGTGGCAGCCCCTCTGTTCGTGGGCCCACTCGCCGTCTGGCACGAGTACGTCGCCGTCGAGGTGGGCCGGGCCGCCGGAGCCGTTGCAGCCGTTGAACCCCACGACGCCGGTGTTCTCGGCGTGGAGGCGCAGCGGGAACGGCCCCGCGGTGTCGCCCGACGTCCGATCGATCGCTTCGATCGCGGCGGGCACCACCGGCACGTCCGTCCCGTCGCGCTCGATGCGGACGACCTGCCAGGCGCGGCCCCACATCGCGGTGGGTGGATCGCTCTGCGGCCCCGCGGTCTCGACGCCTTGGCGCTGGTGGTCCGCGGGATCACGTGCGACGAGGGCGACGCCGGCCACGGCACCGATCAAGGAGAGGACAGCCGCGGCGAGGAACACGGGGCGACGCACGCCCCGGCCGTGGTCGCCCAACTCGGGAGCGAGCACCGCATCATCAGCCAGCTCAGCGCGGGCGACGATCTCGTCCCAGCGATCGGGCGGCTCGACGCTGTCGAGGCCGCGGAACGGGTCGTTGCGGGGGTCGTTCGGGGTCGTCATCGGATCTCCTCGGCCGGATCGGCCAACAGCGTTCGGAGGTGGCGCCGGGCTCGCATGAGCTGGACGCGCACGGTGGCCGCCGAGGTGCCGAGCACCGCGGCGGCGCTGGGAGCGGTGTGCCCGGCCACGTCGACCAACGCGACACACCGCCGCTGCTGGTCACTGAGCTGGGCGAGGGCGCGGACGAGGTCGATGGCGTCATCGGGGAGGCGGTCGGGCCGGCCGGCCACGGTGCGGAGACCGTCGGAGCCCGGTCCGGTCGCCAGGCGTCGGCGCTTCAGGTCCCCGGCGGCGATGCGAAACGCCGACCGCCAGGCCCACGCGGCCGGATCACGCACCTCGGCGCCCCGGCGTAGCAGCTGGGCGAAGGACTCGGCCACCGCTTCGTCGGCGACGTCGTTCGAGCCGGACCACGCCACGATCGCCCGCCACAGCGGAGCTCGCAGCTCGTCGTACGCAGCGCGCACGCGCTCGGCCCACAACTCGGCATCATCGGCATCGGCCGCCACGTTCAGCACCACGCCCGCAGCACCCGTTCCATCGCGACCACCATGCTCGCCCACCTGTCCTGCCCCGAGGGCGATCGTCGCGTCCTGCACGCCCCTCCAGGGTCCGTTCGCCCCCGAAGTGTGAACAACCCCGTCGACACGACCGCCCCTTCGACATGGTCCCGACGAATCCGCAGAGGACCGCCGGCCTCCGGGCCACCACCCGCTCCGCGTCGACCGGGCCACGACCGGGCCGGCGCCCTCCGGGCCACCACGTGCCCGGCGTCGACGGGGTCACGCACCACCCGGCGTCCTGCGGGCCAACACCTGCTCGGCGTCGTCGGGCTCGCGCGCTGCTCGGCTCCGCCGGCCTCGCAACGATCGGCGATCGGCGATCAAGAGTCAGGGCGGGGCGGGCGGCGGTTGGCCTTGGTCTCCGAACGCTGCTTCTTGCCCTGGAGTCGGCGCTCCTTGGCGCCCCGGCTCGGCTTCGTGGCTCGCCGCGGCCGCTCGACGTGCAGGGCGTTCGAGATCCGGCCCACGAACCGCTCCTCGGCGATGGCGCGGTTGCGGAGCTGGCTGCGCTCCTCGTCGACCACCACCCGCACCACCGGGCCGAGCTTGCCGAGCACTCGCTCCTTCTGGACTGGGACGAACGCCTCGCTGGCCTCCACGTCGAACACGATCTCGACCCGCGTCGCCGTCTTGTTGGCGTGCTGCCCGCCCGGCCCACCGGACGCGCTGAACCGCACCACGAGCTCGCTGCGAGGGATCCGCACCCCGCGCGACACGACGAGGTCGTCGTCAGCCATCGGCCCAGGTTCCCACGCCCGATCGCCGCCACCCACCCCATTGACGCCGCCGGGCCCACCCGCCCGTTCTTGCTCAAAGACGGCGCACCCGATGCTCCGATCTTGAGCAAGAACGGATCGGCCTCGGTTCTTGCTCAAAAGCGGGGTGCCCGGTGCTCCGATCTTGAGCAACAAGCGAAGCCGCGGCCCACCCGCCGCCGCACCCGCCGCGCCGCAAACGAGAACGTGTTCTCGTTTCGGCGTTAGGGTCGGCCGACCCGATCCCACCGCCGCCCGGCTTCGCGAATTGCGCCCGGGCGACTCTCCAGGAGGCACCCACATGGCCGACGGCACCCGCTTCGACGGACGGGCGGCCATCGTCACCGGCGCCGCCTCGGGCATCGGTCGGGCGACGGCGATGCGGCTCGCTGCCGACGGCGCCAAGGTCGCCTGCCTCGACATGGCGGACGCCGTCGAGGAGACCGTCGCGCTCATCACCGAGGCCGGGGGCACCGCCGTGGCCGCCAAGGTCGACGTGCGGTCCGGGGACAGCGTCCGCGCCGCGGTCGACGCCGCCGAGTCCGCCCACGGACCCACCGCCATCTTGTGCAACGTCGCCGGCGTCCTGCGCTTCGCCCACACCCACGAGATGGAGGTGGCCGAGTGGGACCTCCTGCTCGACGTCAACCTCAAGGGTCCGTTCCTGATGTGCCGGGCCGTGATCCCGTCGATGCTCGCCGAGGGCGGCGGCGTGATCACCAATGTGGCGTCGTCGGCCGGCATGTTCGGCCAGGCGTTCATGGTCCACTACTGCGCATCGAAGGGCGGCGTGGTCCTGCTGACCAAGTCGCTGGCGTGGGAGTACCTGAAGCGCAACATCCGGGTGAACGCCATCTCGCCCGGAGGTGTCGAGACGGCCATGACCGGCTCGGTGTCGTTCCCCGAGGGGATCGACTTCGGCCTGATCGCCAAGACCATGGCCGTGGACAACAAGATGATGAAGCCCACCGAGCCGGCCGCGCTGATCGCCTACCTCAGCTCGGATGAAGCCGCGGCCATCAACGGTGCCGTCATCCCGATCGACCACGCCATCACCGCCTGAACCACCGGCCGAGAGGGCCAGCGGGCGGGCCACGCCGTCGGCGGGGGGCGGAGGTGGGTACGGTCGACCTCCATGGACTTCGCCTTCTCCCCCAAGGCCGAGGAGCTCCGCACCGAGCTGCTCGACTTCATGGACAGCCACGTGTACCCGGCGGAGGCCGTGTACCACGAGCAGATCGTCGAATCCGGCGACCCGC
>JAOBWM010000195.1 GCA_025463365.1 Acidimicrobiales bacterium
CCGATGCCACCGCCGCCGCCGGTCACCACCACCACGCGACGCTCGCTCGACGCTCCCGTGCTCACGTCAGCTCGAGCCCTTCCAGGTCGCCGGCCGCGAGCCACGAGTCGAGCCGCTCCCGGTAGCCGAAGTAGTCGCCGAAGCCTCGGCCGTAGTTGCCGTTGCGGGGGTTGAGCAGCTCCGGGTGCCCCTCCAGGTTGATGCGCGACGGGGTGCAGGCCGACATCACCCGCGAGGGATCCACGAAGGAGCCGACCACCTGCTCCGTCCATGCCGCCTCGGCCTCGGCGCCGACCTCGAAGGAGCGGGTGCCTCGGGCTTCGAGCTGGCCGACCGTCCGCCCCACGAACGCGGCGCCGAGCACCGCCAGCTGCGTGTAGTTGACGGTGACCACCGCCTGCTGGCCCGGCGCCGGCATGGCGAAGAAGTTGGGGAAGCCCCGGACCATCATCCCGAACAGGCTGCAGGCCCCGTCGGCCCACCGCTCGGCCAGGCTCACGCCTCCCCGGCCCACGACGTCGTGACCGGCTCGCCGGTAGAGGGGCGTGAGCTCGGCTTCGAAGCCGGTGGCGTAGACGATGCAGTCGAGCTCGTACTGGTCGCCGTCGACCACCGGTCCGGCCTCGCTCACCGCCTCGATGCCGGCCGGGCAGTCGACCACCGTGAGGTTCGGCGCGTTGAAGGCCGCGAGGTACTCGTCGTGGAAGCACGGCCGCTTGCACAGGTACCGGTAGTAGGGCTTGAGGATCTCGGCGACGTCCGGATCGTGGACGATCTCGGCCACCCGGGCCCGGTGCTCCTCCATGATCCGGAAGTCGAGCGCCTCGGCGTTGCGCAGGAACTCGTCGATGCTGCCACCCTGGATCCGGGGCGGGTTCTGGACCGCTGCGTAGTGGTGGGTCCAGCCGTCGTCCACGAGGTCCGCGTCGACCGATCGACCCAGCATGACCGCCTGGAAGTTGTCCATCCGATCCTGCTGCCAGCCGGCCGCGACGCTCTCGGCGAACCCCGGCTCGGTCGGTCGATTCCCTCGTACGCCGATGGCCGACGGCGTCCGCTGGAACACGTAGACCTCCTTCGCCGCGTCGACGAGCGGGGGGACGCACTGGATCGCGGAGGCTCCCGTGCCCATCACGCCGACCCTCTTGTCGCCCAGCGCGGTGAGCGGCTCGCCGGGCGCTCCTCCGGTGTAGCGGTAGTCCCAGCGCGCCGAGTGGAACGAGTGCCCACCGAAGCGCTCCATCCCGGGGATCGCGGGGAGCTTCAGGAGGTTCAGGATCCCGACCGCCAGCACGTAGTAGCGGGCCGACAGGTGGTCGCCGCGATCGGTCTCGATGCGCCACCGGTCAGCGTCGTCGTCCCACGCCGCTCCGGTCACGCCGGTGTGGAACAGGGCGTCGGCCACCAGGTCGTAGCGGTCGGCGATGGCCTGGAGGTGGAGGCGGATCTCTTCGCCGAACGCGTAGCGGTGCTTCGGCACGTAGCCGAGCTCCTCGAGCATCGGGAGGTAGATGTACGACTCGACGTCGCACATCACCCCCGGGTACCGGTTCCAGTACCAGGTGCCGCCCATGCCACCGGCCTGGTCGACGATCCGGATGCGCTCGACCCCGGCCTTGCGCAGCTCGACACCGGCGAGGATCCCCGCGATCCCGCCACCCACGACCACCACGTCGACCTCGTCGGCCACGGGCTCGCGCTCGGCCATCGGGGCGAACGGGTCGTCGCGGTACCGGGCGAAGTGCTCGTCCGAGCTCAGGTCCCGGATGTCCGCACGGCCTTCGACCAGGCGCTTGTCACGCTCCGCCGCATACTTGGCGTGGACCGCGTCGGGATCGAAGGACGGCGCCGGCTCGTGGGCCGCGCTCGCCTCGTCCTGCACCTCGGCCATGACGCCCTTCCAATAGCTGACGGCGGTGTTAGATGGGCAAGCTACCGCGCCCAGGCATCCGGCGGCGGAGGTCGAGCCCAAGTCCAGCCACCACCAAGGGCGGGCTACCTTGCGGTGGTGGAACTCGGGCTGGGAGGTCGGGCGGCCGTCGTCACCGGGGCGAGCAAGGGCATCGGCCGGGCCATCGCCGGGGCGCTCGCCGCCGAGGGCGCCCACGTCCTGCTCGTGGCCCGCGGGGCCGAGGCGCTCGATGAGGCCGTCGACGAGATCCTCGTCGCGAACGGCACGGCGGTCGGCCTCGTCGCCGATGTCACCGACCCGGGAGCCGCGGCGGTGATCGTCGAGCGGTGCCTGGCCGAGTTCGGCCGACTCGACATCCTCGTGAACAACGCCGGCGGCAGCGCCCCCAAGCAGCTCACCGACCTGACCGACGACGACTGGTGGGCGGACCTCGAGCTGAACTTCGTGTCTGCGGCGCGGCTCGCCGTGGCCTGCGCTCCCGTCATGCGGGAGGCGGGCTGGGGCCGGATGATCCACATCGGCTCCACCAGCGGCAGCCGGCCCGACGCCTTGTTCGCCCCCTACTCAGCGGCCAAGGCGGCATTGACGAACCTCTCGGTCTCGCTGTCGGTGGAGCTGTCGGGCGACGGCGTCCTCAGCAACGTGGTGGTCGCCGGCATCACCGAGACCGAACTGGTCCAGGAGAACGCCGCCGCCTCCGCCGAGCGAGCCGGCCGCACGACCGACGAGGTCATGGCGAGGATGCTGTCGCGCACCGACCCTCCGACCGGTCGCTTCGGCACCCCCGACGAGATCGCCACCGCCGTGGTGTTCCTCGCCAGCGAGCAGTCGAGCTGGATCACCGGCTCCACCCTGACCGTCGACGGTGGCACCCTCCGCGGCGTTTGACGAGTGTCGACCTCAGTGATCGGGATGAGGCACCGCGACGACACGCAGGTCGTCGATGCCGCGGAAGTCGTCCGGGTTGCACGTGTGCAGAGCAAGCCCGTTGGCGATGGCGGTGGCCGCGATCATGGCGTCGTAGGCCCGTGCCGCCGGCTTGCGGCCAGAGCGTCGGAGCGACGCCGCGACCTGCCCGAAGGCCCGGGCCGCCGGGGCGTCGAAGGCCAGGGGCTCGAAGTCCGCCTCGGCCTGTTGGAGGTGCGCTTGGCGAGCGGCCCGGACGCTGGCATCGGTGGTGACGAGAGGCCCGACCGACAGCTCCGCGAGGGTGACGGCGGTGATGACGGGCTCGTCCGGCAATGCCGACGCGTCCGCGAGGCGTCCGAGGAGGATCACCGTGTTGGTATCGAGAACACCTCGGGTCGGGACCTCACTCACAGGGAGCCGTCGATCAGCGTGTCGATGTCGTGCCGGAGTCGCTCAGGATCGACGACGGGAAGCTTGCGCCACCGCTCGATGAGCGAGGCTGCCCGGATCGGAGCCTTCGCGAGCGGTCGGAGCTCCGCCACCGGCCGACCCGACCGCGTCACGACCACTCGACCCCCGTGCTCGACGCGGTCGACCACCTCGCCGCCGTGGTTGCGGAGATCACGAATGCTCACTTCCTCGATCGCCATCGACGCACCGTATCACGCGTGATACAAGATGCGCTCCGGTCGTGTCCGTCCCCTCAGAACAGGTCGGCAAGGCCGGGGCGGAGGATCTTGTTCATGGCGTTCCTCTCGAAGCTCTCCACGATGACGAAGCGTTCGGGGACCTTGTAGCGGGCGAGGTTCTGCTCGCAGTGGGCTCGTAGCTGGGCTTCGTCCAGCTCCACGCCGGGCTCGGGTTCGAGGGCGGCGACGACGCGTTCGCCGAGGCGTTCGTCGGGGATGCCGAGGACGGCGCAGGCGGCGACGCCGGGGGCTTCGTGGAGGACGCGCTCGACCTCGGCGGGGTAGACGTTGGCGCCACCGCGGATGATGACGAGCTTCTTGCGGTCTCGCACGTGGAGCTCACCGTGGTCGTCGAGGAAGCCGACGTCGCCGGTGTGCAGCGCGCCGCCGGCCAGTGCGTCGGCGGCGGCCTCGGCGTGGGAGTCGTCGGCGGCGGTGTCGTCGCGGTGCCAGTAGCCGAGCATCGGCCGGTAGCGGTCGTCCGCGGCGCGCACGAGGATCTCGCCGGTCTCCCCCGGGGCGACGGGCGCATCGGCATCATCGGCGATCACCACCTCCAAGTGGCCCAGCGGCCGGCCGCTCGACCCGGGGCGGTGAGGCGAACCACGAGGATCGATCGCCACCACTGCGGGCGCCTCGGTCAGGCCGTAGGTGCAGAGGATCTGGTGGCCGAACTTGGCCTCGAAGCGGCGACGGACGGCGTCTGGGCAGTCGGCGCCGCCGTTCCACACCTCGTCCAGGGTTTCGAGATCCTCATGGCTGACCGCGTCGGCGGATGCGAGCGAGTGCAGCAGCGCGGGCGGGCCGTTCCAAGTGGTCACCCGTTCCGTGCGGATCCACTCGGCGATGCCCTCGGGATCGGTGCGGTCCATGACCACGCAGGTGCCCCCGGCCTGGGCGGTGAGCAGCGTGGTCAGCACCTGCATGTTGAGGATCGTGAGCGGTAGGCAGTCGCCCTTGCGTAGCTCCGGGCCGTAGCCGCGCTCGGCAACCAGCGACGCGCCCGGGAGCAACAGGTTCCACTGGCTGTGGACCGCACCCTTCGGCCGGCCGGTGGTCCCGCTCGTGTAGGCGATGCCGGCGGGCGCGTGCGGGTCGACCTCGCTGTCGGCCCCGCCCTCGGCCGAGCCGCCATCGGCGGACGCCACCTCCGACCGCCACTCCTCGACGCCGACGAACCGCACGTCGGTCGACGTGCCCGGCACGGGTTCCTCGGCGAGCAAGAGGGAGGCGCCCGAGTCGTCGAGGAGGTACTGCTTCTCCGGCGGGGCGAGGGGCCGGTTGACGCCCACCCAGATGGCGCCGAGGCGCATCGCACCATGGAACGCGAGCACCACGTCGAGCTCGTTCGGCAGGGACGCAGCCACCCGATCGCCGGCTCGGACGCCCAGGCTCCGGAGGGTCCCGGCAGCCCGTGAGCACGCCGCATCGAGCTCGGCGTACGACAGACGGCGAGACCTCGTGACCAGCGCCTCGCGGTGGGGATCGTCGGCCAGCGCGCGGTCGAACACCCGTGCCACGGTCCCGGGCATCACCGGCTCCATCGCCTCGAACCCTACGCGACTAACGTTGGCGTCAGGTACAGAAGGGGCCACGGATGGACTTCGATCTCGGG
Organism: Acidimicrobiales bacterium; assembly: GCA_025463365.1. Lineage (GTDB taxonomy): Bacteria > Actinomycetota > Acidimicrobiia > Acidimicrobiales > Iamiaceae > Aquihabitans. The sequence continues at coordinate 5,126 of JAOBWM010000195.1, forward strand.
GAGGAGGCGGCCGCCCTCCGTGCTCGTCTCCGCACGCTGATCGAGGCCGAGATCCCCGGTGACTTCCTCGGCGCCTTCACCGACGACCCCGCTGACCTCGAGACCACGCAGCGGTTCTGCGCCCTCCTCGCGCGGGAGGGGCTCCTCACCGTCGCCTGGCCCGCCGAGTACGGCGGCGCCGGCGGCAGCGTGTGGGACCAGACGGTGGTGCGCGAGGAGATGTGGGCCCACCACGAGCCGCGCGGTCCGCAGTACATGGGCCTGAACTGGGTCGGTCCCGCGATCATGGCCTTCGGCACCGACGAGCAGAAGCGCCGACACCTGCCGCCGATCGCCGAGGGTTCGGTCATCTGGTGCCAGGGGTTCAGCGAGCCCGATGCCGGTTCCGACCTGGCCGCGCTGGCCACCCGCGCCACGCCCGATGGCGACGGTTGGCGCATCCGCGGCCAGAAGATCTGGACCTCGTACGCGGGCATGGCGCGGTGGTGCGTGCTCGCCGGTCGCGTGGGCCCGGGCGAGCGCCACGAGGGCATCACCATGTTCCTCGTCCCGATGGACGCCCCGGGGATCACCGTCGTGCCCATCGACTCCATGCTCGGCCCGCACCACCTGAACGAGGTCTTCCTCGACGACGTGCCGGTGGGCCCCGATGCGGTGCTCGGCGAGGTGGGCGGCGGCTGGGCGGTGATCCGCCGGGCGCTGGCCCACGAGCGCGTCGGGATCGCCCGGTACGCGCGGTGCGAACGCTTGCTCTCCCTCTTGGCCGACGAGCTGCGCGATGCCGGCACCCAGCTGCCCGAGCACCTCGGCGTCCAATGGGCCCGGGCGCTGACGCAGGTGCGAGTGGCTCGACTCCTGGCCTACCGAGCGGTCCTTGCCCAAGAGGCCGGCGGTCCACCCGACGCCGCCGCGAGCGCGGCGAGGATCGCGGTCACGCGGTGCGACCAGCTCGTGGCGGAGCTGCTGTTCCAGGTGTTGGGCGACCGCAGCCTCGAAGCCGGCCCAGGCGCGGCACTGGCCGGCGCCATCGAGGACCACTGGCGCTATGCCCAGGCCGCCACCGTCGCCTCCGGCACCCTCGAGGTGCAGCAGATGATCGTGGCCAAGGACCTGCTCGGGCGGCCCGGGTGAACCCCGTCCTGCCCCGCGACGCCGTCGAGTTCGGTGAGACCGCTCGCATGGCGTTCGAGTCCGTCGGCGGGATCCAGGCGGCGCGCCGCGCCGAGGCGGACCCGACCTCGCGCGCCGAGGTCTCCGGGCTGCTCACCTCGCTCGGCATCGATGATCTGGACCCCCGCGCCGAGGCCGACACCGCGGCCGCGGCCGCCGTGCTGTGCGAGGAGGCGGGCCGGGTGGCGCTGTCGTACCCCGTGGCCGGCGCGGTGCTGCGAACGGGTGGCCTGCCCACGGCCTTGGTCCCACCGCACCACCTCCGCGTGGACCACGGCGACCTGTTCGAGGCCTGGCACGTGTGCCGTCCCGACGGGCGCGCCAGCACCGCCCGGGCCACCGGCCCGGCCCTGGGCACGCGCCTGGGCCCCTTCGTCTGCGACCTCGATGCCGACGACGACCTCCGGCCCGTGGACCATGCGGACCCTGCCGACGCCGAGCTCCGGAACTGGTGGCTGACGCTGTCGGGATGGACGATCCTCGGGGCGCTCGACCGGGCCGTCGAGCTGGCGACCGCCCACACCCGGGACCGGGTCCAGTTCGGCAAGCCGCTCACCGAGTTCCAGACGGTGCGGTTCCAGCTGGCCGACGCCGCCATCGCGGTGGCGGGCCTGCGGGAGCTGGCGCTGTTCGCGCTGTGGCGGCTGGACGTCGCCCCCGATCGCGCCCGGCCCGACGTCCTCGCGCTGCGCAGCCATGCCCTGGACGTTGCTCGCTTCGTGCTGCGCGCGACCCAGCAGCTCCACGGTGCGTCGGGCTTGTGCGACGAGGTCGACATCTCGATCCTCGTGCGCCACCTCCAGCCCGCGCTCCGCCTCCCAGCCGGTGCGGAGGACACGGCGATCGAGCTCGTGGCCGCCATCGCCGCCGACGGCTTCGACGGCCTGTTCCCCCACGGCCGGGTCGCATGACCAGCGCAACGCCGGGCTCCTCGGCGCCCGGACCGGGCCTGACCGGTCCACCGCTCGAGGAGGTGGGCGGGCTGGGCGCGACCACGATGACCGGCTTCCTCGGCGACGTCGCGGCGCGGTACGGCCCCAACGAGGCGCTCGTGTTCGACGACCCACTCGCGTTCGACGCCACCGTTCGCTGGAGCTACGACGACGTGCACCACCACGCTCGACGCGTCGCTCGCGCCCTGCGCGTCGACGGCGTCCGCCCCGGCGACCGAGTGGCGGTGCTCATGGGCAACCGGCCCGAGGCGGTGGCCGCCCTCTTCGGCATCGCCATCACCGGGGCGGTGCCGGTGATGCTCTCCACGTTCGCGCCCATGAGCGAGCTCACGCCGATGGTCATGCGCGCCGAGGTCTCCGTGCTGCTCACCCAGACGGCCCTGCTGTCCCGGCGCTTCCCGGAGGAGTTCGGCCGGGCGCGCGCCGACCTTCCCCTCCTGCGAACCGTGGTGGCGGCGGGCGGTCCGCAGTGGGAGGCGTTCCTCGGCACCGGAGACGCGGCGAGCGACCTGGCCGTCGACGCCAGCGAGGCGGACGGGCACGGGGACGACGAGGGCCTGGTCATCTTCAGCTCGGGGAGCACGGATACGCCGAAGGGGATGGTGCACGACCGGCGGGCGCCGGCGCTGCAGTTCTGGTTCCAGGCCCGGATCTTCCGGCGCGACGTCGACACGCGGATGTGGGCTGCGCTCCCGATCTTCTGGACGGCCGGGCTCAACTCGGCGATGGGCGCCACGCTCGCCGCCGGCGGCTGCTGGGTCATGCAGGAGACGTTCGAGCCGGGCGCCGCGCTCGCGCTCCTCGAACGTGAGCGCGTGACCGAGCCCTACTCACTCCCGCACCAGACCGCTGCGCTCGCCGAGCACGCCGACTGGGCCGGCACCGACCTGTCGTCGCTGCGCTGCGTGTACGGCAAGTCCGCCTTCGCCCGCCACCCGAGCGTGGACGGCGACACGACCTGGAACAACCCCGTCGGCTACGGCCTGTCGGAGACGTGCGCCTTCTTCAGCGCCCACGATGCCTCCACCTCGCGCGAGCAGCTCCGTGCCTCGCACGGTCGGCTGCTGCCGGGCAACGAGGCGCGGGTGATCGATCCCACGACCGGTGCGCTGCTCGGGCCCGACACCGATGGAGAGCTCGTCATCAAGGGGCCCACGCTGATGGTGCGCTACCTCGGCACCACACCCGGCGAATGCTTCGACGATGACGGTTGGTTCCACACCGGCGACATCGGGCGGTACGACCTCGACGGCAACCTCCACTACGTCGGGCGCCGGACCGAGATGATCAAGACCGGCGGCGCCAACGTCTCGCCCGCCGAGGTCGAGGTCCAGCTCCGGGCCTGCGCTCCGGTGAAGGTCGCCCGGGTCATCGGGCTGCCCGACGATCGTCTCGGCGAGGTCGTGGTGGCCTGCATCACGCTCGCCGAGGGTGCCGAGGCGGGCGCCGACGACATCAAGGCGTTCCTGCGCTCGCGGGTGTCCTCCTACAAGGTGCCCAAGCACGTCTTGTTCTTCGACGACGGCGAGATCCCCATGACATCCAGCGGCTCCAAGGTCCACGACCCCGAACTCGCCGCGCTGGCCGCGGGCCGGCTCGCGACCTCGACCCAGACGCCCACGGTCGGAGGACCGACATGACCAGCAACGACACCGCTCCCGACACCGCGCCCGCAGCCGCGCCCGCAGCCACCGCTGCACCGGTCGACGGCCTCGACACCTCGGACCTCGACCGGCACATGGGCGTGCCGATGCGGCCCGGCGAGCTCACCGAGCCCGTCGCCCGCAACGACATCCGCCGTTGGGTGCAGGCGATGCACTACCCGAACCCGTTGCACTACGACGCGGCCTGGGCGGCCCAGAGCCGCTTCGGCGGCCTGGTGGCGCCGCAGTCGTTCGCGGTCGCGTGCGACACGAGCCACGGTTGCTCGCCGGCCCAGGTGGGCCGGATCCCCAACTCGCACCTCATCTTCGGCGGCGACGACTGGTGGTTCTTCGGTCCGAGGATCGCTCCCGACGACCACCTCGTCTGTCACCGGATGCCCTACGACTACCGGGTCACCGAGACGAAGTTCGCCGGGCCCACCTGCTTCCAGCGCGGCGACACGCTCTACATCAACCAGCGCGGCGAGCGGGTGGCGCAGCAGCGGTCGACGTCGATCCGCTACCAGGTGCGCGCGGCCAAGGAGAAGAAGCTGTTCGAGGGCCCGGGCGAACCGGAGTGGACCGACGAGCAGCTCGCCGAGATCGAGCAGCGCAAGGCGGCGTTCATCGACCAGATCCAGTCGCTCGGCCACGGCCAGCGCCTGTTCTCCTCGGTGACCGAGGGCGACCATCTCGCCGAGCACGTGATCGGCCCGCACAGCCTGGCCAGCTTCGCAACCGAGTGGCGGGCCTACCCGATGACCACGTGGGGCGGCATGGCCGCGGGACCCACCACGGTGAGCGCGGAGGAGCTCGGCTACACGAAGGAGATGGCCGGCTACGAGGGCGACAAGCGGATGGAACGGGTGAACCCCGAGCTCACCGACGGCGCCTACTACGGGCCGTCGCGCGGGCACCTCCAACCGAGGTGGGCGCGCCACGTGGGCATGGCCCGGGGCTACGGCTACGGCGCGTCGATGGGTGCGTGGGTGCTCGACTACGTGTCGGCCTGGGCCGGCGAGTGGGGCTTCATCACCCACGCCAACGCCCAGTACCGCAACCCCGCGTTCACCGGCGACATCACCGTCATCAGCGGCGAGGTCATCGGCACCCGCGTCGAGCGCCGTCAGCACCTCGCCACGGTCCGCGTCGAGCTGCGCAACCAGGACGACGCGGTGATGGCCAAGGCCGAAGTCGACGTCGACCTGCCTGCCGACGGCGACGGCGACGGCGACGGGGCAGCCTCGTGACCGAGCGTCCCGTGATCTTCGCCACCGCGCCCCTGCGCGGGCCCGGGCTCGACGCCCTGCGCGAGCTCGGCACCGTGATCTGCGACCCGTGGATCGACCAGCGGCCGCTGCGCATCTACAACGACGTCCAGCTGGCCGAACGGATCACGGCCGAAGGGGCCAATGTGGTGATCTGCGAGGCCGACCAGTGCAAAGGCGCGGTCCTCGAGCTCCCGCTGCTGGCCATCGGCTCGACCCGCGGCGACCCGACCAACGTCGACCTCCCAGGCGCCACGGCCAAGGGCATCCCGGTGCTGCGGGCGCCCGGCCGCAATGCCGATGGCGTGGCCGAGATGGCGGTGGCGATGACGCTTGGGGTCACCCGTCACCTCCGCCTGGCCGATCGAGATGTGCGCGAAGGCCAGGTGTACGCCGGCGGGACCATCCCGTACCAGCGGTTCCGGGCCTGGCAGCTGGCCGGCCAGACCGTGGGCATCGTCGGCCTCGGGGCGGTGGGCCGCGCCGCGGCCTGGCGCTTCGCCGGGCTCGGCATGTCGGTGATCAGCGCGGATCCGTTCAACCCCGACGCCACCCACTCGCTCGACGACCTGCTGGCCGAGGCCCACGTCGTCTCGATGCACGCGGCCGTCACGCCGGACACCCTGCGGCTGATGGACGCCGACCGGTTCGCCCAGATGCGCGAGGGCGCGGTGTACGTGAACACGGCCCGCGCCGGGCTCCACGACCTCGACGCCCTCACCACGTCGCTGCTGTCGGGCCACCTCAGTGCTGCGGCGCTCGACCACTTCGACGGCGAGAACATCGCGGTCGACCATCCCATCGTCGCCATGGACAACGTCCTGCTCGCCCCCCACATCGGGGGCGCCACCTACGACACCGAGACGAACCACACCACGCTCATGGCCGAAGGGCTGGCCGCGCTGCTGCGGGGCGAGGTGCC
>JAOBWM010000199.1 GCA_025463365.1 Acidimicrobiales bacterium
CCGAACGCGCCGGCCACGATCAGCAGGCCGAGCACCTTCGTGCGCTTCGTCAGGCCCAGGTTGCGCTCGCGCTTGATCTTGATGAAGTCGTCGAGGAATCCCACCACGCCGGCGCCGACGACCAGGAGCAGCACGAAGATGCCCGAGCGGGTGAACACGACCCGGCCCCGGACGTGGGCCACCGAGTAGCCGACCACCGCTCCGGCGACGATGGCGATCCCACCCATCGTGGGGGTGCCCGCCTTCACCTGCTGCTGGTGGACCTCTTCTCGGATCGGCTGGCCGAGCTTGTGGGCGCGCAGCCACTCGATCAGGAACCGGGTGCCCACGAGCGACACGGCGAGGCTGATGCCTCCGGACATCAAGAGCGCGATCACGCGCACGCCTTCCAGCCGGCGGCCGCGAGGGCCCGCCGGGTCACCACGCGGTCGTCGAAGTCGACGGCGACGTCGCCGACGGTCTGGGTGGTCTCGTGGCCCTTGCCCGCCACCAAGACGACGTCGCCGGGCTCGGCCAGGCTCACGGCAAGGCCGATGGCCCGGCCGCGATCGGGCTCGACTCGGAGATCGCTGCGGTGTTCCATCCCTGCTTGCACGTCGGAGATGATCGCAGCCGCGCCCTCGCCGCGGGGATTGTCGGTGGTGAGCACGACGATGTCGGCGAGGCGGTCCGCGGCCTCGCCCATGGCCGGGCGCTTGGCACGGTCGCGGTCGCCGCCGGCACCGAAGACGACGATGACCCGCCCTTCGCCGGCCAGCTCACGACCGGCACCGAGGAGCTGCGCGAGCCCGTCAGGCGTGTGCGCGTAGTCGACCGCGACTAGGAACGGCTGGCCTTCCTCGATGCGCTCGAAGCGGCCGGCCACCGGCCCGGCCAGCGCGAGCCCGGCGGCCACCACGTCGGGAGCGACGCCCAGGACCTCGGCGGCGGTGGCCGCGGCCAGTGCGTTGCTGACGTTGAACCGGCCGGCAAGGCCGACCGACACCTGGACGCCGCGCCAGCGGAAGGTCGAGCCGTCGCGACCGAGGCGCAGGTCGGCAGCGTCGTCGAGCGAGAAGCCGATGCTCGGCACCGTGGCTGCGTCGAGCAGGAGCCGGCCGTGGGGATCGTCGGTGTTCAACACCGCGGTGCCGCACCGCGATGGCTCGAACAGCCGGGCCTTGGCCTGGAAGTAGGCCGCCATGTCGCCGTGGTGGTCGAGGTGGTCCTGGGACAGGTTGGTGAACACGCCGACCTCGAACCACGTGCCGTCGACGCGGTGCAGGTCGAGGGCATGCGACGACACCTCCATGGCCACCGCCGCCTTCCCCGCGTCGCGCAGCCCGGCGAGGGTGCTCTGCAGCTCCGGGGCCTCCGGGGTGGTGCGCGCCCCCGACAACGTGCCGATCACGCCACACGGCCGCCCATCGGCCTCGAGGATCGACGCGAGCAGGTGGGTGGCCGTGGTCTTGCCGTTCGTCCCGGTGATGCCGACCACCGAGAGGTCCCGGGACGGGTCACCGGCCAGGACCGCGGCCACCGGGCCCATGGCGGCGCGAACCGAGCGGGTCTGCAGCTCGGGCACGCCCAAGCCGAGCGGTCGCTCGCACAGCAGGGCCCGGGCTCCGGCCTCGATCGCGGCCGGCGCGAACCGGTGGCCGTCGTACACCGCACCGGGCACGCAGCAATACAGCGCGCCGGGCCCGACGGCTCGCGAGTCGTGCACGGCCACATCGACCTCGACGTGGGGATCGCCGGTCAGCTCCAGCACGGGACCCCCGGCACGGGACGCGAGCAACGCCATCAGTGCTCCGAGCTCCACGCCCCTCAGCCTGCCGTAGCGCGGGGTCCGCCGGTGACATCCTCGCCGCCGACCTCCTTGGCCGACGTGGACAGCTCGGGCACCGAGCGCTCGGAGGCAGCCACCAGCGCGGGGGGCGGGATCTGGTAGCGGCGCAGCGCCATGGCGGCCAGGTGCGAGAACACGGGGGCGGCCACGTCGCTGCCGTAGATCGAGGTCTTGGCCTCCTCGACGGTCACGATGATGGAGAGGTCGGCCCCGTCCACGACCCCGACGAACGTCGACTGGTAGTGGTACTTGTGGTCGAGGCCCATGTAGCCATCGGTCCCGATGTGCTCCGCCTGCGGGATCCGGGCCGTGCCGGTCTTGCCACCGACCGTGTAGCCGGGCACGGCGGCCGGCTTGCCGGTGCCGTCGGTGACCACCTTGTCCAGCATCCCGCGCATGGCCTGGGCCGTGGTCGCCGACACCACGCGACGGCGGCTCGACGCGGCGGTGCCCGTTCGGCCGCGGCCGGCATCGGTGGCCGCCACCAGCTTGGGAGCGACGTAGACGCCGTCGTTCGAGATCACGTTGTAGGCGGAGAGCATCTGGAGGGCGGTGACGGCGACGCCCTGGCCGATCGGCACGGCGCCGATGTCGACGCCCGACCAGTCAGCCAGCGGACGCATGATGCCGGCCGACTCCGACGGGAAGCCGAGGCCCGAGGCCTGACCGAAGCCGAAGGACCGCAGGTACTGGTCCACCTTGGCCTTGCCGAGCTGCTGGGCGATCTTGATCGTGCCGATGTTCGACGAGGTCACGATGATGTCGGTCGTGGTCCACGCCTGGGTGGGGTGGGGGTCGTGGTCGGTGAACACCCGGTCGTACAACGGGAGGCTGGACGGGACCTGGAACACCGTCTCGGGGGTCACCTCGCCCTCTTCCATCGCCCCGGCGATGGTGATCATCTTGTTGACCGAACCCGGCTCGAAGACGGCGGTGAGCGGGCGCGCGTCGCCGGTCCCGCTGACCGTGTCGTCGGCGTGGCGGCTGACGCTCGCCATCGACAAGATCTCGCCGGTGCTCGGCTTCATGATGACGGCCATCGCGCCCTTGGCCCCCGTCGCCGTGACCTGGTCGGTGAGCGCCTGCTCGGTCTCGTACTGCAGCGACTGGTCGAGGGTCAGGTAGAGGTCCGTACCGGGCTTGGCCGGCTCCAGCCGGCGCCGCCCGCCGGCGATGGTGCGCCCGTGCGGGTCCTTCTCGTAGAAGAGCTTGCCGGCGGTGCCGTGCAGGGAGCGGTCGTACTCCCGCTCGATGCCGTTGAGGCCCTGGTGACCGCCCTTCGCGCCGGTGGAGGTCTGTTCGACCTGTCCGTCGGCGAGGGCCTTGCCCACGACGGCTCGCGCCAGCGTCCCGCTGGGATCGGTGCGGACGTAGCGGTCCTCGGTGGTGATCCCGTCGAGGGCGAGATCCTTCAGCTTGGTCGCCACGGCCGTCGAGACCTGGGGATCGAGGATGACGTAGCGGCTCGGCACGCCGGCGGCGGTGCGGCGGGCCTGGGCCTTGCGGAGGGTGGACTCCAGGTCGGCGCGATCGGCGCCGGTCACCTTGGCCAGAGCGGTCGCCACCTTGGCGACGTCCTTGACCTGGGTGGGGTCGGCGACCACCTGCGGCTGGGCGACGGACATCGCGAACGCATGGCCGTCGCGGTCGAGGATCGAACCGCGACCCGCCCGCAGGACGCGGAAGCCATCGCGCTGGGTGAGGCCGTAGCTCACGAACCGGGCGCGGCCGACGACCTGGAGGTCGACCAGGCGCGCGCCGACGGCGGCCACGACGATGAGCACGAACCCGACGAAGATCGCCATGCGCTTCTGGGTGCGCCGCCGGCACTCGGCGCCGGAGACGGGGGCATAGCTGCGAGGGGCAGGCCGGGTGACGGGGCGTGCAGGTCGTGGCGGTCGGGCCGGGCGCACCGGCCGGGGTGGACGCACCGGGCCCGTGCCGCCTCGCGCTCGCGGCGCGCGGGGAGCGCGGGGCGCACGGGTGGCCGCACGGGTGGCCGTACGGGGCGGTTCGAGCAGGGTGCCGAGCCGCGGCCGGCCGAAGAAATCGTCGTCGGTCATGGAGCCGCCCCGTCGACCGGGACCGTCGTGGTGGTCGTCGGGCTGAGCCAGTGCTGCTCGGGCGCCGGCACCATGCCCAGCGCGGCCGCGGCGCTGGCGATCCGGGCTGGCGACTGGGCCTCGGCGAGGGCCAGCTTGGCCCTGGCCAGGTCGGTCTGCTCGGTGGTGATGGACGAGTTCACGTCGTCGAGGTGCACCTGGCCGCTGACGAGGATCGAGTGGAAGACCGCCGAGGCCAGCAGCGAGCCGAAGACCAGCACCACGGTGACGGCGACGATGGCTGGCGTGCGAGGGCGGCGACGCGGCGCGGCGACCACCCGCAGGTCGGGTCGCCGCGTTCGGGCCGGCGCCGGTTGGGTGGCACGACGTGGCGCGGGGCGAGGGGCACGGAGGGGCTGGGTGCGGACGGGAACGGTCATGACGGATCCTCGAGGGTTCGGGCGGGCAACTTCTCGACGGCTCGGAGACGGGCGCTGGCGGCACGCGGGTTGCGGTCGACCTCGACGGCGTCGGGCGTCCAACCACCCCGCTTCAGCAGGCGGGCTTCGGGCTCGGCCCCGCAGGCGCAGGGCAGGCCGGGCGGGCAGGTGCAGCCACCGTCGTCGGCGCGACGCAGGCGCTCCTTGACGATGCGGTCCTCGCCGCTGTGGTAGCTGATGACCACGAGGCGGCCACCTGGTGCGAGGATCGAGATGGCGGCATCGAGTGCCGGCGGGAGGACCGTCAGCTCGTCGTTCACGTGGATGCGCAGGGCCTGGAACGTGCGCTTGGCCGGATACCCACCGCGCCGGCGGGCGGGAGCGGGGATGGCGCTGACCACCACCTCGGCCAGCTCCCGGGTCGTCGTGATCGGGCGGGCGGCCTCGATGGCGCGGGCGATGCGGCCGGCGAAGCGCTCGTCCGCGTTGCGGCGCAAGATGTCGGCCAGCTCCCCCACCGATGCCTCGTTCACGACGTCGGCCGCGGACATGCCCGACGTGGGATCCATCCGCATGTCGAGGGGGGCGTCGTTGCGGTAGGAGAAGCCGCGGTCGGCCTGGTCGAACTGCGGCGAGGAGACGCCGAGGTCGAACAGGACCCCGACGATCGGTTGGATGGCGGTGCCGGCCTCGGCGACGACGGTCGCCATCTGGTCGAAGCGGGCGCGTACGGCCGCGGCCCGGCTGCCGTAGAGGGCGAGCCGGGCCTGCGCCGCGACCAGTGCGTTCGGATCGCGATCGAGCCCCAGCACCGACAGGTCGGGCCGGGAGTCGAGCACGGCCGCCGCGTGGCCGGCACCGCCAAGGGTTGCGTCCACGATCGTGCCGGCGGGGACGGCGGAGAACAGCTCCACCACCAACGCCTCCAGCACGGGGACGTGATCGAAGGGGACGGGTTCCGTCACGGGGTCCACCAGGAGGGTGCGCACGGCGAGGTCACGCCGTTCCCGTGGGAAGGCCCTTGTGGCCGTCGAGGAGGAGGTCGAGGTCCACGAACTTGGATGCCTCGGTCGCGTCCCAGCGCCACGCCGGCCAGATCTCGACGCGCTCGATGGCGCCGGCCAGCACGACCTCGGACTCGGGCTCGATGCCCACCGCGTCGCGGAGCTCGGGTGGGACCACGAAGCGGCTCTGCTTGTCGACACCCACCTTCGGGGCCGCCTTGAAGAAGAGGCTGCGGGTCTCGTTGGCGAGCATGCCGTCGGCCTGGCGGGCTTCGACCTCGTCGACCATCACCTCGAACGCCTGCGGGGTGAGCAGCCAGAGCAGCTGGCCCTTGCGCGGGAGGAGGTGACCGGTGGCCGAGGCGGTGAACGGCGAGCGCAGCGCCGACGGCAGCACGAGCCGCCCGTTGGCCTCGAGGCGGGTCCGGTAGGTGCCCGAGAGCGCGTCGTGCCCGAAGACGTTGGCGCGGCGCGCCAGGTCGACGGTCGCCGTGCCTCGTTCGGTTCGGGACTCCCCTGCACCTGCCATTCCT
>JAOBWM010000019.1 GCA_025463365.1 Acidimicrobiales bacterium
CGACGTCGCGGCCTTGGCGAAGGGCGGCCAGCTTCCGCACCGGTTGTCGTACCCGGGCGAGGACGAGGGCCTGACCCAGGTGGTGGATTCGCAGCGTCGGGTGATCTCGTACACCGCCAACCTCTCGGGCGAGCGGCCCATCTCGTCGCTGCGGCCCGATGTCGGTTCGACCGTCTCGGAGATCGTCGATCGGCTCCCCATCGGCGACGGTTCCCGCTTCGTGGTGGTGGCGACCACGGTCGCCACCACCGGCGGTCCCGTCACCGTCTACTCGTCCGCCTCGCTGGAGCAGGCCGACAAGACCATCCACACGGTCATGGCTGCGCTCGTGTTGGGGTTGCCGCTGCTGGTCGGGCTCGTCGCGGTGGTGACGCGGGTGGTGGTCACGCGGGCCCTCCGGCCGGTGGAACGCATCCGAGCCGAGGTCGCGGAGGTCACCGAGACGGACCTGCACCGTCGGGTCGTCACCCCCGGTACGGGAGACGAGATCGACCGGCTGGCCGGGACGATGAACCAGATGCTCGAACGGCTCGAGTCCGCGAACGAGCGCCAAGCCCGGTTCGTCGCCGACGCGTCCCACGAGCTCCGAAGCCCGTTGGCCGCGATCCGCACCGCCCTCGAGGTGGCCGTGGCTCATCCGTCCCGAGTCGATCCGCAGGCGGCGATGACGGGAGCCCTCGTCGACCAACGGCGGATCGAGGCGCTCGTCGACGACCTCCTCCTGCTCGCACGGGTCGCCCCCGACGCGGCGACCGCGTTGGGCCCGGTCGACCTCGCCCTCGTCATCGGCGACGAGGTCGCGGCGTTCGACGATCCGCGGATCGAGGTGGAGGTTGCTGCGCCCGAGCTCGTGATCATCGGCGATCAGCGAGCCATGAGCCGAGTCGTCCGGAACCTCGTGGACAACGCACGCCGCCATGCCGGCTCGCAGGTGCGGGTGACCGGGAAGGTCGTCGGGGAGTCCGTGGTGGTGACCGTCGAGGACGACGGTGATGGCGTCGCTCCGGCAGACCGGACGCGGGTGTTCGAGCGCTTCACGCGGCTCGACGACGCACGGTCGCGCGCCGAGGGGGGGAGCGGGCTCGGGCTGGCCATCGTCGATGAGGCCGTTCGCGACCAGGGCGGCACCGTGGTGATCTTCGAACCACCCCTCGGCGGCGCGGGCTTCTCGGTGACCCTGCCGATCCGCCGCCCCTGATGATCAGCCCGCGGTGAGGGTCGACCGGGTCTGGGTCAGATGTGCGCCGACGCCCGGAGGCTCACGGCGGTGGTCAGCTGGCCCTGCCGAAGGATCGGGAGGGCCAGTGCCTCCTCGATGGTCTTCAGGAGCGCGGCGTGGGATCCGGCCCGGCTGCGAATGGACCCGGCGTGGGCCGTGGGCGCGATGAGCAGGTTGGGCACGGGCCGGTCCTCGTCGTAGACCACGACCACGAGCGTCTTCCCGGCCCGATAGCTCTCACCGTCGAGGATCCGCGACAGCGTGGTCTTCGCCCACGAATCCACGGTGGCGTCCGAGCAGTCGTGGCCGTCGTGACAGAGGTTGGGCACGATCATCGTGAAGGTCGGGAGGTGGCCGGGATCGAACTGCGAGAAGGGTCGCACCTCGGCCGTGCAGAAGGTGGCGTCCTTGGCGCCTTGGTAGTACAGGGCCGGGATGTGCTTGGCGGCGTTGCCCGAGGCCGAGCAGGGCGAGGTCGCACCATCGACGAACGTCCGGGCCGATCCACCCGCGGCGCGGACCTGGCGGAACAGGTTGTCGTCGGTCGATCGACAGGTCGGCGACGGGCTGCAGTCGTTCACGGTCTTCGAGTTGAGGACGCCTGACGTCAGGCCGATGTACTGGTTGAGGCTGTTCTGGGCCGCGTTCGTCTCCGACCAGTCGGCGAAGTAGCTGCACTTCGTGGCGAGACCGTGGAGGAACGGCATGGTCCTGGCCGAGAACCCCATCCCGACCGCGGGAGACCTGCCACCGGTCCAGGTCCGGTTCTCCTCCACCAGCAGCACCACGTGCCGGTACGGCCGGGGCGGGGTCGTCGTCCGGCCGCACGGCTGGGCGAGCGTGGGGACACCGGTGGGCGCGGCCCGGCGGGCGAGCTGTGGTCGCAGCGCGGCAGGCGCACCCGAGGCTGGCGCCCCGCAGGACGCGTTGACGGCGATGAGACCCAGCACGCAGACCCCGGCCAGCAGCGATCGGACCCATCCCCCTCGGTTCATCACACCAGTCTTGCGCCCGCTAGAGCACCGCGCCGTCGATCTTGAGCTGGATCAACTCGTCCTCGCCGATGCCGAGCTCGGTCAGGACCTCGTCGGTGTGCTCGCCGTGGTCGGGTGCCCGGACGAGGTCGGGGGGCTGCTCGTCGAACTGGAGGGGCGACGGGATCATCCGGAACGTGCTGCCCGACGAGTGGACCACGTCGCGCACGTAGCCGTTGGCGAGGGCCTGAGGGTCGACCAACAGCTCGCCCGGCGTCTCGACGGCGGCCCAGACCCCTTCGGAGTCGGCCAGCGCCTCGCGCCACTCGGCCAGGGTCCTGGTGGCGAAGATCTCGTCGAGCACGGCTACGCAGGCGGCCTTGTGTTCGAAGCGGGCGGCGGCATCGACGAACCGTGGGTCGTCGACGAGCTCCGGGCGCCCGAGGCGCCGGGCCAGGTCGGGCCACCATCGATCCGACTGGAGCATCATGAGCGTCAGGTAGCGGCCGTCCCCGGTCCGGTAGTAGCCGATGAGCGGGTTGGGCACGGCCTCCCGCGACGGCGCCGGCATCTGGTCGAAGCCGAAGAGCCCTGCGGCCATGAGGGTCGCCGATCCCGCCCACATGCCGTTCGCCAGCAGGGAGTTGTCCACGACCGTCGGCTCACCGGTGCGCTCGCGGTGGAACAGGGCGGCCGCGATCCCCCCGGCGATGGTGAGGCCGCCCTGGAGGTCCCCCCACGCCGCGCCGGGCTGACCCGGTGGTGGCTCGTCGCCCTTGGTCGCCGACAGCCCCGCGGTCGTACGGCCCCAGAAGTGGCTGCCGTCGAAGCCCCCCTTGCCGGCTTCGTCACCTCGCACGCCCTGGCCGCTGCCGCGGACGTAGATGATGTTCGGGTTCGCTGACCGCAGGTCGTCCACGGACAGACGCAACGAGTCGATGGCGTCGGGGCGCATGTTGGTGAGGAACACGTCGCTCGTGGCGGCGAGCTTCATCAGCAGCTCGCGACCCGCCGCGGACTTGAGGTCGAGGCCGACGCTCCGCTTGCCGCGGTTGGGAAGCTCGATCATGTGGTTCACGCCGCCCGGACCGGACGGCACGAGACCCGAGGTCACGAGCCCTCGCTGGGGATCGCCCGACTCGGGGTGCTCGATCTTGATGACGTCCGCGCCCCACTCGGCCAACACCGCGCCCGCCGCGGGCACGTAGGTCCATGCCGCCACCTCGAGCACCCGCACGCCGCTCATCGTCCCGGTCATCGTTCGGACCCCCTTCAGCCGGACCGTCGCCCGGTCGGCACCATACGGCCGCCGTCGATGGCTCGCGGGCTCGTCGGGCCGAGCATCCCCGAGCCCCGCGTCGGTACCATCGGCCCGACGAGGCACAGGGGGTCGTGCGAGTGACGAGCGACGCGGCGATGGCCGGCGAGGTCGAGTTCGACCCGTTCTCCGAGGAGTACTTCAACGACCCGTACGACGCGTATCGCCGCCTCCGCGACGAGCGTCCCGTCTACCTGAACGAGCGGTACGGGTTCGCCGCGCTGTCGCGCTGGGACGACGTGGTCGAAGCGCACAAGAACTGGCGCGACTTCAGCAGCGCGTTCGGCGTCGACCTGGCCACGCTCACGAGCGGGAAGATGCCCGAGTTCGAGAGCCTGATCATGATCGACCCGCCCCGCCACGATCGGCTGCGATCACTCGTGAGCCGGGTCTTCACGCCCCGGGCGATCAGCTCGCTCGAACCGATGATCCGCGAGGTCATCTGCGGCTACCTCGACGCTCTCGATCCGTCGGTGGAGATGGACCTCGTCGGCGACTTCTCCGGCCCCTTCCCGGTCGAGATCATCAGCTGGATGCTCGGGGTACCGGCGGGCGACCGCCAGCAGGTCCGCCACTGGCTCGACGCCATGCTCCACCGCGAGGTCGGGGAGATCGGCCCGGGACGATCGGCCGACGACGTCGCGGTGGCGATGGGCACGTTCTTCTACGAGCTCGCCGGCGAGAAGCGCCGCAACCCAGCCGACGACATGCTCAGCAACCTGACCCAGGTGGAGTTCGCCGACGACGACGGGGTGCTCCACCGGCTCGACGATGCGGAGATCGCCGGCTTCGGCATGCTCATCGGCGGCGCGGGAGCCGAGACCGTCACCAAGCTCGTCGGCAACGCCGTGGTGCTGTTCGGTGACCATCGCGACCAGTGGGCCGAGGTGCTGGCCGAACCCAGCCTCATCCCGGGCGCGGTCGAGGAGATCCTGCGGTACCACCCGCCCTCGCAGTACCAGGGCCGCTATGCGCCGCACGACGTCACCCTGCACGGCGTCACGATCCCCGCCCGCACCCCCGTGATCCTGCTGACGGGCGCGGCGGCGCGAGACGAGCGGGCGTTCGACGATCCCGACCACTTCGACATCCACCGACCTCCATCGCTGTCGATCGGCTTCGGCCACGGCATCCACAGCTGCCTCGGCGCCGCCCTGGCCAGGATGGAGAGCCGGATCGCGATCGAGGAGATCGGTCGCCGCTTCCCCCGCTACGAGGTCGTCACCGACGGCCTCCGGCGGGTCCAGATGAGCAACGTGGCCGGCTACTCCCGCGTCCCGATCCGCGTTCGCTGACGACGCTCGTCGGGGTGCCCGGCTTCAGGGCCGGGGCGTGACGACCACCGACGGCATCTGGGCGCCCGACGACAGGACCGACGCGACGGTCGCGGCCAGGTCTTCGACATCGACCAACGCGCCCGAGAGGAGCCCGCGCTCGGCCCACTCGCCGAACAGCTCGGTGGCCAGCGCCGGATCCCACCCGTCGGCGAACTGCGTCGTGCTGTCGCCAGGTCCACCAGCGCAGTCACCGCTGACCACGCGCGTGAACGCGACCGTCGGGTGCTCGATCGCCCACGCCTCGACGAGCTTGTCGAGCGCGGCCTTGCTCGTGGCGTAGAGCCCCAGCCCGGGCCAGGGGGCGGTCTGGGACGCGGACACCGACGAGAGGAACAGGGCATGGCCGCGCGCCGACTCGAGGTGCGGCAAGCACGCCGCCGTGACGAGCGCGGCGCCGGTGACGTTCGTGGCGAAGCTGTACGCCCAGTCGTCCGCGCTGGCATCGGCCAGCCGGACCAGCCGACCGATCGCGCTGGCGTACACGAGCGCGTCGAGCCCGCCGAGGTGTTCGACCACCTCCTCCACCGCGGCCCGCACCTGGGCCGCGTTGGTGACGTCGCAGCCCACGGCGAAGCAGTCGGCTCCATCGCCAGCGGCGACGACCGCAGCGGCGACCGAGCCCGCCAACCGATCGACCCGCCGCGCCGCCATCGCCACCCGCGCCGACCGGCCGACGAGGTCGAGCGCGATGGATCGCCCCAGCCCGCTCGACGCGCCGAACACCAGCACCCGCCGCCCAGCCAACCCCGACCCGGTCACGCGCTCGAACTCTCGGTCAGATCCACGTCGACCTCCCGGGTCGGTGCCGCCTGGGACCGTAGAGCAGCGGCCCGTCCGCGAGGTCGGATCCGGCAGCGCGGAGAACCGTGGTCCGCGCTCAGGCGGGTGGCGCGAAGAACTCGAGGGCGATGCCGTCGGGGTCGCGGAAGCTCAAGCCCGAGCCGTACGCGGCATCCTTGATCCCGTCGTGGGGCACACCGAGCTCGTCGAGGCGTTGCGTCCAGGTCTCGAGCTCGCCTCGATCGGCGCAGCCGAACGCCACGTGGTCGAGCCCGACGTTGAACTCGCTGAACCCGTCAGGTGATGCCGGCGAGCCGTGCTGGTGCAGCCCGACGAGCGTGCCGTTGCCGAGGAGGTACACGGTGTGGTGCATGTCGGGGTCGGTGTCCTCGTCGATCACCGGCTGGGCGCCGAAGAGCGCCTGGTACCAGGGGACGCTCGCCGACAGGTCGCGCACCGTGAGTGCAACGTGGGTGAGTGGGGGGAACGGGTCCATGGTTGCTGCTCCTGTTGTTGAGATGGGGCCGCCCGGTGGGGTCAGTCGCTTCGGTAGCGGGAGGTGACGTCGGCGATGTCGCCGGGGGCGCCGACCTCAGCCTCAGCGGTGCGCTGGTACTGGTCACGGGCGGACGCCGTCACGGGGAGCTGGTGGCCGTCGGACGCAGCCAGGTCGACGGCGAGCCCGGCGTCCTTGGCGCCGAGTGCAGGGCTCCACCACCCCTCCTGACCGCCACGGAGGATCCCCTCGAAGCGGTTGGCGATACCGGGCGGCACGATCGGGCTCGCTGACAGGAGGTCGGCCAGCTGGTCCTCGGTGAGGCCGCCAGCGCGGCCGACGGCGAAGGCCTCGGACAAGGCGACGACCACGTCGAGCAGCAACGTGTTCACCGCCAGCTTGGCGGCCCCGGCGAGCTGCGGTTCCGGGTACCGGCGCACCGAGTCCGACAACGAACGCGCCAGCGGCAGGGCCACCTCGAGCACGTCGTCGGAACCGCCCAGGAGGAAGATCGCCTTCCCGGACGCCACGGCGACAGGAGCACCCAAGATCGGCATCGCCGCATACCGGGGGATCGCCTCGGCCAGGTCTCCCGCCATGCCCGGCGACACGGTCGAGGCGTCGAGGTAGATCGTCGGCCCCTCGATCGATCCGGCGACACCTCCGCGCCCGAGCGCCACCTCGCGCACGGCGTCGTCGTTGGCCAGGCTCGTGATCACGACGTCGGTCCCCCGTACGGCCTCGGCGATCGAGCCCGCTTCGGTGGCGCCCGCACCGACCACCGGCCCCGCCCTCCCGGCCGTCCGGTTCCAGACCCTGACCGAGTGTCCGCCTTCCAGGAGTCTGTGGGCGACCGCCTGCCCCATGCGTCCCATGCCCAGCACCGCGATGTCCATCGCGGCGCTCCTTCCCACTTGCTGCCAGGGAGCGAACCGCTCCGAGCGAGAATCCGGCCCTCCCGGTGCGTCCTCTCGGTCGACGGTCCCGGCCGGCACGGGCCTTGTCGGCGAGAGCGGGCATCCGTACCGTCAGATCCATGCAGGAGCACCCGACCGGACGCGGGATGGGACGATCGATGCAGGCGTGGATCGTCGACCGGCCCGGCCCCGCGGCCGGCGGCCCGATGAACCTGGTCGAGCGGGCCGTCCCGGAGCCCGGCCCCACGCAGGTCCTCGTCGAGGTCCGCTGTTGCGGGGTGTGCCGGACCGACCTGCACCTGGCCGAGGGCGACCTGGCACCGAAGCGCCACGGCGTGACCCCCGGCCACGAGGTCGTCGGGACGGTTGCCGCCACCGGATCCGACGCCCACCGATTCCGCGTCGGAGACCGGATCGGGATCGCCTGGCTCGGCCGGACGTGCGGCCGCTGCCGGTTCTGCCGCCGCGGGAGCGAGAACCTCTGCACGGATCCCCGCTTCACCGGTTGGGACGTCGACGGCGGGTTCGCCGGGTGGACCACGGTGGAGGAGCAGTACGCCTACGTGCTCCCAGGCGAGATCGACGATGTCCATGTGGCCCCGCTCCTGTGCGCCGGGATCATCGGATACCGCGCCCTGCGCCGTGCTGCCGTCCCGCCCGGCGGCCGGCTCGGGATCTACGGGTTCGGGGCCTCCGCGCACATCACGGCCCAGATCGCCATCACCGAAGGTGTCGAAGTCCACGTGCTGACGCGCTCCGCTGCCGCCCGTCGCCTGGCGACCGAGCTCGGCGCGGCCTCGGTCGGGGACGCAACGGACCCGCCGGCGGTCCCCCTCGATGCGGCGATCTTGTTCGCTCCGGTGGGCGACCTCGTGCCCGTCGCCCTCGAGGCCCTCGACCGCGGGGGGACCCTCGCCATCGCGGGCATCCACCTCTCCGACATCCCGCGCCTCGGCTACCAGCGCCACCTCTTCCAGGAGCGCGTCCTCCGAAGCGTCACCGCCAACACCCGCGAGGACGGCCTCGAACTCCTGGAGATCGCGGCTCGCACCGGCATTCGAACGATGGTCACGCCCTATGCGTTCGCCCATGCAGACCGTGCCCTCGCCGACCTCGCCGCGGGCCGGATCACCGGGGCGGCGGTGATCCAGCGGCCCGGCGGCTGAGGCCTCCGGCTTCCTGGCCGATGTCGCCGGCCGTCTGCTCCAGAAGGTTCAGGGCGAGATCTGGCGCGCGGCGTCCTTCGCCTCGCCGGCCACCTCGTCCTTGGCGCTCCCGGACTGCTCCTTGACGGTCGAGGCCGCTTCGGAGGCGCTGTCCTTCACGTCGGACGCTGCCTCGGTGGCGACCTCCTTGGTGCGCTGGGCGCCTTCTTGGGCCTGCTGCTTCGCCACCTCGGCGATCTGCTTGCCGGCGTCGGTCAGCTCACGCTGCAAGGGCTCGACGACCTGGTCCGCCACGTGCACCTCGGCGTCGCTGGGCGGGGCGAGGGAACCGATCAGCACGCCGATCCCGAAGGCCACCGCGCCGGCGGCGATCGGGTTGCCGGCCGTCGCGCCCTTGAGCTGCTCCGGGGCGTGCCCGAGCGCCTCGGTGGTGCTCGACGCCGCACCCCCGGTCGACGCGAGCAGGTCCCCGCCGGCGGCCGAGGCCTTCGATGCGACCACGCGGGGCGTGCCCATGATCGACGTGGTCATCCGAGTCGTCGACCGGCGGACACCGGTCCACCGCCGTTCGGCGATCCGGCCGGGGCTGACCCGGTCGCCGATCGCCTCCAGCGTCCCGGTCATGTGGGTGCGGGTCTGCTCGATGTCCCGCTTCAGCTCTTCTGTTCTTTCAGCCATTGGACGTCCTCCTTCAAGGTCTCGATGGTCTGTTCGGGTGCGGGGTTCAGGCTGGGCAACTGGCTCCGGGCCCGCTGGGCCAGCGCCGCGGCGACGGCGCCGAGCACGACGGTGACGATCAGGAAGGCCGCCCACATCGGGAGCAGGAGGTCCAACAGGAGACCGAGGGTGATGACCAGCGCGACGCCGGCGTAGTGGCCCACCCCAGCCGCCGCGCCGAACCCCGCCGCCACCTTCGTCGCCTTCTGGCCTTCGGCCCGGAGCTCCTCCTTGGCCAGCTCGACCTCCTTGCGCAACAGCGTCGTGAGGTCGTCGGTCATCGACGAGACCAGCTCGGACAGTGAGCGGTCAGCCTGCTTCGGTTCGACGGCGGTCATCGGAGCGCACCCCCGGGCAGGTCGCCCGCCACCGCAACGGGAGCAGGCGTCGACGGGGAGGGCGCCTCGCCGATCAGCAGCGCCTCGGGCGGAGCCATGACCGCCGCCGGTGGGTTCGTGCCGGCGTCGGACGGTGCCGACGCCGTCGACGTGCCGGAGGAGGAGTGCGTCTCCTTTCCGGCTCGGGCCAGGCGCCCGAGGAGGATGCCGGCGGCCGTGGCGCCCGCGAGGAACGCGACCGGCCGACGCCGGGCCAGTTCGCTCACCTCCTCGGCCGCCCCGCGCACGCCGAGGTCCTCGACACGGTCGGCCAAGCGGTCGAGCCGCTCCCCAGCCTGTCGGGCGAGGTCCGCGGTGCGACCCGCGTCCTCAGGTCGGCCCTCGGCCAGCGCTCGAAGCTCACCCGCCGTCGAGTGAGCGGCGGCAGCAGCCTCCCCGAGCCGCTGCTCGAGCTGCGACTCGACCTCCGAGGTGGTCGAGTCCATCACGTGCTTCGCCTGCTGGCGGGCCTCGCCGGCCACGTCACCCACCTGCTGGCGGGCGTGGCCAACGACGTCCATGGCTTGATCGGCCGCGGTCTTGGTGAGGTCCTTCGCCTGGGCGGTCGCCGTCGAGGCGGTGCCGGCGGCGGCGGCCTTGGCCCGATCGGTGGTCGAACCCTCCGGGGGCGGTTGGTCGGTGGTGGTGCTCATGGTGTGTCCTCCGTGCGGCGGGAGCGTGGGCGTTTCGCGACCGGCGCTACCCGCGCGGTCCAGAGCCAGGCTCACCCGGAAGAACGGTTCCCGTGGGCGACGTGGCAGCGGCGAACGAGAACGTCCCGAAGCACCCGCGGGGGTGACGGCGCAAGCGGGCGGGACGGTCCGACGCGGGTAGGCCGCGACCGCCGAGCCGTTGCAGCTGCAGGAGCGACCGATGAACCGACAGCACCCCATCGAGCGGACGGCGCACGGGTCAACGGCGGACGAGCGCGCGCCCCGGCCCCGGCGCGGGGTCGACGCTGACGCCGACATCGACGCCGACATGGACATCGACATCGACATCGACGACCGCGGCCGATCGGACCTGCAGCGCGCCGGCGAGGAGGGACGGGGCCGCCGCGCCGAGGCCCCGTCGGAGATCCCAGCTGCAGGCTGGAAGGACGTCGCCCGCCGGGTGAAGGCCGAGGCAAGGGAGGACAACCTGCCGCTGCTGTCGGCAGGGGTGGCGTTCTATGCGCTGCTCTCGCTCTTCCCCGCGCTCGCCGCGGTGGTCTCGATCTACGGCATCGTGGCCGATCCGAGCGAGGTCTCGCGCCAGTTGCGATCACTGACCCGCGCCCTGCCGTCCGACGCCGCCCACCTCATCGTCCAACAGGCCCGGGACGTCGCCGGCACGTCGAACGGCTCGCTCGGCATCACCGTGGTGGTCGGCATCGTGCTGGCCCTGTGGAGCGCGTCGAGCGGGATGAAGTGGCTGATGGCGGCGCTCAGCCTCGTGTACGACGAGCGCGAGGAGCGGAAGTTCGTGAAGCTCCGAGGGACAGCCGTGCTGCTCACCATCGGCGCGGCCGTCGGCCTCGTGATCAGCATCGGCCTGATCTCCGCGATGCCGGCGATCTGCCGCCACCTCGGCTTGGGCGCCGCAGGGACGTGGGTCGCCGTCGTCCTGCGCTGGCCCGTCCTGGCCGCACTGGTGGTGGCCGGGCTTGCCGTGCTCTACCGCTACGGCCCGAACCGGGACCGGGCCCGGTGGCGCTGGGTCACCTGGGGCTCCGGCCTGGCCGCGGTGATCTGGCTCGTGGCCTCGGCCGCCTTCGCCGCCTACGCGGCCGTGGCCGGGAGGTTCGCCAAGACCTACGGCTCGGTGGCGGGCGTGGTGGTGCTGATGCTGTGGTTGTACCTGAGCATCCTCGCGATCCTGCTCGGCGGTGAGATCAACGCCGAGATGGAGCACCAGACGGCGGCCGACACCACCGTCGGCCCGTCCCGGCCGCTCGGCGCGCGAGGAGCGGAGATGGCCGACACCGTCGGCCCGACGGAGGCGGACGACCCACGTTGAACGGCCGGCCTGGGGCCCGTCTGTCGCCCGGCATCGGGTGCACCGCACCGGGTCATCGGCTTCTCCGCACCGGGTAGGGATGGCGGCCTCGCTCGGGCTCCCAGGCCCGACGCCCGTGCCCGGGAACCGCCGAGCGCCCCCGACAGCGCCACCCCACAACGCACCCCAGTCGAAGGAGCCCCGATGGCGACCGTCAGCGAGCAACTCTCCCTTCCACGCTTCGCCGTGTTCGAGGCGCTGGCCACTCCAGAGACCTATCCGCACTGGCTGGTGGGGTGCCGGGCCATCCGGTCGGTCGACGCCGGCTGGCCCCGTGCCGGCACCCGCTTCCATCACCGCGTCGGCCTCGTCGGGCCGCTCACCGTGGCCGACGACACGAAGTCGCTGGAGAGCGATCCGCCCACCCGGCTGAGCCTGGAGGTCCGAGCGCGCCCGTTCGGCCGCGGCCGGGCGACCTTCCGTCTGTCGGACGCGCCCGACGGCGGGACGGTCGTGGAGCTCGACGAGGCCCCGATCGGGCTCATGGCCCCTGCCAAACCGCTCGTCGACCCGATCACCGCCCGCCGGAACCGACGCTCGCTCCGAAACCTGGCCGATTACCTCGAGCGTGGCCGATCCCACGCCGCTCCTCCCGCGTGACCCGACCCGCGGGCCCGTCCCCACCACGGCACCCGTTTGGTGGAACCTGCTCGCCGATTGCACACGATCGGCTTGTCGGAGACGACAGCGGGGTAGTCGGCGGTCCACACCGAGCCACCGAGCACCGACCCCGTGGAGGATCAATGGCTGCCCCTGGTGAAGGAAACCCCCTCGTCGAGCGTATGAAGGGCACGGCCAAGCGACTGGCTGGCGCCGCCACCGGCGATGACGACCTGGTGCGGGAGGGCGAGGCCCACGACGACAAGGCCCAGGCGTTGACCGACGCCCAGCGCCTCGAAGCGGAGGCCGCCAAGGACGAACGCGAGGCGGATCTCGCCGCGCGCGAGCAGGCGATCGTCGAGGAGCGCCAGCGCCTCGAGCTCGCCGAAGCAGAGGACCGTGCCCGCGCCGACATCGAAGCCAAGCAGGCTCGAGAGCAGGCAAAGGCCGAGACGGAGGCCGCCAGCACGCAGCAGGCCGCTGAGCGCCAGGCCGCGGCCGAGCAGGCCGCGGCGGCCCGGTCCACGACTGCTGCCGCGCGCGAACGCAACGACGAGACCACGAAGGCAGCGGTGCTCGACGCCGCCGCCGACGATGCCAGAGGCGAAGCGAACCGCCTCGACGACCGAGCCAACGACCTCGAGGAGCAATGACCACCACCATGGCCATCCAGGACCTGCCCCGCAGCACCCTCCGATTGGGCGTGACCGCGACACGGTTGCCGCTCACCGCCGCCGAAGCGTTGCTCGGCCACCGCGGCGACGCGGAGTGGCCACCCGCCCTGGCCTTCGACGCCGCCCAGGCCCACCTCAAGCTGGCCGTCGGCGGCGTCGTGCGGGACGACGTCCTCCAGGAGGAGGGCCGCCTGATCGCCGCCAAGGTCGACAAGTTGCGCCAGGCGGCGCGGTTGGAGGCGGCAGCCGAGCTGCGCACGGCGGCCGCCGACGACCAGCTGGCCGAAGCCCGCAGCAGTGCCGACCGCCGCGCCAGCCAGGCTCGTTCGACCGCTCGACGGCGCAAGCAGCAGGCCGATCGGGCACGGAACGATGCGGAGCGCAAGGCGGCCGCGTCCGCCGCACGCAAGGAACGGCTGGTCTCCGATGCCACCGACGCCGCGGCCACGGCGGTGGATCGCGCCGCGCGGGGTCGGCGCCGGACCGCGTTGGCGAAGGAACAGGCGGCGCTCGACAAGGAGAAGGCGGCCACCGCCCGCACGAACCAGGCGGCGGCGAGCGACGCCCGGATCGCCGCCAGCAAGCGAGCCCGCTCCACGAAGCGCTGACCCTCACGGCGCGGCCGTCGCCTCCTCCGATCCTCCGACGCCGACACCCGCGGGGTCAGGTCAGGCCCGTCCTCCCCCGGCCCGGCGCTTGGCGACCACGCGGGCCGCGCCCGGGCGCCGAGCGGCGATGGCCCGCTCGACCTCTCGGAGGATCCCGCGGGTGAGATCGGGCCCGAGGTGATCCTGGAGTTGCTGAACACCCACGAAGCTCGAGAACGTGAGGCCGGCCACGATCCGGCGTTCCTCGGGATCGACGACGAGGGCCTTCAGGACCTCGTCGAGGAACGCGAGGCGGCGGTCGTCGATCCGGTCCTGTGCCCGGCGGACGGTGCCGGACGTGTTGGCCCACGCCCTCAGCGCGGCCTCGGCGGAGTGGGGCACCTCGGTGGCGAGGGCGAGCAGCACCCCGAACCGCTCGGAAGCCTCGCCGTGGCTCCGGGTGAGGTCGATGATGCGCTGGGTCTCCTGGGCCTCCCACCGCTCCAGGAACTGTTCGAGGAACCCATCGAGGCTGCCGAAGTGGTGGTAGAAGGATCCGCTCGTCACGCCGAGCGTCCGCCCGAGGGCCGCGATGGTGACGCCCTTGAAGCCTTCCGACGCGAGGAGCTGCATCGTTGCTCGGTAGTACTCGTCCACGGTGACGGTGCTCATCTTCGGCCCCCAGCTCGCATCCAGTGCCCACCGACCATGACATAGGTCATGGTACGGAAGCGCGGCAGACCCTAGCCGTCGCCCCAGGTCAGGCGGGTGGAGCTACGTCGGGTCAACGTGTCCTGGCCGGCCCCATGCGAGCTCGGCAGGGGGACGGGGATGGGAGAAGAGGTACCCCTGCCCGAGCCCACAGCCGAGGCGCTGCAGATGGGTGCGCTGCTCCTCGAGTTCGATGCCCTCGGCCACGACCGTGATCTCGAGCTCGGCGGCCAGCGAGATCAAGGACGCCACGATGTGCGCGCCTCTGGTGCCCGAGTTCAGGGCATCGACGAACGATCGGTCGATCTTCAGGGCACGCACGGGGAACCGGTGCAGGTAGGTCAGGCTGGCCCAACCGGTCCCGAAGTCGTCGATGGCGATCTGGGCGCCGATGTCGTTGAGGCTGGTGAGGGTGCGCACCACCTCATCGAGGTCCTGGACGAGCGAGGTCTCCGTGACCTCCAGCCAGAGTCGTCCTGCCGGCATGGCGGTCTCGCCGATGAGCCGTTCGACGTCTCCGATGAGGCAGCCGTCGATGAGCTGGCGCGGCGAGATGTTGACGGAGACGTCGAGGTCGAGGCCGTCGGCGCGCCAACGTTGCGCTTGCCGACACGCCTCCTCGAGGGCGTGCCGGCCGAGGCTGACGATGGTGCCCGACTGCTCGGCCGCCTCGATGAAGGCGTCCGGCGGCAGGAGCCCTCGACGGGGGTGCCTCCACCGGAGCAACGCCTCGACCCCCACCGGCCGTGCATCGTCGAGGCGGACGACCGGCTGGTAGTGCAGGACGAACTCCCCGCGCTCGAGGCCCCGTTCGATCTCGCGGGCAAGGTCACCGTCGACCGCTTTGGCCGGTGCCGCCTGGCCGCCCTCGATCTGGTCGATCGGGCGGTCGCCCGAGATCAACGGCCACATCGTGACCTGGCTCGCGGGTTCGCCGTCCCACAGCACCGGCGTGGACGCCAGCTCCACGATGACGTCCTCGCCGTCGCTCCGACGAAGGGTGATGAGCTCGGGGCGGGGCCACCGTCCGCTTCTCGCACGCTTGTGGCGGGCCCGCGTCGCACCCACCGACTGGAGCGCGACGAACTCCATCAGGTCGTGGCCCACGAGGTCGTGTGTGGCTGCGACGCCGAGGAGCGACAGCGTCGGGGCGCTCGCGAAGACGATCGTGCTCCCGACGATGACCGCGATCGCCTCCCGCGACGCCGGCGCGTGCGAGCGGGCATGCAGACCGACCGGCGGCGCGGTCTCCGTTGGTGGCTCGAAGCGATAGCCGACGCCGCGCACGGTCTGGATCATCGTGGGGTGCGCAGGATCGGGCTCCAGCCGCAGCCGGAGGCGTCGGATGTGCTCGGTGACCGTTGCGTCGGTCTGCCACTCCACAGACGACGACCACGCGGCGTGGAGCAGCTCGTCTCGGGTGAAGGTGCGCCGGGGGTGGCGGGCGAGCTGGACGAGGAGCTGGAACTCCTGGCGTGGCATGGAGACGTCGCGCCCCGCCACCCGCACCTGCCGGGCCGCGAGGTCGACCTCCAACGTCCCGAAGGCCAAGACTGCATCGGCGACCGCACCACCCGCGCGGCGCCGCGAGGCGGCGGCCACCCGAGCCGTGAGCTCGCGTTGCGTGGAGGACGTCAGGACGTAATCGTCCGCGCCGGCGAGGAACCCGGTCATCCGGTCTTCCTCGTCGGCGACGGCCGCCACCATGATGATGTGGACGTCGAGGCGTCGCCGGCGGAGCTCACGGATCATCTCGATGCCCGAGATCCCCCGCAACCTGCGGTCGATGATCGCGATGTCGGCGGCCGATGCTCGGGCGAGTGCCTCGTGCGCGGAGCCGGTCGCGGAGGCGGCCAGGCCCTCGAGCTCGAGCGCGGCCCGGATGTCCTCACGGAGGCCCGGATCATCGACCGCGAGCAGGATCGGCCGACGAGACTTCGAACTGCCCGCTTCCATAACATAACCTATGCTATGTTCTAGCGGAGGCAGAAGCCAACCTGCCCGCCCGGCACCCGGCTGGTGCGCCGCCGCTCGACGTGGCAAGACGCCGGACGTGGTCACGCCGGCGCCGTTGCACGCGGACCTCGGCGTCGCCACGCGAGTGCGGCGATGGCGGCGGTGAGGAGCGCCGCCAGGAGACCGGCCCCCCCGAGCAAGAGGGGTCCCCCACCGCCCGTCGACACGGAGCTGGGTGGGCCCGACGACCCCTTCGCGGCCGGGAACGTCAGGGTGGTGGTGGCCTCCTCGGAGGTGAGGCCCGAGACCACGGTCAGGTGCGCGTCCCATGGGCCCCGCGGCAGCTCCGTGTCGAGGGTGACCGCCACGGATCCGGTGGCACCCGGCGCGAGGGTGGCGACGCCTCGGGCATGGAACGGCCCGGCGGTGAGCGAAGAGGGACCGTTGGTCAGATCGAGGGTGCCGGACAGATCGACGGCACGCTCGCCGGTGTTGTGCACCGTTGCCGTCACGACGGGGTTGCCGAGGTGGTCGCGACGCGCCGTCATCTGGTCGATGGAGAACGTCGTGCGAGGTGCTCCGCCGGGACCGACCGAGAGGTAGATGCGCACCCCGACCCGGCTCACGGTGGTCACGCCCCTGCCGGTCGGGGGCGGGACCGAGCGCTCCGCGAGGGCGGCGGCGTAGCGCTCGCCGGTGCTGGCGTCGCTCGGGACTGCGATGGTGACCGTGACCGGCACGGTCGCGCCCGAGGCCACCGTCGTCCGGTCGGTCGAGAAGGTGATCCAGCTCGTGAGCTCGTTGCCCTCGCGGCCGGGCAGGACGGCGAAGGCGTCGCCGCCGATGTCGGCCGCCGCCGCGTAGAACGAGAGATCGATGGGCCGATCGTCGCCGTTGGAGAACCCGATCCGTCGAGAGATGGTGGTGCCCGGGGCCACGTGGTCGATGACGTAGTCGTGCGCTCGCGGGTCATCGAGGTTGTCCGCCGGCCCCTCGAGCAGCCTGACCCCGAGACCGGGAACCGGCTCGGTGTCGGCCTGGGCCCACGCACCCGTCGCCGGCACGCAGAGCGCACCGGCGACGAGCAGCACCAGGACCAGGCGACGGAAGGTCGCCCTCACGGTCAGACGACCGTCTGCGTGATGGTGCCCTCGTAGGTGCCGGAGAACGGGTGGCTCTGGGTTGCGAGCGTCGCCGTGGGGGTGAAGGAGTAGGCCGAGTCGATGCTGTCGGCCGTGACCGAGACGAGCACGTCGGCGGGCGGGGTGCCGACGGTACCCGTGCCCGAATCGAAGCCGCCGCTGGACGCCGCGATCGCGATGTCGTCAGCGGGGATCGTCGCGGCACCGGCCACCAGGTCGGTGACATCAGCCGTCACCGTCCACGCTCCGCTGCGGGCGGTGTCGTTGCGGCCGTCCACCACGGAGGTGACGGGCAGGGCGACGGCCGTACCCTCCACGAGCGTGATGGCCGGGGCGGCGGTCTGGGAGAGCGACAGCGCACCGGAGGCGACGGAGAACGTCACCGGCTGGGCGGGGCCGACGTCGGCCGATGCGGGGCCGGCGACGCCGAACAGCGACAGGCCTGCGGCGAGCGACGCGGCGGCGGTGAGGGGGACGATCTTCCGGAGCTTCATGTGAATGCCTTTCGAGCCGGGTTCGCCCGGTGCGGCGCCGTGGTGGCGTACCCCTTCCCTCGGCCTCCCCCTGCAGAGCCTGGAGCGATGTCGGGCAAGGTTGCGAGGGTGTTGTGCAACGGTCGCCCGGCATCGTTCCGCGAGGCCATCAGCCATCCACCGGCCTCGACAGGCGTCACCAGCCCGGCGCCGGTCGCCGGCCGTCCTCCGATGGAGATCGGCAGGGACTCGTAGGCTCGCGACGTGTTGGAGATCGCGGTGCTGGGACCGATCGAGGTCCGGCGCGACGGCCAACCCGTGGCGGTACCGCTCGGCAAGACGTCCGAGCTGCTGGTCCGGCTCGCGCTGGAGGCCGGCCACGTCGTGGCGACCGAGCGGCTCCTCGACGACCTGTGGGACGGAGTCGACGCGGGGCGGAACACGCTCCAGTCCAAGGTGGCCAAGCTCCGACGTGCGCTCGGTGAGCCGAAGGTCGTCGTCAGTCGTGGTGGCGGCTACCACCTCGACGTGGAGCGGACGATCGTCGATGCGCTCAGCGTGACCAGGCTCGTCACGGACACGAACCGGCTCTTCGCGATCGGTGACCACCGCGAGGCCGCTGCGCTCGCCGCGTCGGCGTTGGAGCTCTACCGGGGAGTCGTGCTCCCGGCGGCGGGCGACGGCGAGTGGGTCCTCCCGCACCGCGCCCGTCTCGACGAGGCCCGGATGCAACTGGTCGAGACCGGCATCGCGGCGCGAATCGAGCTCGGCGACACCGGCGACGTCATCGGCGAGCTCGGAGCCGCGGTGACCACGCATCCGTTCCAGGAGGGCCTTTGGGAGCTGCTGATCACCGCCCAGTACCGGGCAGGGCGCCAGGCGGAGGCGCTTGCCGCCTACCAGCGGGTTCGCGTCCTGTTGGCGGACGAGCTCGGCCTCGAACCCGGGCCCAAGCTCAAGGAGCTCGAACGGCAGATCCTCTCCCAGGACCCAACGCTCGGCGCCCGGCTCCGCCCGTCATCGCACGTCGAGCCCCAGGATCGGGTCGGGAACCTGCCCTCCATGACCGCCGATCTGGTGGGTCGCGACGCGGAGGTCCGGGCGGTCAGGGAGATGCTCGATGTGGCTCGGCTCGTCGAGATCATCGGCCCGGGTGGCATCGGCAAGACGGCCACGGCCATCACGGTCGGCCACCACCTGGGCGCGACGGGCGCAGCGGAAGGCGGCGGCACGTGGCTGGCGCGGCTCGAGACCGCAACGACGGGCGACGAGGTCGTCGATGCCGTCATCGCGGCGCTCGGCGTCACGGGCGAAGCGGCGCTGTTCGAACGGCTCCGGGGTGCCGCGGCCACGCTGATCTTCGACAACTGCGAACACGTCGTCGATGACGCGGCCGCGCTGGCCATCCGGCTGCTCGACGCCGCCCCCGGACTCCGCATCCTCTGCACGAGCCAGGTTCCCCTCGGGGTCGATGGCGAGGCCTGCTTCGAGCTCCGGCCACTGAGCCTCGCCGAAGCCGTCGAGTTGTTCACGCGGAGGGCAGCTCGTCGTCTCACGCTGCGAGGAGATCCCGGCGAGGAGATCGACGAGCTCTGCCGATCGCTCGACGGGCTCCCCCTCGCCATCGAGCTCGCCGCGGCGCGAACCAGGACCCTGTCGGTCGCGGAGATCACCCGCCGGCTCGACGACCGCTTCGAGATCCTGCGTGACCCTGCAAGCCGTCGCTCCGAGCGCCGCCGCGCCCTCAAGTCCACGATCCGCTGGAGCTACGAGCTCCTCTTCCCCGACGACCAGCGCGGCCTGTGGGCGCTCGCCCCGTTCGCCGGCGGCGCGACGCTCCCTGCCGTCGAGTCCGTGCTCGAGTCGCTCGACGTCCCGGCAAGCGCGGCGATCGACGTCGTGGGTCGGTTGGCCAGCCGGTCGCTCCTGATCGTCGACGACGACCCGCTGGCAGGCTCGGCGACCCGGTACCGGCTGCTCGACAGCATCCGCGCCTTCGCACTCGACGCCGCGACGGGCGCTGGACTGGCGCCCCAGGCGCACGATGCCCACGCGGCGTGGTTCGCGACTGCGGCCGGCTCGTCCACCGACGGCGTTCGCAGCAGCCGGCAGGCCGAGCACCTGGCGTTCGCTCGGGCTGAGCGCGCCAACCTCGACGTTGCCTTGACGTGGTCCGCCGTGCACGACCCGCGGCGCGCCCTCGCCATCGCCAACGGGTTCGGATGGGCATGGATCGTCCTGGGTGACAGTCGAGGCGCGCAGCGGATCCTCGCGGTGCTGGACGCAGTGGGGGGTGACGCCCCAGCTGGTGCACGGGCGACGGCGATGCTCCTCGCTGGCTGGATCGAGGCGTCGACCGGTGATCTCGAGCTCGCCCGCGGTCACGTGCTCGGCGCATCCGCGCTGGCGAACGCAGCCGGAGACGTCGACCTCCAGGCACGCGCCGCGTACCACCTGGCCTATGTGGTGTCGCACCAGGGCAGGTGGGGGGAGGCGCTGGAGCTCACCGATCGCAGCCGAGCGCTCTACGAGGGGCTCGACCGGCCGTGGGACCAGGCCGCCAACGAACTGTTCGCCGCGAGAGCCGCGATCTCCGCGGGCGAGGGCCGCCGGGCCGCGGCCGCGTTGGATGACGCCAGCGGCTGGCTGCGGGCCGTCGACGACCCCTGGCTCCACGTTCGCCACGAGGCCGCGCTCGGAGAGCTCGCCCGCGTCGAGCACCGGTTCGATGATGCGGTCCGTCACCTCGGACGCGCCGTCGACACCTCGAGACGACTCGGGTTCAAGCAGACCGAGGCGTACCAGACGTCCAGCCTTGGACGGGCGCAAAGCCAGGCCGGCGATGATGCGGCCGCCGCCGCCACACTGCAGATCGCCATCGACCGGGCCGAGGCGACCGGCGACGTCCGCATGGCCGCCCTCGCCCGGGTCCACCTCGGGAGGGTCCTGCGAACGCTCGGTCGAGTCGTCGAGGCCCGTTCGGCCCTCGAGTCAGCCACCCGGTGGCACCGGGAGGCGGGCGGCGGGGAACAAGCGGCCCTCGGCGAGTGCCTGCTCGTGGCGATGGACGCGGCGGCGGGGCGTCCAGGCGCGGCCGAGCGCCTCGCCGCGGACCTCGATCGGGCTCGGCTCGACGGTGATGCGGCCGTCGAGGTCTTCGCGCTCGATGGCCTGGCGCGTCTGGCCGCAGAAGCGGGCAACCTCTCCCAGGCCGAGGAGATGCGCGACATCGCCGACCGGCGCATGGAGTCCGCATCGCACTTCATCACCGATCGCGATCGGGTCGACGCCCACGCGTTCACCGCTCGAGGCTGACCTCGGGAATGCCGATCCTGGTGGCCGCGTCGCCCCGCTGGTTGATCAACAAGAACGCCAACAGGCCCGCGGTCAGCACCGCGATGCCTGCCAGCTGTCGGCCGTTGAGGCGCTCCCCGAGCAACAGGAGCGACCAGACCACCGCGAGCGCCGGCTGGATCACCTGGACGATGCCGATCGTGCCGATCTGGATCGACTTCTGCGCGAAGACGTTGAGGCCGTGTGCCGCCACGCCGGTCAGGGCGGCCAGCACGATCATGTAGGTCCATCCGGTGCGGCTCATCGAGGCGACCCCGCCGTTGGCGATCGCCAGTGGGAGGACCGCGATCGCGCCGATCGGGCTGATCGTCGCCATGAAGGTCGCGACGTCCATGTCACGGCGGAAGTAGCGAGTCGAGGCGATGTAGGCGGTCCACAGCACCATCGCGATCAGGCCGAACAGGTTTCCGCGCGTCGATGCATCACCGTTCGGTGACGCACTGAACAAGACGACGACCACTCCACCGAACGCGACCAGAGCAAACAGCAGGGCTCGGGCATCGAAGTACTCGCCGAACAGCCGGGCGCCGAGTGGCACGATCACGAACGGCGCGAGCGAGCCGATCAACGCCGCGTTCGCAACGCTGTTGTGCGTCGCCCCGGCGAAGAAGATCGCCAGGTTCAAGCCGAAGCAGATGCCCGGGATCAGCGCCTGGCGCACGTGACGCAGGGTGACCCGTCGGCCCGTGGACCAGAGGAAGCCGTTCCACACCACCGACACGGTGACCATCCGCCAGAACGCCAACAGCACGCCAGGTGAATGGGCCCGCTTCACGAGCGTGGAGCTGAGCGAGAACGCGACCACCACGCCGGCGACAGCGAGGGCCCCAAGCGCTTGCTCGCGGCGAGCGGAGGTTCGCACGGGCGAGATCGTGGTGGTCACCTGGCCTCCCGCGGCCGATGGATGTTGCCCGCCACGCTACCGGTGCCGGTCGCGCCGTGGCTCGGGCTCACGGCGGGCCGGTCTTGTCGGGCAGGGCGCGGCTCGCACCTCCGGAGGCGATCCAGGCGACGATGAGGCTGTCGGGATGGTCGACCAGGTGATCGCGCGCGAGGGCGTCCACGAGGTCGTGCTCGTCGGAGAGATGGGCGAGCGCGATGGCCACCACCTGCCGGTTCCGAACGGTGGTGGCGATCGACTGTGCTCTCGCCAGGGACGACGGTCGTCGCTCGATCACGGCTGCCATGGTCACGACCCGGGGATCGTCGCTGCCGTCGGCGTGCTCGACCAGCCAGGCCGAGGCATCGGCATCGCCGCCGATCGCCATCCGAATGGTCGTGGCAACACCGTCTTCAGTCATGCGAGCAGCGTGCACGGCGGCGCTGACACTTCGTTGACCCCTCATACCCGGAGGTGTCATCGCAGGGTCACGCGTTCGTCAGGGCCGGGGCGGATCGTTCGAACGGGCGAGCAGGACCGCTTGCCCGTGATCCAGGGAGCAGGCACACATGTTGAAGCGCATCACCTCATGGTCCGTACAACATCGACGGGTCGTCGTTGCCGCGTGGCTCGTCCTCCTCGTCGGCATCAACGTGGCCGCCATGGCGTTCGGCGGCGAGAACCGCCAGGACTTCCTCGCCCCCGGCTCCGACTCGAAGGCCGCGGTCGACCTCCTCGACGAGCGGTTCCCCGCCCAGGCCGGTGACACGGTCACGATCGTGGTCCGCCATGACGCCGGTGTTGCGTCCGCCGAGGCGCTCGCTGTCGCCAAGCCCCTCGTCGCTCAGGTTCGGAAGCTCCCACATGTCGTCGGGGTGCTCGCCCCGTGGGATCGGGCAGGTGCAGCCCAGGTCTCGGCCGACGGCAAGACCGCGTACGCGACGGTGCAGCTCGATACCACCGCGGCGCGCTTCCCCACCGACGTCGCCAAGCAGATGATCGATCTCGCCTCGGACGCTCGGGCCGCCGGCACGCAGGTCGAGATGGCCGGTCAGGCCATCGACAGCGCACAGTCCACGAGCATCGGCGCCGAGGGTCCGGGGCTCGTGGTCGCGGCGATCGTCCTGCTCATCGTGTTCGGGTCGCTCGTCGCCATGGGCCTACCGCTCGCCACGGCCCTCTTCGGTGTCGGGGTCGGGCTCGCAACCGGACAGCTGCTCACGCTCATCCTCGACGTGCCCGATTGGGCGAGCTCCGTCGCCACGATGATCGGCCTCGGTGTCGGCATCGACTACGCGCTCCTGATCGTCACCCGCTATCGGACCGAGCTCGCGAACGGATCGTCCCCCCGGGTCGCCGTCGCCACCGCGATGGCGACAGCCGGACGATCCGTCGTCTTCGCTGGAGCAACCGTCGTCATCTCCCTCCTCGGCATGCTCACGATGACCCAGCCGTACGTGCCGGGCGTCGCCTTCTCGGCGGTGGCCACCGTGCTCGCCGTGATGCTCGCCGCGCTCACCCTGCTCCCCGCGCTCCTCGGCTTCGCCGGTAGGAGCATCGACCGGCTGAGCCTGCCGTTCCGTCGACCCACGAAGGCCACCGAACGGGGCTTCTGGTACCGGTGGAGCCGTGCCGTCCAGCGCCGGCCGATCGTCACCGGTCTCGCCGGGGCGATCGCGCTGACGGTGCTGATCCTGCCGGTGTTCAACATGCACCTCGGCTTCCCGGATGCCGGCAACGACCCCACGAGCCTCACCACTCGACGCGCCTACGACCTCATGACCGACGGCTTCGGTGCCGGCTTCAACGGGACCTTCATCCTGGTGGCCGACCGTGGCGACCCCGCCGCGATCGCGGCGCTCGACCGACTCGAGCACACCCTGTCCACGACGCCGGGTGTCGCGGCGGTCTCCCCGCCCGTGGCGAGCCCGAGCGCCGACGCGGCGGTCATCGCACTCACGCCCGAAGCCAGCCCGCAGGACCGGACCACCACGGAGCTCCTGTCGAGGTTGCGTCGTCACGTCGTGCCCGACGCGCTTGCCGACAGCGGCGTGCAGGTCCGCGTCGGTGGGATCACCGCGTCCTACGTCGACCAGACCACCAGCATCTCGTCCCGGCTTCCGATCTTCATCGGCGCCGTGATCGCCCTCTCGTTCCTGCTCCTGCTGGCTGTGTTCCGGTCGGTCTTGGTGGCGCTCAAGGCCGCGATCTTGAACCTGTTGTCGATCGTCGCCGCCTACGGCGTGGTGGCCTATGCCGCCGAGGGTGGGTGGTTCGGCCACCTGTTCGGCATCACCACCCCCACGCCGATCCCCGCCTTCATCCCGATGATGATGTTCGCCATCCTCTTCGGCCTGTCGATGGACTACGAGGTGTTCCTCCTGTCCCGGGTCCGTGAGGAGTACGTCCGCACCCACGACAACGCCACCGCGGTGGCCGACGGGCTCGCGGCCACCGCCAAGGTGATCACGGCCGCCGCGCTGATCATGACGGCCGTCTTCGGGGCGTTCATCCTCGATCCCCAGATCTTCCTGAAGATCATCGGGATCGGGATGGCGGCCGCCGTGATCATCGACGCCACGATCATCCGCCTGGTCCTCGTCCCCTCCACCATGGAGCTCCTCGGCGACCGGAACTGGTGGATGCCCCGCTGGCTCGACCGGATCGTGCCGCACCTCGACATCGAAGGCGAGCACGCGGTCATCGACCTCGGCGACGAGGTCGGCGACGAGGTCGGTGACGGTGCTGGACCCGACGACGGTGCTGGACCCGAAGCCGAGACGGCGCCGCCCCGTGAGCCACTCACCGTCTGACCCACCCTGCCCCCACCCCCCCGTTCGTCTGCGCCCCAGGAGGTCGCCATGCCCACCCAGACCGATACCCACCTCAGTTCACCCCCGGCGGTCAGTCGCTCCGGGACTGCGTTGCGCTGGCTCGCGACGTTCATCGGGTTCCCGCTCGGAGGGCTCGTCGCCGAGATGGTCGTGGGCCCCATCGACGGACCGGTCCCGGCGATCGTCGGCGGGGCCATCACCGGCGGGTGCCTCGGCGTCGTGCAGTGGTACGCCGTGCGGCGATCCGGCCCACGCATGATCCACTGGGTCGGCGCGTCCGCCGTCGGCATGGCCGTCGGGCTCGCGACGGGCGCCGGGCTCGTCGGCTACGGCACCTCCACCGCTGATCTCGTCACCCAGGGCGCGGTGTGTGGCGCCGTCATGGGCATCGCACAATCCCTTCCGCTGGCGGGTCGGATCGGCCGACTCGCTGCCGGGTGGCCGGTCGTGCTGGCCGGCCTCTGGGCTCTGGGCTGGGCCACCAGTGCAGGGATCGGCGTGGACGTCGAGGCGCAGTACACGGTCTTCGGCGCCAGCGGCGCGCTGGTCGTCGCGGCCGGGACATCGGTGCTCCCGATGGCCCTCGCCCGTGCCAGCACGGTCAAGCCCTGACGGCCGCGGGTGCCGCGGCATGCTCGTCATCGCGCTTCCGGGCGAGCCGCAGGCGCCGCGTCCGACCTCAGGTGGCCAAGGCTGGGCCGGCAGCTCGGCGGTCTTGGGGCTCGGGAGCGTCGGCGCGGGCCGAGCGTCGATAGCCGACCACAGCCACTGCGCAGAGCAGCGCGGAGAGTCCGCCCAGCGCGAACGGCACCCGCGGCGAGGAGACCTGGATGACCCAGCCCATGAGCACGGCGCCGATGGGCGTGCTCCCGAACCAGGCCATCTGATGGAGGGCCATGACACGCCCCTGCATGGACGGTTCCGTGGCCCGCTGCAGCACGACGGTGTTGACCGACTGGAACGACGCCGAGGCGAACCCCAACAGGATGCTCATGGCCACGAACGGCCAGAACCCCGGGGTGATCGACAGGGCCAGGCACGCCGCCGCGAACCCCACCAGCACGATGGCCAGCGTCCGGCGCGGATGCGGGTTCACGCCGGCGATGTAGATGCCGCCGATGATGGAACCGATGGCGCTGACGCTCATCGCCGTGCCCACGGATCCCGCGCCCCGGTGGAACCCGAAGCGGACCATCGAGGGGAACGTGGTCGGGAAGTTCAGGGCCACCGTCCCCACGACCACCATGACGAGCAGCGGGCGCCCCACATCGGGGTGGGTGCGCACATAGGCGAACCCTTCACGCAGTCTCCCCTTCGCCCGCCCGATGAGTGGCCGGTCCACGAGTTCGCTCGATCGCAGAGCAAGGAGTGCGCCGATGACCACGACGTAGGACGCGGCGTTGATCAAGAAGCACGTCTCCACTCCGACGGTGGCGATCAGTGCGCCGGCAAGGGCCGGGCCGACGAGGCGTGACACCGAGTTGATGGTGCTGTTGGCCGCGACGGCGCTCGGGAGCAGCTCGGGCCCCACGAGTTGGAACAGGATGGCCTGCATGGTGGGACGCTCCACGGCCAGGACGACGCCGAGCAGCATCGTGAGCGCGTAGATCCACCAGATGGTGAGATGGCCAGTCGCGACGACGACGCCGAACGTCAATGCCAACAGGCCCGACGCGGTGGATGTCGCGAGGAGCAGGCGTCGATTGTCGAGCTTGTCGGCCAGCACGCCGGCAGGCGGGCCGAGCACCAGCATCGGCAGGAACTGCAGTGCCATCGCGATGCCCAGCCGGTCACTGCGGTTGGTGATCTCGAGCACCAGCCAGATGACGGCCAGCGACTGCGACCACGACCCCACGCTCGAGATGGTCTGGCCGACGAAGTAGAGCCGGAAGTTGCGGTTGCCGAAGGCCTCGAAACGGTGTGT
Organism: Acidimicrobiales bacterium; assembly: GCA_025463365.1. Taxonomy (GTDB): domain Bacteria; phylum Actinomycetota; class Acidimicrobiia; order Acidimicrobiales; family Iamiaceae; genus Aquihabitans. The sequence continues at coordinate 26,474 of JAOBWM010000019.1, forward strand.
GGCACTCTTCGATCGGTCCATGGGCCGAGCTTGACCGGCCTCCCGCATTCTGGCAACCTCCTTTGCCATGCAGGCAACGCCGCCGGAGGAGACGATCGACGCCCGGGTCCGCCGTCGGCTGCGACAGCTACGGACCGACCAGGGGCTCACGCTGCAACAGGTCAGCGAGCGGGCTCACATCGACGTCTCGATGTTGAGCCGGCTCGAGTCCGGCAAGCGTCGTCTCGCGTTGGACCACATCGCCGGCCTCGCGTCAGCGCTCGGGGTGAGCGCCGACGACCTCCTCGGCGGCACGCCCCCACCCGACCCGCGCGTCCGCATCGAGCCGGCCAGGTTCAACGGCGTCACCGTGTGGCCGCTCACCAACCGTGGTCAGGCGGGTGGGCTCAACATCGTCAAGATGCGGATCAGCGCTCGACGACGCAAGCCACCCGAGGAACTGCGCGTCCACGAAGGCCACGACTGGATGTACGTGCTCGACGGACGCATGCGGCTCCTCCTCGGCGACCAGGACCTCGTCATCGAACCGGGCGAAGCCGTGGAGTTCAGCACCTGGACGCCCCATTGGTTCGGGACGATCGACGGCGCCGTGGAACTGATCGCCGTCCTCGGACCACACGGCGAACGTACGCACCTCCATCCGTAGCTCCGGTCTGGGCCGCCCGCTCGCGTGGCACCCGGACCGACAGGTCACGGTGACCGTCAACGCTCGATGCGGCCGGTTTCATGGGCCCACATGGCGATCTCGACCCGGTTCCGGGCGCCGAGCTTGTTCATCAGGCTCGCGAGGTGGGTCTTGACGGTGCTCAGGCTGATGTAGAGCTCGTCAGCGATCTCGGCGTTGGTTCGGCCCCGGGCGACGGTCACCAGGACCTCCTCCTCGCGGGCGGTGAGCGGTTCGATGGGTTGGGCCCGGGGCGTCCCGGCACCCGGGTTTGAGAAGGTGGCGAGGAGCCTGACGGTCACGCTGGGGGCGATGAGCGCATCGCCGCGGGCGGCAGCCTCCACCGCCTGGACGAGGAGCTCGGGACCGGCGTCCTTGAGCAGGAACCCGCGGGCACCGGCCTTGAGGGCGCCGTGGACGTACTCGTCGAGATCGAAGGTGGTGATCACGACCACCGCCAGCGGATCGTCGATGCCGGGACCGGCGAGCTGCCGGGTGGCCTCGATGCCGTCGAGCTCCGGCATGCGGATGTCGAACAGGCACACGTCGGGTCGGAGCCGGCGGGCGAGCTCCACCGCCTCGCGCCCGTCGGCCGCCTCGCCGACGACCTCGATGTCGCGTTGGGCGTTGAGGATCATCCTGAGCCCGGTCCGGATGATCTCCTGATCGTCGGCCAGGACGACTCGAATGGTCATGATCCGCCACTGCCTCTGGGAAGGACGGCATGCACGGTCCATCCTCGGTTCCGGTTCGGTCCGGCCTCGAGGGTGCCGCCGAGCAGCTTCGCTCGCTCTGCCATGCCGATCAGCCCGAAGCCCGTCGACGAGCGCGGGCCTCCGGCGCCGGCGTCGCCGTCGTCGCCGACGGTGAGCTGCACGCAATCTGTCTCACCACGGACCGAGACCCTGATGCGGGTGGCGTGGCGTGCGTGGCGGACCGCGTTGGTGATCGACTCCTGGGCGAGCCGGTACAGGGCGGCATCGACCGAGGGACGAAGCCCGTCGAGGTCGCCCGAGAGCTCCACGTCGACGTGTGGCCGGTCCCCACGGCTGTTCGTGAGCCGCTCGATGTCCGCGACGCCTCGCTGCGGGGCGAGGTCGGCCTCGGTGCCCTGGCGGAGGGCGCCGACCATGGCGCGCATCTCTGCCAGCGTTCGAGAGGCCTCCTCCTCGATGACGACGAGGGCGTCCAGGGCGGCGACAGGATCGGCCGAGGCGACGACGCGTCCGGCTTGCGCACGGATGGCGATGGCCGAGACGTGGTGGGCGACCGTGTCGTGGAGCTCGCGTGCCAGCTGCTCGCGCTCGAGCAGCTTGACCTGGTCCATGCCGCGGGCACGCGCCTTGTCCTGGTAGCGGACGGACGCGCCGAGCGCCGCCGCGACCAGCTCGACCAGACCACCGACGACGATGTTGCTGGCCGGGATGGCGTCGGCCGACGCGTGGATCTGCTGGTCGAAGCCGCTGAGCAGCAATGGGATCGACATCACGGCCAGCCCGATCACGGCCTGACGACCGGAGCCCCATCGGAACAGCGCGTAGGGCAACAACAGCACGAAGATGTTCGTGCTCAGGCCTCGCCAGTCGACGCCGACGGCGAGCGACGCAGCGTCGACGATCGTGAGCATGCCGAAGGCGACCACGACGGCTGCGAGCGGGTGCGTCCGCCGCCAGAGCAGCGTGGGCAACAGCGCCAGGGCGACGACGACGGAGAAGCCACGCCAGACCAGGTCCTCGTTGAGCACGCCTTCGAGCACCGCCACCGGCACGAGGCCGAAGACGAGCACCCAGTCCCGCCACACGCGGCGCGGCGGGTCCGCTATCCGGGGTTCGGCCCAGAACGATCGAGCCGAGTCTCGGAGCACGACCACACAGTAAGGAGTCGGAGCCGGCCGCGGATCGGCCGAAAGGACGAGTCGCACACCATTCCAACGGTCGGTCGCGAACGGCCGGAGTCCCGATGTGCCCGCCGGCCCATGCCGGGACGATGGCTCCATGAGCACATCGACCACCACGACGAGACCAACGCCGCCTCTGGCCGCAGGGGACGGCGGTCCACCGCCTCGCCCGCCGGCCTCGCTCCTCGGACGGGTCGCCGGCTGGTGCTTCGACCACCGGATCAAGGCGGTCGCCATCTGGCTCGTCGCCCTCTTCTCGATCTTCGGCGCCGCCGGCGCCCTCGGCTCGCGGTTCAGCGCGAGCTCGGCGGTCCCCGGTTCCGGCAGCGCCGCCGGGTTCGAGGTCCTGAAGCAGCACTTCCCCGAGCTGGGCACCGGCGGCCAGTCCGGGACGATCGTGTTCACGTCGCACCAAGGGGTAGATGACCCCGGCGTTCGAGCAGCGATGCAGAAGCTGTTCAGGCTCGTCGATGCCGGGTTCCCTGACCGTGACGGCGTGCCGCAGCATCCGGGCGGCACGGTCGTCTCGCCCTACTCCGCGCCAGGCCGCGGCCAGATCGCTCGAGCCGGGCCGCTCGCCGGCAAGGTCGCCTACGCGCAGGTGAACCTGTCGGCCGATGTCGACAACACCGAATCCGGGCTGCTCGGCCAGGCGATCAGTGCCCACGCTCCCCACATCGCGGGCCTCGAGGTCCTGCCCGGCGGTCAGTACCTCGCCGTGGCCGACCCTCCACAGACCGAGCTGATCGGTCTCGCCTTCGCCATGTTGGTGCTGATCATCGCGTTCGGCTCGGTCCTCGCCATGGGCCTCCCGATCGCCGTTGCGCTCGGTGGCGTCGGTGCGGGCATCGGGGCGACCCTCGTGCTGAGCCACCTGTTCACCATCCCGGACAACACGATCCTGCTGGGGATGATGATCGGGCTCGGCGTCGGGATCGACTACGCCCTCTTCATCGTCTCCCGCTACCGGGAAGGGCTCCACGAGGGTCGCTCCCCGCGGGACGCGACCGTGGGTGCCATGGAATCCGCCGGCCGTGCGGTGGTCTTCGCCGGCACCACGGTGATGATCTCGATGCTGGGGCTCCTGCTCGTCGGCATCGGTTGGATCGGAGGGATGGGCATCGGCGTGTCGACCACGGTGCTCGCCACGATGCTCACCTCCACGACCCTCCTCCCGGCACTGCTCGGGTTCGCACGGGAACGGGTCGAGCTCACCCGCTGGCGTGGCCTCATCGCCGCCGGGTTCACCGCAGCCGCACTCCTCGGGCTGGGCCTCGGGTTCGCACCGCTGGCGGCGCTCGGCGCCGTGCTCGCCGCGCTCACCCTCCTCGCGAGCGTCGCCGTCGGGCCGCTGCGCCGCCCGGTCCCGCGGCGGGCCGCCAAGCCTGTGCGAGCGACCTACGCCTACCGCTGGAGCCGCACCATCCAGCGCAGCCCCGTGCGCTGGCTCGTCGGCGCGACCGCCCTGCTCCTCGTCCTGGCGGCACCGGTGGGGAGCCTGCGACTCGGCTGGGCCGACGAGGGAAACTTCCCCAAGGACACCTCGACCCGGCAGGCGTACGACCTCCTGGCACGGGGCTTCGGCGATGGGTTCAACGGCCCGTTCGTGATCACCGTCGTCCCTGGCGCCCATGACTCGCCCGTGGCGGTTCAACGGCTGCACCGTGCGCTGGAACGCACCGCTGGCGTCGCGGCGGTCACGCAGCCGCTGGCCGACAACCCCACGAAGCCCGGCGCCTACCTGATGAGCCTGGTCGCGACGACCGCACCCCAGGACGTGGCCACGACCGACCTCGTCCGCCGGCTGCGCGCCGACGTCATCCCTGCCGCGGTGGCCAGCTCCGGTCTCGATGTGCAGGTCACCGGCAGCGCCGCGACCAGCATCGACATCACCGACTTCCTCGCCCAGCGCACGATCGTCTTCTTCGGCGCGGTCCTGACGCTCTCGTTCGTCCTGCTCATGACCGTGTTCCGGTCGGTGCTCGTGCCACTCAAGGCGGTCCTGATGAACCTCCTGTCGATCGGCGCGGCCTACGGCGTCATCGTCGCCGTCTTCCAGTGGGGTTGGGCCGGCGCGTTGCTCGGCATCGAGGGCGGACCGATCAACCCGTTCATCCCGATGATGCTCTTCGCCATCGTCTTCGGCCTCTCCATGGACTACGAGGTCTTCATGCTCTCCCGCATCAGGGAGGAGTACCTGCGAACCGGCGACGCCACCACGTCCGTCGCCGACGGGCTGGCGTCCACGGCCCGGGTGATCACCGCCGCCGCCGCGATCATGGTCGTCGTCTTCGCCTCCTTCATGCTCGAAGACATCCGGGAGATCAAGCTGTTCGGCCTCGGACTCGCTCTCGCCGTGCTGCTCGACGCGACGCTCGTCCGCATGGTCGTCGTACCGGCGACCATGGAGCTGCTCGGCGACCGCAACTGGTGGATCCCGAAGTGGCTCGACCGGCTGCTGCCGCACATCGACATCGAAGGCTCCAAGCCTCCGGTCCCGTCGCCTACTGACGTCGTCGCCCCCGCGCCGCAGCCCGCGCCGGTGCCCACCCCGGTGCCCGCCCCCGAGCCCATCCCAGTGCGCACACCGCAGCCCGCGGCGTAGCCGAGCCGGATCCGGGAAGAGGAGATCCTCATGAAGGCCATCATCTGTCGCTCCTACGGAGCGCCCGCCGACGTCCTGCAACTCGTCGACACCGACGAGCCGGCGATCGCCGACGACGAGGTGCTCGTGCAGGTGCACGCGGCATCGGTCAACCCCGCCGACTGGCACCTCGTTCGAGGCACCCCGTTCGTGGCCCGGTTGCAGTTCGGGCTGCGCAGGCCCAAGTTCCCCATCCCCGGCTGCGACGTTGCCGGGACGGTCCGGGCCGTCGGCAAGCACGTCACGTCGCTCCAACCGGGCGTCGAGGTCTTCGGAACCTCCTTCAGGCGCGGGTTCGGCACCTTCGCCGAGCTCGCGCCGGTCCCGGCGAGCCTGGTGGTGAAGAAGCCGGCGAACCTCACGTTCGACGAGGCGGCAGCCGTGCCGCTGGCCGCGTCGACCGCCCTCCAAGCCCTGCGCGACCACGGACGTGTCGATGCTGGCCAGCAGGTGCTGGTCGTGGGCGCCTCAGGGGGCGTCGGCACGTTCGCGGTGCAGCTCGCCAAGGCGTTCGGTGCCGAGGTGACCGCCGTCTGCAGCACCGCGAACTTGGAGCTGGCCGGCGCCCTCGGCGCCGATCGCGTCCTCGACTACTCGAAGACCGACTTCACCGACGGGGGCCGGCGCTTCGATCTGATCCTCCAGGCCGCAGGCGCGCACGCTCCGATGGCCTGCCGGCGGGCGCTCCTGCCGAACGGCGCGCTCGTGCAGATCAGCGGGGACTCCACCAACCGCTGGATCGGGCCCCTCGACCGCATCGTCGCCGCTGCGTCCATCTCCCCCTTCGTGAGCCAGCGGATGACGAGCTTCACGGTGCAGCCGAACCGGAAGGACCTCGAGCTCCTCGCCGGCCTGATCGAGCACGGCACGGTCACCCCGCTGATCGACCGCACCTACTCCCTGGACGACGTTCCCGCCGCGATCAGACACGTCGAGGAAGGCCACACGCGAGGCAAGGCCATCGTCACCGTCACCTGATCCCACACCGACAACAACCCATCAACGCACACCAACGGACCAACCGACACCGCGCTCGTCACCCTGACGACGTGACGCACAGGAGCTGACCATGCAACCCACCCCGCACGCCCACCCGATCCAGTTCGACATCGACCATCCCGACGGTCCCCGCGACCGTACATCGGCCATCTTCCGCCTGATCCTGGCCATCCCGATCCTGATCCTGCTCGCGACGTTCGGTGCCACCGGCTTCCAGGCCGGCAACGACGGGGCATCCTTCGCCGGCGTCGCCAGCGGAGTCCTGTTCATCCCGCCGCTGCTGCTGATCGTCTTCCGCCAGAAGTATCCGCGCTGGACGTTCGACTTCAACCTGGCGTACCTCCGCCTCCACAACCGGGCGTTCGCCTACCTCCTGCTCCTTCGGGACGAGTACCCCTCCAGCGACGAGGAGCAGGCGGTCCACCTCCACGTCGCCTATCCCGACGTGCGCAACGAGCTGAACCGGTGGCTCCCACTGGTGAAGTGGTTCCTCGCGATCCCCCACTACATCGTCCTGATCCTGCTGGACGTCGGTGTGGTGCTGGCCGCGATCGCCACCTGGTTCGCGATCGCCGTCACCGGCCGTCACCCGCGCCGGCTGTTCGACTTCACCGTGGGCGTCATGCGCTGGCACAACCGAGTCATCGCCTACGCCTTCGTCCTGGCCACCGACGACTACCCACCCTTCCGCCTCACCGCGTGACGGTTCCGCAGGGACCACCCTCCACCCTGCGAGGGGTCAGATGGTGCGCCCGGTGAAGGCGGCCAGGCGCTCGATCGGCGTGGCACCGGCCGGGGGTTCGGTGGCGAGGGCGAAGGTGTCGCCGTCACGCAGCTCGGGGCCGAGCAGCCCTCGAGCGTACGCGTCCACCTCGGCCACCAGCTCGTCCGAGGGCTCGTACGGCTGGCCGGTGGCCGAGGCCATGTCCCAGCCGTGGACGAGCCCGTCGAGCACCACGTAGCGGGCGAACGCCTCGCCGGAGAGCTCACCGAAGGGCGAGGCGATGGTGCGGTCGAGGGCGCCCGGCGAACCGATGGCGCCGATCAGGTCGCCGAGGGCGGCCCCGGCCCGGGCCACCACATCGGGCCCGGCGGCGGGGTCGCCCTCGATGGGATCCGCGTCCTCGCCCCGGAAGCCGGCGGCGAACTGCGTGGCGCCGGCGATCATGTGGCCGAGCACGTCGCGCACCCGAAAGGCGGCGCAGGGCGTCGGGGCGTCGAGCTGGTCGGGCCGGATGCCTCCGGCCACGCCACCGAGCAGGCCCCCGAGTTCGTCGAGCTGTTCGAGCGGTTCCATGGTGCTGGCTCCAGGTGTCGGTGAGTCGTTCGGCTGATGGTCGCGCAGGTGCCGCACCGCCAGCTCGGCGGCCTCCAGGTCCCGGCCGTGCAGGAGCAGCTGCTGGACCTCATCCTCCCAGCCGCCCTGCTCCTCGGTCTCGGCTTCCACCTCGAACATCCTGCGCCACCCCCGAGACCCCAGCATCGGGCAGATCAACCATCGCCCGTCGGGGCCTCGTGGGTGGTTTGCCCCATGCCCGACGGGGGCGCCGACCGCGAGATGCGTGGTTCGGCCGATGCCGGGAACGCGGTGCCGCTGGATGCTGGTGGCGGGTCCCGGAACCGTCCGGACCCGAGAGCGGAGGTTGAGCCATGCACGCACCCGTCAGCGACGTCCCGATCGAGATGCAGGCGGGAGGGATCGAGACCCGCGGCGACACGTGGGGTGACCTCACGGTCCGCCACATCCAGCTGCCCGCGGGCACCGACTTCACCCCCCTCTTCGTCGGCCTGCCCGACGACCTGTGCCAGTGCGCCCACTGGGGCACCGTGACCGAAGGCTCGATCACGGTCCGCTACGCAGACGGCACCGAGGAGACCACGCGGGCCGGTGAGCTCTACTACTGGCCCGGCGGCCACACCGGCTGGACCGACGAGGGCGTCACGTTCGTCGAGTTCAGCCCGGCGGCCGCCATCGCGCCGGTGCTCGCGCACCTCGCATCGCAGGTCGCCGCTGGCTGAGGGCCAGGGGCGACCCGGCGCCGTCGGGGCTACCGTCGTCGGCGATGGCGACACCGCGGGACGACGCCATCGCCGACGACCCTCTCGATGCCGCGAGGACATCGTTGGCACGCTGCGACTGGCAGGCGGCCTACGACGCGAGCTCCCGGCCGTTCGCCACCGACACCGTGGGCGTCGACTCGCTCGAGTCCGACCGGCTCGACGTGCTGGCCGAGGCCGCCTGGTGGCTGGGCCGGCTCGACGAGTGCATCACGGCCCGGGAGTCGGCCTACGCCCGGTACGAGGAGCTCGGGGAGCTGCGCCGGGCCGGCCAGTGCGCGGTGTGGCTCTACGAGCACCACGGGTTCAAGGCGCGGCCGGCCATCGCTGGGGCATGGCTCCGCCGGGCCCGGCGGGCGCTCGGGGAGCATCAGGAATCGCTGGAATACGGATCGCTGGTGCTCCGCGAGGTCGAGGCCGCCCATGGTCGTGGCGATCTCATCGGGGGGCTCGAGCGCGCCCGGCAGGTCGTGGAGCTGGGGCGGCGGTTGCGATCAGCCGACATCGAGGCCGAGGCGCTGCAGGCCTTGGGTCGGGTGCTCATCGACGCCGGCGAGCCCGCCGAGGGGCTGGCCACCCTCGACGAGGCGATGCTCTTTGCTGTGGAAGGCCGGTTGCGGCCGTACTCGACCGGCAAGGTGTATTGCAGCCTCATCAGCGCCTGCGAGTCGCTGGGCGACCTGCGCCGGGCGGCCGAGTGGGGCGAGGCCACCGACCGCTGGGCGCGGCAACACCCGATGGCGGTGTTCCCGGGCCTGTGCCGCGTGCACCTCGCGTCGTCACTGCGGTCGCGCGGTGAGTGGGACGAAGCCGAGAAGCAGGCCCGGCGCGCGTGCTCCGAGCTGGCGACGCTGAACGTCATGAACGCGGCCGCGGGCCACGCCGAGATCGGCGAGATCCGGCGTCGCATCGGCGACCTGGCCGGCGCCGAGGCCGCCTTCGCCGAGGCGGAGGACATGAGCGGACAGCCGCAACCCGGCATGGCCCTCGTGCGGCTGGCCCAGGGCAAGGTCGACGCGGCGCTCGCGATCATCACCCGGGCGCTCGACGACGTCACCTGGGACCGACTCGGGCGGGCCCGGCTGCTGCCGGCCCAGGTCCAGATCACGATCGCCTCGGGAGCCCTGCCGGTGGCCTCGGCCGCGCTGGCCGAACTGCGGTCGATCGCCGAGGACTTCTCCAGCCCGTCGCTCATGGCTGCCGCGCTCACCGCGCAAGGGCGGTTGGAGCTGGCGTCGGACGACGGCTCGGCGTGCGCCACGCTGCGCAGCGCGTCGGAGCGCTGGCAGGAGCTGGGCGTACCGCACGAGGCCGCGACGGCCCGGATGCTGCAGGGCTCCGCGTGCCGCAAGGCGGGGGACCTCGACGGGGCATCGGCATCGTTCGAGGCGGCGCGCGCCCGGTTCGAGCAGCTCGGCGCCGAGCTGGACCTGCGCCACCTGCGCGACATCACCGGCCGCGCACCGGGTCTGCCCGGCGGCCTCACCGAGCGGGAGGCCGAGGTGCTGCGCCTGGTTGCCGAGGGTCTCACCAACAAGCAGATGGCCCTACGCCTCCACCTCAGCGAGAAGACCGTGTCACGCCACCTGTCGAACATCTTCACCAAGATCGATGTGGCCTCGCGCTCGGCCGCCACCGCCTACGCCTTCGAGCACCGACTCGTCACCTGAGACTCCGACGGTTCTCGAAGCCCCGACCCTGAGGACCCTCAGGTACCGCAGAAGGTGCGGTACGGGCGCCCGCCGTGCGGGGCGGGGACGGCGTACCCCTCGAGGCCGGGTCGCTCGTCGAAGGGCTGCGACACCACATCGACGAGCCGCCGGAACGGGTCGAGGTCGCCGGCGGTCGCGGCGTCGAGCGCCTCCTCCACACGGTGGTTGCGGGGGATGTACAGGGGGTTCACCCGGTCCATCTCGGCGGCAACGACCGCTGGGTCCGCAGCTTGCATCGCCAGCCGCGTGCGATAGCGATCGACCCACGCATCGAACGGCGCCGGATCGCCGAACAGGACGCGAGCGGGGCGTGCATCGCCCCGCACCAGCGATGAGAGCTGGCGGAACGCCGAGGTGAGATCCACTTGTTGTTGATGCAGCATCGCCAGCAGGTCGTCGGCGAGCAGCAGGTCGTCGGCGAGCAGCAGCTCATCGTCGTGGCGGTCCCGCAGCCCGAGCTTGGCTCGTACGGTCGTCCCCCAGTGCTCTCGGTAGTTTCCGGCGAAGGTGTGGAGCACCTCGGTGGCGCGCTCCACGGCTTCCTCGGGGTCCGCCGCGATCAATGGCAGCAGCGTCTCGGCCAGCCGGGCGAGGTTCCACTGTGCGATCTGGGATTGGTTGCCATAGGCGTACCGGCCGCCGTGGTCGATCGAGCTGAACACGGTCGCGGGGTCGAACGCGTCCATGAATGCGCACGGCCCGTAGTCGATCGTCTCGCCGGAGATGGTGGTGTTGTCGGTGTTCATCACCCCATGGACGAAACCGACAGCCATCCACCGCGCCACCAGCGATGCCTGCACGTCGATGACGCTCCGGAGCAGCTCGACGTAGGGGTTCTCGCTCTCCACCGCCTGCGGGTGATGGCGGGCGATCACGTGATCTGCAAGCCGCTGGACGAGCGCCGGATCGCGCTGGAGCGCGGCGTATTGGAACGTCCCCACCCGGATGTGGCTCGCGGCAACACGGGTGAGCACGGCGCCAGGAAGCAGCCGCTCCCGAGTCACCTGCGCGCCGGTGGTGACGACGGCCAGCGACCGAGTCGTGGGGATCCCAAGGGCATGCATGGCCTCGCTGATCACGTACTCGCGCAGCATCGGACCCACCGCTGCGCGCCCGTCGCCGCCACGTGCGAACGGGGTGCGGCCCGAGCCCTTCAGGTGGATGTCGCGGCGGCCGCCTTCCTGATCGACCACCTCGCCGATGAGGAGCGCCCGCCCGTCTCCGAGCCGCGGGGCGAACCCGCCGAACTGGTGGCCTGCGTACGCCTGAGCCACCGGCTGGACGCCGGCGGGGATTGCCGCCCCGACGAGGAAGGCAACACCTTCGGGCCCTTCGAGGGCGCCCGGGTCAAAACCGAGCTGCGTGGCGAGATCGCGGTTCAGGACCAGGAGCCGCGGGTCTGGGCTCGGCTCGGCCTGCCACGGCTCGCACAGCTCGGGGAACGCGCGGGCGAAGGAATCGTCGAACCTGACCTCGATGAGCGCCTCAGCTTCCACGGACTCAGACTAGGGAGGCGAGGGCGGCGGAGGCGACGACGACCGTCGGCGGGAAATCGCGTGGGCCTGTCACCCGCGCCGCGCTGCGGTTCGTCAGTCCTCACAACAACCACATTTGGAGGCAGGTGGGTCCGCATGGGAAACGTCATCGAGATCGCCGGACTGCGGAAGGAGTACCGGAGGGTGCGACGGCCACCCGTCGTTGCGATCGCGGGGCTCGACCTGGCCGTGCCCGAGGGAGGTGTCTTCGGCTTCCTCGGCCCCAACGGGTCGGGCAAGACCACGACGATCCGCTGCATGCTCGGACTCGTCCGGGCGAGCAGCGGGCGCACCCACGTGCTCGGCCAGCCGACACCTGCCGCCCTTCGATCGGTCATGCCCCACGTCGGAGCGATCGTCGAGACCCCCGCGCTGTTCCCGACCATGACCGGCCAGGAGAACCTCCGCCTCCTCGGCGCGATCGACCGCATCGGCCCGCGCCGGGTGGCCGAGGTGCTCGAGGTGGTGGGCCTGACCGAGCGAGCGGGCGAGAAGGTCGGTCGGTACTCCCTCGGCATGCGCCAGCGGCTCGGGCTGGCCGCCGCGCTCTTGAAGGACCCCGCCCTGTTGGTGCTCGACGAGCCTGCGAACGGCCTGGATCCGGCGGGGATCCGCGAGATCCGGCAGCTGCTGGTCAAGCTCGGGGCCGAGGGCCGCACGGTCTTCGTGTCGAGCCACCTGCTGGCCGAGATCGAGCACACCTGCGACAGGGTCGCGATCTTGGATCGTGGCCGCTGCGTGCTCGAAGGCCGCGTCGACGACGTGCTGGCCCAGGCGGCGCGTCCGTCCCTGCTGGTCGGCGTCGATGACCTCGATGCCGGGGCACGTCTGCTCGCCGCGGACGGCCTCACCGTCGAGCGCGCCGACTCCTTGCTCCGGGTGGCACTCGATCGGGGCGAAGCGGCACGCGTCACCAAGGTCCTCGCCGAGCACGGCCACTTCGTCACCGAGCTCCGCCCGGAGACGGTCTCACTCGAGGACCTGTTCTTGAACCTCACCGCTCGATCGAAGGAGGCGGCATGAACCTGTTGAAGGTGGAGATGCGGCGGGCCCTGCACCGCCGGCTCGTGCGCTGGATGATCGTGGTCGCCCTGTTCTTCTGCGGCGCCATGGGGACCATCGCCATGCTCTCGCCGGTCGACAAGGCGCACCCGGACGAACACCCGGGGATCCTCGTGAACTGGTGGGACGCAACCACCGGCGAGGGCGCGATCCTCATCGGCGCGAGCGCCCTG
>JAOBWM010000022.1 GCA_025463365.1 Acidimicrobiales bacterium
CTACAAGTACCGGCTGCGCGTGACGGTGCCCGGACGAGACCCGTACGAGACCTCCGTCGGCGTGTGCGCGTCGGGTCTCCGTGCCGGGCAGACCGTGGCGGTGGCGGCGGCTCCGCACAACCACAAGCGCGTCACGATCGACCTCGGCCAAGGTAAGCGGGCCGCCGACCGATCGGGGCCCCCCATCGTCTCGGGTGGGATCGGGACGGAGCCCTCGGTCGACATCGGCCACATCCTCGGCGGCGAGTCCGAGGGCCGCTCCCCGGTCGGCACGGTCACCTCGTCCGACGGCGACACCGACACGGCGGGCGCGCTCGACAAGGTGTCGGCGCTCCACGACCAGGGCGCGCTGACCGACGAGGAGTTCGCGGCCGCAAAGGCCCGCATCCTCGGTTCGTAGATCGTCCGGTGCAGCCCGGGGCGCGCCGCCCCAGCGGGTCTGGGCGGGTAGGCGACGGTCAGGCGGACTCGGCGGCCAGTCGGTCCTGGGTGACGGCGTCCATCTCGAGGTACTCCTCGCCGGTGTCGGCCCAATCCTCGAACTGGGTGACCCCGAGGACGTCGAACCTCTTGCGAAGCCAGCCGTCGTTGGCGTCGAGCAGGCCGAGCTTCTTGCAGTTCGGGACGATCTTGGAGAACAGGAGCTGTTGGAACGGGTCCTGGTTCTTGATCTCGGCCGGCATGTCGAAGAGCTTCACGGCCTCCTTGACGTCGACCCCCATGCGGTCCCACACCTCTTGTTGGAGGAAGCGATCGCGCATGCGCACGGCGGCCTCGAAGGCGAACTCCTGGCGCTCCAACATCTCCTTGTCGGAGAGGCCGTCGTAGAACTCCTTGAGGCTGAGGACGCCGAAGGCGACGTGTCGGGCCTCGTCGCTCATGACGTAGCGCAGGAGCTTCTTGAGCAGCGGATCGGGGGTGACCTGCATGGCGAGACCGAATGCCGCGAGGGCGAGGCCCTCCACCATGATCTGCATGCCCAGGTAGGTCATGTCCCAGCGCGAGTCGTTGATGATGTCGTCCAACAGCATCTTCAAGTGGGCGTTGATGGGGTAGTGACCGTTGAGCTTGGTGTCGAGGTACTTGGCGAAGACCTCGACGTGGCGGGCCTCGTCCATCACCTGGGTGGCGGCGTAGTACTTGGCGTCGATCCACGGCACCGTCTCGACGATCTGGGCGGTGCAGATCAGCGCGCCCTGCTCGCCGTGCATGAACTGGCTGAGGCTCCAGTTCTGGAACTCCATGCCGAGGTTCGTCCACTCCTTGTCACCCCACTTGGCGAAGGGCGTGTGGGAGAGGTCGGCGTCACCGAAGGTCCCGAGGGCCATGTTGTCCCGGGCCACCTGCTCCTGATCCACCACGGTGTCCCAGGGGAGGTCGGTCTCGCCGTTCCACATGGAGACCTTGGCCTTCTCGTACAGCTTGTTGAGCGCCGGCCGCGCGCCCTTCTCGTAGTCCCAGGTGAAGATGGCATCCGCGTGGTCCTCGACGGCGCGGATCGACTCCTGTTGGTCCGACGCCGACACGGCCAAGATGGCCTCGAGGTCGTTCAGATCGGCTCGGCCGATCAGCTGCTCGTTGGTGGTGGACTCGTCGATGGACATGAGACGCTCCTGAGGTCAGGCGGGGGATGCGGGCTGAGGGGTGGAGGCCGCTCGCGGGGGCTCCGGTTCCACGGCCGAGAAGGCCGGGAGCAGGAACCGGCGCACGAGGTGCCGGGTCTGGGCCAGGTTGGCGAGGTCTCCCTCGTCGCCCGGGTGGAACAGGTAGGTGATGAAGATCCGCGCCGCCCACTCGGCTGCCCACGCGGCCCGATCGGCGGGGAGGAAGCGTTCGAGGTGGGGGCCGACGACGACGGCGGTGGCTCGGTACACCCGCTCGACCTCGTGGAAGCCGAGGAACGGCAGCAACAGCCCGGGCTCGTGCTCGAGGATGAACTGGGCGGCGTCGTGGTTGCGCACGAGGCGGGAGGCGACGACGAGGGCGGCCGTCAGCGCCTCCTCGAGGTCCTCGGCGGCGTCGATCACCGCGACGATCTCGGCGACGTAGGACTGCAGCTCACGCACGGCGAGCAGGTGGAACAGCTGCTGCTTGCCGCCGGGGAACGCTCGGTAGATCGTGGCCCGCGAGCAGCCCGATGCCTTGGCCACGTCGGCCAGCGAGGTCTTCGTGACACCCCAGCGACCCACGAGGGTGAGCGCCGCGTCGAGGTGGCGATCGACCGGCTCGGTCCGCTCTACGGCCGGGTCGCGCACGTCAACGGTGGCCGCCGGGGCGCTGGCTTCCACAGGGGCGGAGGTGACCGTCATCGGGTGAGACACTATGACGGAAAGTGTCTCATCGTCAACGATCGCTACGGGTGACATCCGCCATAGCCAGGCGCGATGCACCGCACCTGACGGCAGGGGATCAGGGCAGGAGGATCGGGGCGAGAAGCTCGTCGCGGACCAGGCGACGCACGTCAGCGGGGTCGGTGAGGTCCCAGCGGCCCTGGGCCAAGATGAACGAGAGGCCCATGCGAGCCAACCAGTCTCCGGCCTCGACCGGGTCGATCCCGGGCCGGAGCCGCTCCCCTTCCAGTCGCTCGGCCAGGTAGGCCCGCAGCACGGCCTGCACCTGCGGCGCCGACTGGGTCAGCTGCGGGAGGAGCCGCTCAGGCTCGGTCTCGAGGACCTTCTGGAGCACGGCGTGCTCCTCGACAGCGCGATGGGCGTGCACCAGCGCCTGCTCGAGCAGGGTGGCGAAGTCCGGTGCATCGGCGACGGCGTGGGCCAGCTCGGCGAAGAACTGGCCGACGGCCCACGTGATCGCCTCGGCGATCAGCTGCTCCTTGCCGTCGGGGAAGTGTCGGTAGACGGTCGCCCGCGCCAGGCCGGCCTCGCGAGCCGCATCGTCGACCGTGGTCTTGGCGATGCCGTACCGCCCGAGGCACGCGACCGTGGCAGCGAGGATGCGGGTCCGCACATCGTCAGGCACCGGGCCACGGTACGCGTCCGGGCCGCCCCGCAGCGCTGTGCGAGCATGGCCAGATGTCCAGCGTCCTGCTCACGACCGACGGCTCCGACATCGCGACCGCAGCCATGACCCGCGCCATCGCGATCCTCGGGCGCGACCACACGTTCGCGTCGCTCGCGGTGGTGCCCTCGGCGTTCCTGCCCGGCGCCTCGGTGACCCCGATGGACACGCACCCGGTGATCGATCCAGAGCTCGAGGAGGAGATCGAACGCGAAGGCCGGGTCGAAGGCACCACCGACCTCGCCGAGCTCGACCAGACCCTCGGCATCACGTCCGATCACATCCTCGAGACCGGCGAGCCCGGCCCGACGATCTGCGAGGTGGCGGCGCGCATCGGCGCGGATCTCGTGGTGGTCGGATCCCACGGCTACGGCTGGCTCCAGCGCGTGCTCATCGGATCGGTCAGCCACCACGTCCTGCACAACTCGCCGTGCCCCGTCCTCGTCATGCGCCGAGACGAGGGCTCCCCTCCGCCGGAGTGAGGATGCCGGCGGTCAGCTGTCCTTCACCGGATCGAGCCGCGGGTCGCCCGCCGCCGGTTCGTCAGCAGGATCGGGCTCGTCGGGATCGGGCTCGTCCGGATCGACCGGCGGGTGGAGGCGGTCGTACTCCTCGTCGGCCTCCTCCTGCTCGATCTCGCGGGCTCGGCGGCGCAGGATCAGCGGGTAGCCCACCAGTGCGGTCGTGGTGAAGATCGCCCACTGGATCGCATAGGAGAGGTGCGGCCCCTCGTCGAGCTCGGGCGACGGGACCGGGCGGGGGTCGGCCGGCTTGATGGGGATGGACTGCTTCTCGAGCTGCAGGTAGAGCGGCAGCAGCCGTTCGGGCACCTGCTCGTCCAGGCGGGCGACGTCGGCGCGTGCCAGGTTGTCGAGCCTGCCGGTCTTCGGGTCTCGTGGGCCGAAGCTCCCCCGCGTCTCCGTCTGGCGCACGAACCCCGAGACGGTGACCTTGCCGGCCGGGGCGCGGTACCGGACCGGGACGCTGTTGAGCTGGCCGCTGTTGGGCACCCAGCCACGGTTCACCGTGACGGCCACGCCGTTGCCGAGGTCGAGCGGCGTCAGGATCCACGAGCCCGGGGAGCTGTTGCGGCTCCGGGACCGGACCAGCACCTCCTGGTCGGCGAGGTAGTGGCCGGTCGCGGTGACCTGGCGGAACTCGATCTGGCTGGTCGACGAGAACGGCTTCGACGGCGACGACAACCCGCCCACGGGCACGACCTGCTCGGCCCGCCGCTCCCGGATGCGGGCGTTGCGATCCTTCTTCTGCTGGAGCCGGTCCAGCTGCCAGAACATGGCGCCGATCATCGACACGCACAAGGCGAGGACGAACAGGTGCGAGGCGATCCACTTGGGGCGCAGGGCGAACCGGTACCGGGTCAACGACATCGCCGGCGACGCTACGCCCGGCACCCCCGAGGCCCGAAGTCGGGGACTTCCGGAGCGGTCGACCGCCCCGACGCTCAGGCGTCGGGCCGGCACACCACTGGCGGCGTGCCCTCGCAGCGCAGGGCCGAGCCTGGCACCACCTGCCCGAACCTCCACATGAACATGTCGCTGTAACCCTCGGCCGGCCCCGGCAGCCTCCGAGGATCGACCATCTCGGACTCCGTCATGGCCACGCCGCGGCCGACACCCCAGTCGGGGACGGGGTGGATCTTCCCGGCGACGTCGTCCCGCGTGGCGAACACCCCGCCCCGATCCGCGGCGGCCGCTGCGGCGTGGGCCCAGGCCGACCTCGAGACCATCCGGACCTCACCCACCTCGCCGGCGACCGTGCCCTTCGGCCCGGCCAGGAGGACCGTCCCGCCACCGCTCGCCCAGGTGGCCACCTCGCCGTCGCCGTTCGGCGTGATCGTCACCTCGTGCCCGCCGATGCGCTCGATCTGCCGTGACGGCGGGAACCACCGATAGGCCGCCGGGTCCGGCGCGTCGGGCACGAACACGAGGTACATCCGCTCGCCGCGGACTTGGTACGCCGCAACGACCGAGCTCAACGGCGTGCGGTTGAACACGTTGAGGTCGGTGCCTTCGAACAAGGAGACGAGCGGGGCCGGGGCCACGTCCGCGAGCGAGGCACCGCGCACGATCCGCGCCGCGAGCGAACGGGCCTCGTCGGCGGAGAAGCCGCGGAACGCGACGGTGGTGCGCTTCCCCGCCGGCCCCCACCGGAAGAGCCGCAGTCCGTTGGTGCCGTCGTCGGGACCGGCCGACTGGGCGGCGATGCTTCCGAGCGTCGTCGGTGCGTA
This sequence comes from Acidimicrobiales bacterium, assembly GCA_025463365.1. Lineage (GTDB taxonomy): Bacteria > Actinomycetota > Acidimicrobiia > Acidimicrobiales > Iamiaceae > Aquihabitans. The sequence goes on from JAOBWM010000022.1 coordinate 5,264, forward strand.
GTGAGCAGGCATCCAGTCGACGCTCGCCTGGAGCGCATCGTGCGGGCCGAACAGCGCGATGGCTCGCCCGCCGATCGCCGCGCCGAACACCTCGACGGAGGTGCTCGGCTGATCGACGCCGCGGCTGGTGTCGGCGTCGAGGAGCCGGGCCCCGCCGCCCAGCAAGGCACCGAAGGCCGGGGGCTCGGGCGCCTGCCCGGTGGTGATGCGGCTCGACGGGTGGCCCTCCCGCCCGGCCACCACGACGGCTCCGAAGACGAGCGCTGCCGCGGCGGCGACGGCAAGGGCCAGGGCGCGACGACCTGCAGGACGCGGAGCCCCGGCGGGAAGCCGAACGGGCGATCCTGCGGCATCGGCCCGGATCGAGGCCAGCGAGGGCCCGGCCTCCCGCGTGGCCGCGGCCCGTTCCCGCAGCGCGACGGTGATGCGATCGTCCAGGTCCATGTCAGATCTCCTTCTTGAGCTGCCGGAGGGCGCGCGTGAGGGTGGGGCCGACCGACCCCGGTCGCATGTCCAGCAGCTCGGCGATCTCGCGCTCGCGCAGCTGGAGGTAGTACCGGAGCACCACGACGGCGCGCTGCTTCGCGGGCAGCTCGGCGATCATGTCGGCGAGGTAGTCGGGCGTGGCCTCGGCATCGCTCCCCCGCTGAGCTCGCAGGGCGGTGATGCGTTCCTTGGACGCGGCGCGATGGCGGTAGACGTTGGTGGCACGGTTGGCGAGGGATCGGCGCAGGTACGCCAGCGGATCGCCGATGTCGTCCCACCGCTGGAGAAGTCCGACGAACGCGTCGTGCACCAGGTCGTGAGCCTCGGCCCGCGAGGTGAGCAGCTCGGCGAGGCGCATGGCCTCGCCCACCTGCGCGGCGTAGAACGCCTCGAACCCGGCCATCGCGGGACCGTCCGGCGCCTCGCCGTCGGCGGGCCCGTCGGCCACCTCCGCGACCGGCGGCGAGGGCACGGCGGAGGTCGGTCCGGTGGGCATGCCCTTCAAGACACCCGACCGCCCCGGATCCATACCAACCCCCTCGCGATGGCGCGAGGGATCAGGTGCCGGGGATCTCGTAGTCCTTGAACTGGGCGCGGAGGTCCTTCTTGGAGAACTTGCCGACGCTGGTCTTGGGGACCTCGTCGATGAAGACGACATCGTCGGGGAGCCACCACTTGGCCACGCGGCCGTCGAGGAACTCGAGGACCTCCTCCTTGGTGAGCGTCTCGCCCTCGCGGACGACCACGAACGCGACGGGGCGCTCCTGCCACTTGGGGTGCGGCATGCCCACGACAGCGGCCTCGGCGACCTTTGGGTGGGCCATGACCTCGTTCTCGAGCTCCACCGAGGAGATCCACTCGCCGCCGCTCTTGACGACGTCCTTGGTGCGGTCGACCAGGCGGAGGTAGCCGTCACCGTTGATCGTCGCGACGTCGCCGGTGCGCAGCCAGCCGTCGTCAGTGAAGGACTCGGCCGAGCGGTCGTCGTCGTAATAGGCCTGGGCGATCCACGGGCCCGATGCCTGGAGTTCGCCGCGGGACTCGCCGTCTCGCGGCACCGGCGAACCGGTCTCCTGATCGACCACGCGCAGCTCGACGCCGAGCAAGGGCAGCCCCTGCATGGCGCGGATGTCGGCCAGCTCGTCCTCGGGGAGGTGGGCGAGGGCGGACTTGATGGGGCCGACCGTGGCGACGGGGCTGGTCTCGGTCATGCCCCACGCCTGGTAGATCGGCAGGCCGACCTGCTCGCGCCACGCCTCCGACAGCGCCTTGGGCACCGCCGACCCGCCGCACGGGATGACCCGCAGCGCGGAGGTGTCACGCCCCTTCAGCTCGGGGAGCACGCCCATCCAGATCGTCGGCACGCCGGCGGCGACGGTGCAGCGCTCCTCCTCGATGAGCGTGGCGAGGCCCTTGGGGCTGAGGTCGGGACCGGGCATGACGAGGTCGGCGCCGACCGCCACCGCGGCGTGGGCGAGGCCCCAGGCATTGGCGTGGAACATCGGGACCACCGGGAGGATCCGATCGGACTCCCGCGCCCCGAACCCGTCGGCGAAGCAGGCGGCCATGGTGTGCAGGACGGTCGATCGGTGGCTGTAGACGACGCCCTTCGGGTTGCCCGTCGTGCCGCTCGTGTAACACATCGACGCGGCCGAGTTCTCGTCATCCACGTGCCACTCCACCGGCGAGGCGCCGGCGAGCAGCTCCTCGTAGTCGTGCAGCTCCTTGCCGGGCCCGGCGTCGGAGGTGTCGAACGTCCCGCCGTCGTCGATCACGACGAGGTGGCGCACGGTCTCGAACTTGGGCAGGAGCGGCCAGAGGAGCCCGGCGACCGTCTTGTCGACGAAGATCACCTCGTCCTCGGCGTGGTTCACGATGTAGGTGACCTGCTCGGGGAACAGCCGCAGGTTGACCGTGTCCAGGACCCGGCCGGTGCCCGGAGCCGCGCAGTAGAGCTCGAGGTGGCGGGCGGTGTTCCACGAGAACGTGGCGACGCGGCCGTCGGCGGAGATCCCGAGCTGGTCGAGGACACCGCCGAGCCGGCGCGTGCGCTCGGCCCAGTCGCCGTAGGTGAT